>PBOG01000100.1 GCA_002724245.1 Planctomycetaceae bacterium
ACATTTCCGTACCCCGCAACGGCCGTCGGCACAAAGTCACCGCGCCATTTTCCGATCCAGTTTTCGATCCCTTTGAGCGTGTTCTCGTTCAGGTTGCCAGTCGGCTTGACGCGTCGAAAGGCGGGGAGCATCGTCTGCGTCCGCTTCAGGTCGTGCAACTCATACCAGTAGTTATCATCCACATCAAAAATGTAGATCACGCCCGAAGTCCGGAATACGTTGTATTTTCCTGCGAATCGTTCGACCTTGAATTGGACGGTCCAGCCACGAATCTTCTGGTTGTCCTTGTCGTAATCCGTAATCGTTTCGGTGTGTCCTTGAATCACCTTTTCCCGGCGGATCCAGTCGCCCTTGTTGTTCATGGAGTCGCGCACCCATGTTCCCTGCATCGCCGCGAGCAGTTCCTCGGCCGATCGCCGGGGCGCCTGGGCCATGCCAAGTGAAGAGTCCAGCAGCAACGCAGTGCCCATGAGCAACAATGTGACATTTCTCAGCTGTTGATAACGCATCAAAAAACTCCTGTCGAACAAGGGATCAGAAATACAAAGTCGAGTCAGTGGGTGCACCTGGAGTCGTCATGTCGTTGGCCGCGTATTCAGACCGGCGCGACCAAACCGGACAGAGAAGGTCCTCTGTTGACTCCCATAGGCAGCCTCTTTGGCCAGCGCATCCAGGCGCCGACCCTATAGAGCCCAACGCAGGCAACTGCGGTGTGTAAAATTCAGGGAAATTTACATACCGCCCGCACCGTCGGCGGGGCCCCTTCCCTTGCGGCGTCCGCGCGCCGCAGGAAGAATGGCCGGCTGGAGTCAACCCAACGGTCCGGCGGCAGGCCGACACTCCGAGAGGACGCGACGACACATGCGTACAGACAGAAAAGTCGGTCTGCTGGCCACCTGGCTGATGAGCTGGCTGCTGGTGGTAGATAGCGCCTCCCAGGCGGCCGACCGCACCGAAACCTGGGAACTCCTTTACGCCAACGTCGAGCCTGATCGGCTCCCGCCGCCGGCCGACGGCCCGTTTGTGCCGCTGCAGAACGGGCCGGGCGCCTACCTGCGGATCGTGGTGGTCCACCGCGGACCGGCGACTGACCAGATCACCGACGTGGTTCTCAACGGCGTCTCACTCCGCCAGGGCCTGCCCGGCCGATCCCACCCGCGGGTCCCAGAGTATCCGCACTACCAGCAGCACAGCATCGAGTTCCACCCAGGCGGGCCACCGCAGGCGCTACTGGATGCCGGTCGACCCGTGTGGTACCGCATCCTGCCGTCACCATCGACCGACGGGATCGACTGGACGGAGATCCTCGTACGGCTGCGCCAGTGGCACCGCCGGCCACTCCAGGTCCAGCTGTCGACAGCCAGCGGCCGGCAGATCGACCTGACCGTGCAGACGACACCAGACGTGCAGCCGCACAGCCTTATGGAGCAAACGCACATTGGATTGGCCACGCTGAATGCTGCGCGCGATCGGCTTTATGTCTACCTATTGGTTCCCCGGGCCTCGCCACAAAACCCCGTCTCGGTGGCATCGCTCAAGGTCGATGGCCACGAGGTCACCGCCGCCAGCCAGCGGCTCGCCGGCTACCAGCAGACCGGTGTGATCCCCCTGGTCGTGCCACTGCAAAATACGTGGCGGGAGGGCAGCTTCCACCTCGTCGACTGCCGCCTGAGTACGGGCGAGCAACGCGTTTGCAGTCTCCGCGCTAGCAACGGTTTCGCCGTGATGATGTTCGGTGCCAATTTTGGTGGCCCCCGGCCCTATATCGAAAAAGGTTTCCAGGAGTTTTACGAACACTACATCGATAGCTGGATCTCACCCGGGGGGACCGAATCCTGGCGGCAGATCAGCCAGGATTGGTGGCAGGCGATGGCCGACCACTATCGGATCCGGCTGCAACCCAATCACCATCATGCAGGACAGACCAAAGAGGAGATCCGCGAACTGGCCAGGCCCGACAGACAGACGCGGGCCTACTGGCTGTTCGACGAGCCGGACGTCAACGACTGGTTCGACGGAGAACATCACGGCATCGCGGCACCGCTACGACTCGGTCTGCATGCCCAGCGGTTGGTCCAGCTGGCCGCCACGCTCCGCGCCGCCGACCCGGTTCATCCAACCACCCTGGTCGTCGACAAGACCTTCCGACCCCAGAACTATCCCACCTACGGTCAATTGCCGGACGTCGTGCAGGCGGACATCTACTATCCGCTGGCGGCACACGCCAAACAAGCGCCCTGGGACCCGCTGACTTACATGTACGGCGACACCCAAGCGGCCCGCGCGGGCTTCATGCCCAAGCCGATGAACATCGTTGTCAGCGCCAGCCCCGACGGCGGCGCCCGTCCGCCTCGGCCGGGCGAGGAGCGGATCGCCGTGTACGCCTCCGTGGCCGCCGGGGCCCACGGCATCTGCTACTACTGGTACAACGCGAATAAGGAAGCCGGCTGCCAATGGGTCGCCGACACCTGGGCCGAGATCGCCATTCTCAACCGCCAGCTGCAACTGCTGGCGCCCTGGATCGGGGTCGGCTTCCCCGTGGACTTGTCGGCCAGGACACCGGACAAGCTGTGGGTCAAGACGGTAGCTGCCGGCACCGACGCCCTGCTGGTGGTGATGATCAACCGGCAATACCGCTCTGCGCCGGCCGGATTCACCTCGACCCCGCTGGCGCAGACGCCAGTGGAATTAATCCTCCCGGCCGGTTTTACCGTCGCCTCGGCCGTCTCGATCGAAGCAGACGGCCCTCAGGCGATCGCCGTCACACAGGCCGGCCCGACGGCCCGCTTTAACACCGGTGCGCTGGAGGTCGGGCGACTGGTCCTATTGACGCGCCGCAGCGACCTGCTGGATCGCCTGCAGAGACGCTGGAACGGTTTGCAGCGCTAGTTGCCAGGTCGTGCGGCCGCTGTCCGCTGGATCCGCTTGCCGATCTACTCGCGCCAGTCCCGCGCGCCAGGCAAAACGGTTTCGCACTCGGGGATTCGATCTTCCGCTCAACAGCAGTCCTGTCATTTCCGCCAGGCCACTCGCTACCAGCAACCCGTAGTAAACTGCCGCAGCAATCGCCACCGCGAGGATACCCCGTCGCCCGCGCGTCACCAGCAAGTAAATCGGCAAGATCATAATCGGCCCGGGGAATAGAATCAGCAGCAGCCCGAAGCCGCGCCAGCGCTGGTTCCCCAGCTCCAAGCGGTCCAGCTCGCACCACTGGAAGAGCGGGCAGGCAAAGGCCAGCGTGGCGACGAATTGCATGAGTCGCGCATCGGTCTCGCCGATACCGGTCAGGCCTGACAACAGTCCCAGGACAATAGCCACGACCAGCATCCACAGTAACTGGCGTCGTTTCCGGGCGCGCAGTTCGCTGATCACGGGATCGCAGTCGCGCGGTAGCTGGTCCACCGCTGCTGTGGAGTCGGGCTCGTCAGGCAACTCCCCTGCCGTGGTCATCTAAGTCTCTTTTGCTATGGGGTGGACAACTGGCGGTCACTCGGACGCAGCCCTGTTTAGCATCCTCTGGCTATCATTCTTGCCAGGTACAGGGGGTGCAGGTCAATCGGTCGCAACGGACCATATTTTCAGCGTCGACTTCTCTTCCTCAAAAAGGCGTCCCCGTACTTTACCGGCACTGACGATGCGCCGGCCGTCAGGGCTCCAAGCCAGACTGACGACATCGCCGGAATGCGCTGTAAAGGACTTGCCAGGTTCGGCTGCCTGCACATTCCAAAGGTTGATCTCTTCATCCTTGGCCCCCGCCAATTGTGTTCCATCGGGGGACCAGGCCAGGCAGCTCGCACCCTCCCGAAACGTTCCCCTGGCGGTGCGAGTTCGGGCATTCCAAATCTGCACGTCACTGATACTGGCACTGGCGATGAAATTTCCGTCAGAACTCCATTGAACACTCTTCTGACTGGTCATCAAAATGCCTAGTTTGAAAGATTGGTTGCCGATCTTGAGTGAACTGTAATCAAGCGATTTCACGATCCTGGCCGTGGCCACGTCCCACAGGTCGACGAACCCACCATGACAACCAACGGCCAGCAGCTTGCCATCGGGACGCCAGCTCACATCGACAGGACCACGGTCGAAGTCGGCGTAACTGAGTGCTTGCAATGGCTGACCTGTCTCCGCTGACCAGACCATGATTGCATCCCCTGCCAGGCCGGCAATCGATGTGCCAGCGGGACTCCACTGGAGAACTTCGCGATCCCAGCTTCCCTGTTCGCTGTCCAACTCCACTGAAATCCGAGCCTTCCCCGTTTTGACGTCGATCACCTGTAGTTTACCCGGGCTCTGCTCTCCCTCCTCCACCTCTGTAAATGAGATCGACCCGCCCGCCTTGACAGCAAGGTGCGACCCATCGGCGCTCCAACTGATGCCACTCATCCAGGTCTTTGGTAGAGAAACAACCAGTTCTTCTTCGCCAGTGGCCGCGTTCCACACGTGGATGATGGACGAACTGGCTTTCCCTGGATTCGCCCCGCCGGTCGCGGCCGCCACCCGAGTACTGTCCGGGCTCCAGACGACGTTGTTGACGCGGCCGGCGAATCCCTTGATTTCCAAATCCGGTTCCAGCGAAATGGCAGACACTTCCTGAGAGAGCTCGCGGCCGGTGTCCGACGCTCTGGCACTGGCTGCGGAAGCCGGCGCTGTAGCGCGGGCTGTTGCGTTTGCGCCGCCAGCGAATCCCTTGATTTCCCGATCCGGTTCCGGAGAAATGGAAACCGGTGCTGTAGCGCTAGCGGTTGCGTCGCCGACGACAATATTGCAGTTTGGCAACGCGGATCTCAAATTCTCAAGGCCCGCGGTGGTCACTTGGGTATTCCTGATCGTGAGCTCTTGCAATTGGGTCAAGCCGTGCAGGTGTACCAATCCCGCGTCGGTGATATTGATCTGCTCTAGCTTGAGAATTTCCAACTCGCTCAGACCCTTGATATGGGTCAGGCCGGAGTCTGTAATCGGGAGATACATGATGTGCAGACGTTCTAACCTGTCCAGATTTTTCAGATGAACCAGTCCCGCGTCGGTCATCTTCTCGCGCGCTGCTGAGTCGTGTTGTCCTGACATCGTCACCACGACGATGTCATCCTGCTGGTTGCGCACAATGTTCGCCCCCAGTGCTTTCAATTCCGCTTCCGGGTCACTCCGCAAGAAGAGGAACGCGGCCACCGCCAGCAGGCCCACCAGCACGACCAGGCCTGCCAGCTGCCGTGCCATGCCAGTCACGCGCTGGGCAGCCGGTTTGGCAGTCTTTGCTGGGGCCCTAGAGGCAGGCGGTGGAGATGTGGCATCCAAGGCCATCAGGCTGGCGGCAGCCAGGGGATCGCCAGGCGAGTCCGCCAGAGGGTCGGGAGCGGGCAGGTGTTGTGCCAGCAAGGGCACCTTACTGATCACGTGCCAGGGTCCCTGCCGAGAAAGGGCAACTTCATCCGTCGGCCGCAATTTTCCGTTGGCAGCGTACTGTTGCAGGAGTTCCGCTTTCGCGGGACCGGAAATTTTTCCGGCCCGTTGTACGAAGTACTGGTTGCTCATCTCGAAAGAACTCCGGGGAGACAGGTCGTGCCAAGACCAGGCAGCAACTGGGAGAGTGCGGCACAGACGCATAAGCATATGCCAATATGATACGCATAAACGATCTGCGATCATATGCGTATCCAGAGCCATCCGGCTCCTGGAATCCACTACTCCTGGAACCGAATGGGCGCATTGGGGCGTGCAACAACGGGCGCCAGGAAGACTCACGCCACGGCGATTCGGTTCAAACCGTCGGTTCGCTTGCGGTCCACGTGATCGTGATACCCGCGATTATCGATCACGCAAGAATCGGATCTGTTGCTGCGCTGCTTCCTGAAAACCTCGATGCACCGGTGCATTGTCACCGGTAGAAAAATCGGCCCGCTGGATCATCAACACCATAACCACGCCGCGGTTCGGGTCAGCCCAACTTTGAGTGCCGTAAGCACCACCATGGCCAAACGTTCCCGCAGAAAGGGGCGTCATCACGCCGCGAGGCTCTTTGACAACCTGAAAACCCAGTCCCCAACTCATCCCATTCAAGAAAAACGAAGGATCCACAAATCGATCGGGCGGTTGCGCAGGCTGCCAGGCGATTTTCTTGAAGTCCTCCGTCTGCATCCGCGTCATCCGCGATACGGTCTCTTTCTTGAGTACCTGGACCCCATGCGACATACCGCCATTGAGCATCATCTGATAGAACGCGGTCACGTCTTTGGCAGTTGAGTACAATCCACCCCCGGGCACCGGTGTGCGTTTACGGTTGCTGATCCCGCCGGGAAGAAAAGCATTGTCCGTTTCTGCGAGGTTTCCCTCGTTGTCGCGGCGATAGGCTGTCGCCAGACGCTTCGCCTGCGCTGGAGTGGGCCACAAGGTGGTATCCTTCATAGCGCATGGATCCAACACGCGCTGCTGCAGCGCCGCGTGGAAGGGTAGACCACTGACAACCTCGACAATGCGGCCGAGCGTATTGATGCCGGGATTACTGTAGGCCCACTTGCTACCGGGTTCAAAATACAAAGGCATTTTCGAATAAAGTCCTACGAGTTCCGCAAGCGTGCTCTCGTTGCGGGGCCTCTCGGTGTCGGACAGCCCCGATGTGTGGGTCAGCAGGTCACGGATCGTTACAGCGCGGCGCGGCCGAGTGAGCAGGAGGCGCCCCTTGTCCCGTTGACTGATCTTCCACTGTCCCTGAAACTCCGGCAGGTATTTGGCGACCGGATCATCAATCGTCAAAAGCCCTTCATCCTGGAACTGCAGCACACACACCGCGGTCAGCGGCTTGGTCATGCTGGCGATCCAGAACAGATGGTCGGGCCGCATGACTTCCTGCGTAGCGATGTCCGCGTGTCCCACCGCCTCGCAACTGAGCACGCGATCCTTGCTGGCAATGATGGTCACACTGCCAGCAATGACCCGACTCTCTACATAGGACTCCATCGTCTCCCGCAGTGGCGATGCCGACTGACCGGAAGAACCCCAAAGTGGGCTCAAGACAATAGCAAGAGTGAATAGAATGCGTTTCATGTGCGGCCCCCATGTTTCGGCATATTCAAACATCACCACTATAGAGACTGGAGCCGAGGAGCGAGGTCAGGCCCAATAGACGGACTCCGGTGGCAGGAGCCTGTCCCGTCTGGCCCTCGCTCCCCGCAGCTGGCAGAGGCACAGCCCACGCGCTGTACACAATCACAAGAAAAACCGTGCATCGCATGGCCCCGGAGGGGGGCATGACCGCACCGAACGGAGGCATCCGCCGTTGTTGCAGCCCGGCGAGCGGCCTATGATAGGGTAGCTGGGGGAGACGTTTGTACTGACCTCCCCAAACCACTTTCACAAGTCGGATGGGTTGCCATGAAGCACTCCTACGCCTGCGGGTCCGCCGAACATGACGTACATCGCCGCGCCTTTCTGGGATCGTCGATTCTGGGTGCAGCCGGGATGGGTGAGCTGCTCACCACCAGCGCGATCGCGGAGCAATTCAAGGCGAGCCACAAACAAGTCCTCAACATCTTCCTGCATGGGGGTGTGAGCCAGCTAGAGACGTGGGACCCCAAACCCAATACCGACACGGGCGGGCCTTTCCGTACGATTCCGACGTCTGTCACGGGAACTCATATTTGCGAGCTGCTGCCACATACGGCTCGCCAAATGCACCATCTTTCTGTGGTCCGCAGCCTGGACACCAAGAACGGAAATCACGCCCGCGGCGTCGTCGAAATGACCACCGGCCGCAAGGAAATTCCTGGCACCGATTATCCTCACCTGGGCGCGGTCACCGCCAAAGCGCTGACACCCTCCAGCTTTACCCTTCCCAGTCACATTCTCGTCCGCCAGACGGCCGGCAAACGCAACGTCGAATCGGAGTTCCACAAACCGGCGTACCTGGGACCGCGCTACGCCAACATGGCGATCTACGATGCCAAGCCTCCGGAATTCGGAGCGGCGAAAAAAAATCCGCAAACGGCCCAGCGGAGCAATCGCCTGCGCGAACGATTCAACAACCGTTCCGCACGACGACGACGCTCTGCCGACACGGCGGCCTACAATTTCTCTTTCGACCAGGCCCGGCAGTTGCTCGCGCAGCGGGATGCCTTCGACGTTCGCAAAGAATCCAAGCAGGATCAGCAACGCTACGGAACCAGCCTGTTCGGTACACACTGTTTGCTGGCTCGTCGCTTGCTGGAACACGGCATTCCCTACGTTCAGGTCAATCATGCCGACTACGACACGCACCACGAAAACTTCAATTTTCACATCGAGCAGCTGGGGGAGTTCGACCTGCCGTTCTCACTGCTGATCGCCGACCTAGCGGAACGCGGTATGCTGGAGAATACACTGGTGTGCGTGATGAGTGAGTTTGGCCGGACACCGAAAATCAACAAGACGTACGGTCGCGATCACTGGGGTACGGCCTGGAGCGTCCTGCTGGGCGGCACCGGAATCCAACCCGGTGCGGTCGTTGGCAAAACAAACAAGAATGGCACCGAGGTGGTCGAACGGGTTGTCGACCACGGCCACATTTTCCACACGATTCTGCAAGCCGCAGGCGTCGACTCAAAAGGCGATTTCGAGGTCGGAGACCGGCGTTTTCCGATCGCCGATCCAGCGAAAGACGCCATTACGGAGCTGTTGGTATGACAACAAACGCGACAGCCGCCATGGACCCCAAACAAACCAAACTGATCAAAGAATTCAAGCACAATCGTCCGCTGACAACGTGCTTCTGGGATCCGTTATCCCGGTACGTCTTTTTCGGTGCCGAAGACCACTTGATCCACCGCTTCGACCTCAGCAGCGGGCAGGCATCTGCATTCACCGGACATGACAGTTGGGTCCGCACACTGGCCGCATCCACTGATGGAAAAACGCTCTATAGTGGTGGCTACGATGGCCGACTGATTTTCTGGGAAGCGGCGGCCAGCCAACCGAAACCGCTGCGCACGATTGAGGCACATCAGGGCTGGGTGCGGGCCGTGACCCTCAGCCCGGACGGCAAGTACCTGGCCACGTGCGGCAATGACCGCGCGGTCAAGGTCTGGCAGGCCAGCGACGGTCAAATGGTGCAGGAGTTTTCCGGACACGAAACGCACGTCTACAACGTCGTTTTCCAACACGACTCCCAGGGGCTTGTTTCCTGCGACCACAAAGGGGTGGTCAAGACCTGGTCGTTAAATGGCAAGCCCGCGCGGGAACTTTTGCGAGTGGAAGCGTTACATGGCTATGACACCACTTTCCGCGCCGATATCGGGGGAGCACGCGATATCGCCATTCGCAGCGACGGTACCCAACTGGCCTTGAGCGGCATCTCAAAAGTGACCAATGCCTTCGCAGGCGTCGGTGAAGCGGTGGTCGCCCTGGTGGATCTCTCCAAGGGAACCCTCGATCGAGTGCTGCAACCCAAGGACAAGATCAAGGGCACTATGTGGGGTGTGGCACATCACCCGGCCGGGTTCTGGATCGGCTTGTCCGGAGGCAGTGGCGGCGGTTCCCTGGGATTCTGGAAAGGCGATACCAGTGACGAACACTTCAAGCTGCAGCTCAAGAACGATGGCCGCGGCATGAGCATCTCGCCAGATCACCAACGCGTCGCCGTGGCGCACGCCGACGCCCACCTGCGGCTGTACCAACTGCAGTCCGCCTAGTTGGTAACCCGTTACACTCACAACGCATCGCCCAGCAGATGCCTTTGTCCTGGCGCCCGCAGCGCTGCCAGAACTGGTGTGCGTGCGGATCTCCTGGTCTGCGATTGGTGCCGCATCGCGTAGTCGCCACGGCTTGTAGGCGCGGGGATTGCATCCAGATATGTTGATCGGTTGTGGATTTTGTCGGCAGGATGCCCAGGACAAGTAGTTTCAGCATGACTGGAGATCAATCTCATGAAAGCTCTTGCGATTTTTCAGACCGCGCTGGTGATGGCCTGCCTGGTGAGTCCGGCAGCTGGCCAGGGTATGCCCGAGACCATCCGCAAGCAGATCGATCAGCATTTGATCGGCCGCTGGTCGAGTCAGCTCGATTTTGATGGAAAAACGACCTCGGAGAGATTCACCTACAGGTGGGCCAACGCCAAGCAGAAAAACAGCCTGCTGTTTTCCCTGACGACGGAAGGCTACACCGGGACGCAAATCGGGTTCTGGGATGCCGAGAAAAAGCACTTTGTGTTCCAGGCCCAGACGTCCCGTGGCGATCACTTCGTGACCGTTTACAACAAGTTCGCAGACGACAAATGGAGCGGGCACGGCAGTGGTATTTTCGACGGGAAGGTCTGGGACTCCGATGCCGCGCTCTCCTGGCCCGATGCGAACAGTCTCCATTACGAGGACATCACCGATGGCAAACCGTGGGTCTCCAAAGCCAAACGGGTGCCCAAATCCGAGCCGGGTGGTAACATCGACCAAGGGAAAATTCTCGCAGAGGTAGAAGCTGCTTTGCGACAATGGGAAGCGGCGTTCAATGCGCATGATGCTGTCGCCTTGTCGAAACTGTACGACGTGAAGGCCGACGTCATCTATGAAGACGACGTTCATCGCCGGGGTAGAAAAGCGATGCGAAAACACTTTGCAGAACTTTTTGGCAAACAATCGGAAATCGAACAAACCATCACCGGGGTGGAACGCAAGGTGCTCTCGCGCCGGATTGTCATCGGGACCGGGGTCTGGAAAAACGCAGGCGACAGCGACCCCACCCGCCCGACCCGAGGCCGTTACTCCTGCACGTGGATGAAGAAAAGAGGGAAATGGGTGATTGTGCACGACCGCTCGTGGGGCGTCTCGGAAAAAAAATAATCCTTCCTCAGCCAACGACATGACCGCAGCGGGGTTCATTCTCGCTGCGGTTTTTTTGTGGGAACAACACGACCGTTGCGTTGGACTCTGGCGGGTGGCCCGCCAGACCATCCCACCCACCGTCAAACAACGTCCCACTCAGGGCTCGGGCGGCGCCATGGCTTGATCCGGGGCGCTGGAGGTTGCGCGTGGATAGCCACAGAGTTTCATCACAACCCAGACGATTGCCGCCAGCACGAAGGCGACTCCATACTCGGTTAATGGAATCAGTGTCACCTGGTGAATCTGACCGATACCGACCTGGGAATAGACAACTGATACAGAAACAACATAGACCAACAAAAACCCCCAGCGGGCTCTGACCGACAGCCCGAGTCCATGCATCTGCGTGACAATGAACAAACCGGCGAAGCCAAAGCAGAACATCTGCCAGAAATCGGGAGCGTTACTGAGGGCCACCAGAGTCCCGTGGATCAAGACCAGCACTTCCTGCGTCAGCATCCACCAGCGGTTCACATGCATCCGTGTGAAGAACAGGCTGCCCTGCAACAACAGTAAAAACATGTAGAGAAAGCCGAGCAGATGACCCGGTGTGCTCACCATGGGGTGGTACCAGAATGTGTAGATCGTAGCCCACGCGAAATAGTAACCGTGATATTTTCGCAGCGCCCGGGCCGACTCTACCATCATCCGGCCACCGACCTTCCGACCAAAGAACAAGCCGCGCCGCTGATTCTCCATCAGCAGTACAATCACCAGTAGCAGAATCACAGACCATTGGGAACTCTGCTCCGGAACATCCAGAGCCAGTCCGTCGTAGAAGACATGGGTCTGGACAAAGTGCAACGTGATGAAACCGGCATTCGCCACGAGTGCGAGAACATTGATTCGGCTGAGCGACTTGCTGTAGCCACTACCTTGTGACTGGGATCGCCAGATCAGCCACCAGAGGGTCAGCTGGTGCGCCGCGTAGCATCCCCAAACCGAAAGCCGTGTCCAGAACGTGGGTGCCGCAGAAACCCACGGATACCAGAACGGAATGGGACGATCCGCACGCAGCTGGAACGCATCGAGCCGATCACCGGCGAGCCAGATCAGGCCCGTAAAGCCGAAACAGAAGCCGACTCCCAGGATCAGACCGCGCGTCTGACTGATGCCGTTCGTCGTGGAAATATTTGGCATCCGCGAATTCTACTGCGCGGTCCAGGTGATGCGAAGCCGTTGCTTCCCTCCAAGCCCACGCAGGCGCACCGGTTCATGCCAAGTTGAAACACGGCTGTTTTGGGTTGGGAGAACGTGTCTCGCCAATCCCAAGGACAGTCGGCAGATCACCCGTCAAAGAAAACGGCGCGCCGTTCAGGATCTTACTTCACTATGGCAGCAGCAGTGGCGGTTCCTTACGGTTACATGGCACCGCCGATCATGTCGATCTCTTCGGTATCCGCTTCTCTGGTAAACACATTCAGCAACCCATCGGACGATTCGCGGAGTATCAGAGGACACCTGCCACCGTCGGAACGCGTCCAATAATAGGTCTTGATTTCCCTCGGTTTGTGGTAAAAGCGGGCACGATTTGGTTCTCCGAGTTTCTCCTTGGCTTTCGCAAACGCGGTCGCATTGGATATACAAGGAAAATGCCATTGAATTCGGCCTATCGCGTCTCTGTAGTGCGGTGATGACACGGGATGCGCCAGGTCATCGCAGTGAACCAGCGAGATTAGTCTTCTCTTCTTTTCCTAAGTTTTGCTTGCTCTCGTTCTCCCAGTCTGTTTTTTCACTTTGCTTGAGGAGAAAACCCTGGCGAAACCCACAAGGACACACCTGTGGATCCCGCAGCGTCTGGCGGATCGGTTGCCGGCCGCTGTACACCGGGCTCCCATGATTCAAGGACGAGGACCCGCCGGCGCCCGCGGTCCCATACGGTCAAACGGGAGCTGCTCGAATCCCAGCTGCAGCGCCGGCGATCCGGCCTGCAATCGATAGTCGCCCTCCGCGGGATCGACGAACAGAGGATCCGCCACGACCGAGTGCTGATCAAATCCCATCTCGCGCCACTGCTGCCAGGATTCGCCAGGTACGCCCACCAATTTCAGTGGTTGACCGCTGGCCGGAAAGTAGACGTTGTAATCGCACTCAGCGATGCCATTGGTGTCGCGGGCCCGCAGCAAGGCAGCGGTCGGAGATTTGTAATAAACGATGTTACGACGCCAGCGATTGCCGGCCGCGCCAGCGCTGACCGCAGCGTCAAACTGGTAGGTGTTGCTTTCGACCATAATGTTATTTTCCACCAGACAATCTTCCGGCTGCGAATAACCGCCGCCGAGAAAAACCCCGCCCCACACGTTATTGATCGTTAGATTCCCGTATACCTGGGCGCGGCGCGGCGAGTTGTCGTAGTAGATCCCCCAGGTAAAGTGCGGTTTCTCGAGGCGCTCATGGCTGGGTGTGGCTGCCGGGTCGTCCCCCTGACGGCCATAAGGAGCCACACCGTAGACGTCACGAATGCGATTGTAGCGCACGACGCTGTGCCGGTTGAGAACCGGATCGTCCGGCAAAATACACCAACGGTTGTGATAGACTCCGCCAGCGTCCGCCATGACCAAACACAAAGTATGGACATCGTTGTACTCGATGTAATTGCGTCCGAATCCCATCGAAAAGTACATGGCGTGATGCGGCTGGTCGTGAATCAGGTTGTGCGAGATGACGTTGTCGCGGCAATTCATCCCATGGAAGTGAATCGCAGCGCCAAAACCATCGGTAAGGCCACAGTGATGAATATGATTGTCCGAGATCACGTTGCCGATCGCCCAGGGCAGACGGCTGGACATCGCCCGGAAGCGCGCGTCGTTGCCCCGCCAGATCGGTTTGAAGTCGTAGGGCCAGAAGTCCAGATCAGCCAGACAGATCGCCTGGGCCCCCGCGCCGACAATCTCGTTTTGCACGATCTGGTGGTACGCGTTGTAACCGTGCAACCGGATCGCATCGCCACCCACCTGGTCAAACCGGCAGCCCTGCACGCGGCAATGTTCGGCATTCTCCATCAAGAACGCGTAGCCCGCCGAATTCGGCCGATTGCAGTCGATGTACCCGGGGTGTTTGGCAATCGGATTGGGATAGACGGTCAACGTCTGGGTGAACGTCAGGCCCTGGAAATGGATGTGCCGCACCGGCTTCCCTGAAGTCGAGCGGACTTCAATCAAACGGTCCAGGACCGGAAAGGTGACGGACTGCCCTGCTGACACACCGGCTCCCGGCGGCCAGAAGTAGAGACGCCTGGCATCAGGGTTAAAACACCATTCACCCGGCTGGTCGAGATGTTCCAACAAATTCTCCACGCGAAACCGGTTGCCCTTTTTCAGACGGCTCCAGGGTGGGACGTGTGTCCTGGTGACGGTGATCGTGCGACGCTGGCGGTCGGTGACGCCAATCGGCATGAAGTCATTGATCCAGGCCAGTCCTGGCACCGTGAACAGTTCACCATGCTGTGGATTGGCCCAGGCGCCGGAAAACACGCCCGCTTCCCAGCGGAGCGTCGCGGGGGTCGCCGAATCGACGGGCAGGGTCTCGGCGATGAAGGCCCAGCCCCCGTCCCAGGGATGCGCGGGATCGAAATTGGGGTGGCGAGCCCGGATCTGCCGCTGGCCATTCAGAAAAAGCGTACGAAACCGATAGTATTGGTTCTCTTGCTTTGGCAATTCGGCCACCAGGATCCGGCCCTTATGCGGCTGCCAGTCTGCAGCTGCCCGACCACCACTCAGCACCGGCCGCTCACCCGGATACGCCATGTAGACAATCGGGCTCTCCGCCGATCCCGAATCACGGTCAGAAAACACGACCGAGAGATCTGGTTGATACGTACCGCCACGTAACATCACCACGATGGGACCCGGTTGACGGTCCTGCTGGTTGATGGCGCGGACCGCATCACGGGCCCGCGACAAGGTCCGAAAGGGCTGCTCCAGAGAACCTGGATGCTGGTCATTTCCGCTGGGGGCCACGTAAAACGCCGCCCCGTCCGCCGCTCTCTCCCAGAGGGTTATCGGCTCCTCAGCGCGTACCGGGGGGAGCGCCAGTCGCCAAACCAATAACAGTAGAAACATTAAACGGAACGTCATATCGGTTCTCCGTGGGAACGGGTGATCGACCAAGGGGCACGCTCCGGCCGTCCGGCGACCATGTGATTGTAAGGCACCGCGTTAGGCTTTGTCTCTACAAGCGGTCTCTACAAACGGTCCCAAAGCAGCGGTCCGTCCACGATACAAGTGGCCGCAGGGGCAAGTCGATGCTCCGGCAGCTGCCTGTGAAAAACGCGATTGCAAAACGGAAGCGTCGAATCATGTCAGCGGGATACTTACTTGACTCTCCGCAAAACAATCGGATCCTCGTTGACATCTACCACTTTACCGTTCAGCGTCCGTTTCAAGATCACATGTTTGAACGTACCGGCAGCCGAGAAGTCGTATAAACACAACTCGTACATCGGCCCTCTCGGCGTGTCACCGCTGCGTTCCCACAACAATTTCCTGTTTTGCCACAAGATCAGAGTGCCTTTGACGGAGACTCCTGTCGAGGTCTGGTACTGCTTGATGATGCGGCCGCTGGAAGGATCGTAGCTGTAGACAACATGTGCTTCAAACGCTTTTTCAGGACTGTTTCCTTTGGGTACTGACGTCCAGCTCTGTGTGATCAACGAGCCAGTGGCGCTCAACTGCGCGCTCGATGTAATCGTCACATCGGCAGGAGCAATCCCATAGGCCTCACTACCCGCATTGGCATAGTCGCCGCGAAACGTCCCCAGCAGTTCCCGCAACGCGTGCAGCCGCTGAGGATCTATCGTGGCAGCACCCGGCCCTAGGCGTTGCCAACGGAACACCCCGTACGCGAAATCATGCACCTCGTAAATGAAATTACCATCGACCTGCAACAGATATTGCAGGCTATTGGGTCGCCACTGCTCCCCCTCTTTGGGCGGGTTACTGCGAATCCCCTCTGCTTGAAAACGCATGTATTTGCCGGCCACTGGATCAACGCGAAATTTCACCTGCCATTGCCGCATCGTCTTCCCGTTGGCACCGGTAACTTGATTGGTCTCAATGAACTCGTGTTGTTCCGCGCCAGCAACCACGGTCTTGATCCACGTTTCGACTTCACCCCCAATACCGATCCGATCGCGTGTCCAGCGGCCCAGGTAGCGTTCGAGTTGCTCCTCGATGCCGGCGGCGAACAAGCCTTGTGGCGCGACCAGGAACAACCCAAGAATCGTCAACAACGTCTGGTGAATCCGTCGCGATCTCATGGCAATCAGAGCTCCGCTGGTTGGTAGGATATGGATTGGTAGGATATGGAACGGTTGGCCAATCATTCAGGCTTGTAGCGCTGCATGCCGGCCCCAATATAGAGCCTGCCGTGGTCAAGTAGGGTGTGCAAAATCTGGAAAATATAACACAACAATATTACACAAGGGTTTGATCGCACTCCCTGTCAACCGATCTGCCAACAGCGCCGGATTGGCTCCAAAAACCAATTGCTGACCGTGGGCAGGCGCGGGCAGGATTGTAATCATCACAACGTAGATTAAGTTGTGGCCACACAAACCAAAGGTCGCCGTAGTTGATAGCCAACAATGCCGCATGAACCAGGTCATCGCGGAGAAGATCACCGCGCGCAACGTCACGTGCGGATCGTTGCCGATGGACCCTTGCCAGCCGCGATCCGGAAACTGCTGGGCAACCATGTCGAAGTCCTTCCCTGGACCGTCGCCACTGCTGGTAACCCATTGCCGGTCGACGGCATCTACACCTACGACCGTCCTCGCGTGGATGAGGGGATACTCGACCAGTTGCCTGGTGTCAAAGTGATCAGCAACAACGGCGTGGGGGTAGACCATATCGACGTCGGTGCCGCAACGGCGCGCGGTATCCCGGTGGGCAATACTCCGGGCATTCCAGCTGGTGCCACCGCCGACCTTGGTTTTGCCCTCATCCTGGCTGCCGCGCGACGCGTGACAGAAGGCGATCGTTTTTCTCGCAGACCGGATGTTACGGTCTTCGACCCCGGAGATCTCGTGGGCCGCGAGGTCTATGGACAAACGCTGGGCATCATTGGCCTCGGTCAAATCGGTGCTGCGGTGGCCCGCCGCGCCCGAGGATTCGATATGACGGTCGTTTACCATAATCGCCACCGTCGCAGAGACGTCGAGCCACTGGTCGAGGCACGTTACGTCTCGTTGTCCGAGTTGCTCGAAGTTTCTGACTTCGTTCTGCTTTCCGTTCCGCTTACAGAACAGACTCAGGGCATGATTGGCAGCGGCGCGCTGGCGCAGATGAAATCCACGGCCACTCTGGTAAATATCGCGCGCGGGGCGGTTGTCGACACGACCGCGCTGACCGCGGCCCTGCAGAATGGTGATATCCACTCTGCCGCGCTCGACGTCACGGAACCGGAACCACTGCCGCGCGACCACCCGTTACTGACCATGGACAACGTCACTATTACACCCCATCTGGGAACTGCCTCAGCACAAACGCGCCAGCGGATGAACGAGATCTCGGTGGAAAATCTGCTGCGGGGCATCCGCGGAGAGCCCCTCTTGTTCGTGGTGGACTGCGCAGGTTCCTGAAAACAAGTCATCAAGACACAAGCGATACGATCCCGCATTCGCTGGTATCGCAGATCGTGCCAGCCCAGGGATACGGCTAGTAACGCAAGAAGAGGGGCAATGAGTCAGGCACAGCGCGACAGACCGGCGTCCGGTTTCAGCGGGCGGACAGCCGGCATTCTGTCGGGCCACAATGCGCCCAGTTTCAGATCTGCTCCTGGTGGCTCGAGTCTGGTAATCCCGGACCACGGGTAGAACGTAAACTCAGAAAAACGCGGCCGGTCATCGATCTCATACAGATCGAACCGTAGAAACGGAAAACCCTGAGCAAGGAACTCGGCCGCCTCAATCATCTGCCCAAGACTCTTGGGCTTGACGGCAAATTGTGGATCACCCTGTCGATTCGGTTCCGACAACTCCACAAAGTTCCATTGACGATCCAGAAAGACATGTCGGTAGCTCTGAAACCGTGCCAGCACAACATCGATCAACTCCACACGACCAGCAAAGACGAACAGTTTGTAGTCAGCTGGAGGGTCTGGCGAACCAAGAAACGGTTCCACTAACACTCGCGGCGGGATGTTTCTATACGCCCACTCCGCCCTCCGCTTACCAAATGGCCTGCGCAGCCACTTGTCGAGCAGCGCGTCAACCTGCTGCCAGGGGGGGGCGGCCCGCGGAGATCCGTCAAATAGTGGTTGACGGTTGCGATCGGTGCAGATCACTCGGTTGTCGTTGTCTGCCGCGGGAAACACGAAGATGTTCGCATTACTGCGGTGACTGGCCTTGATCACATAAGGCGTTTGCCAGCTCCGTTGCGATACGGGTGGTAAGCGGTCTCCCGCGTACAGATTCGGAGTGACCCACTCCTGCCCCAGTTTGCTGGCCACGTGCTCTTTCGCGGCAATCTTGTCGGCCATGATCCGCATCGAAGGATCGCGCCAGTAGAGTTTGGCGACTTGTATTTTTTCGGTAAACCGCTGGGGGTTCTTCAGATTGGGTAACCGGCCCAAGCAGCGCAGGTAGGTCCATTGAAGCCGAAGTTTTTCAAACACGCCGGGCATCGTGAACATTTCTCTTGCGAAACTGAAGGTTTGAAATCATACGAACACGGATCGAGTCACAGTTGCTGGTTTGACCGTACCCACCCGCGTAACGAGCACAGGGCATGCCAGGTCACGCTTAAGTCTCCAGTACGGGGGCGACAACGTGCTCACAGAGGTCGAGTACGGTGCGCGACAGGGCAGCGCAATTCAGCTTGCCCTGCCGGTAACGCCGGCAACCAAGGTGGGGCCGGAATTCGAGCAGATGTCCCATCGCCATGCGTCGCATCCGTCGTGTCATCTTGGCCGTAAAGTAATCTTTCACTGCCGCACGCAAGCGCGGTTTCGTCAGGCGGGATCCCTGCAACGAGTGCAAAAACGTTGTCAGATGGAGCAACTTGATCGACTCGAGCGGGATGGTATTGGCAAACAGGCTCCTCCACCGCGTATGCATCTCCGTCGGTAACGTCTGCACCTTCTTTCCCTCTCCACGCAACTCTTGAATCGCCACTGCAAGTGCCGCCTGATCACTATGCCAGAGAGCTCGATTCCTGGCCGGCAGATCCTCAATCACTTGAGCGATCTTGTGATAGGCATTGGACCACCGCGTCTGCAACTTCCAGGCGGTGGGAACCATCACGACGCCACCGTTGAAGTAAGGCAACGTCGCCCGCAATTCCTCCTTCGGCACCTGGTAGCGTGCCCATGCGCGCGGGGTAAGTGGAAGGCGAGATTCGGCAAGCATGCAAGGCCTTCTCTCAGCAGGCAAAGGCTCGTTGAACCCAGCGTAAATCTGTCGCCACAATTCCATCGACACTTTGGGGTGGTCATCCAGGCTAGCTGCGAGCACACCCCGGTAACGCAAGATCTCGCTGAAATCACCCAGAAACAACAGATCCGTATCCAGCAACAGTATGTGATCCGTCTCGGCCGGCACCTCGAGCCCTCGCAGCTTGTTTCCGACAAAGTGGTCGGTCCGCCAATGCATGGGTGTTACAGGGTGCAACTGCGCAGAGACCACTCGCGCCATCCTGGTGACCGACGCTGGCACGTCTCCCAAATAGGCGATGTGAAGCGGGTTGGCACGACAACGACCCGTGTTTTGGATCCAACTCGCCATGAACAGTAAGACTTGCGCTTCGTATCTGGAGGCATGGGCACTGCGAAAGTCAACCACTGTGACAACATCGACTTGAGCGGGACGGGCGCGCTGTTTTGCTTCACATGCAATCATTGGTTTGACCCGGTTCGCCGGGATGCTGAATGACGTTTACCAGATTTCCATTTGTTGCGCTCAGCCGATCCGACTGCTGCTGAGCAAAACCAAATGGGCGTCGTCGCAGTCATCATCTTCCCTGCCACTGCCTGTCAGGCCGACCGCAAGGCATCCTGATCGGAGGCGTCTTGCTGAATGCCGTAAGGCGTCCAGACCGATCCGCACTGGCGTGTTGTTCGACGAATTTCAGCGTTGCGTTGCCACCCTTCGTCTGTCATGTAAGGGCGCTCATGCCAGAGGTGCAGGCAGATCGCCCGATAGCGGACTTGCTTGTATCGCAAACCGCTATTTTTCAGGCGCTCGCCCAATTCACGATCCAATCCCCCGTATTGCATCCGCTCATCAAAGCCATTGACTCCAACCACCGCTTCCCGCGCCACCGAGGCATTACAACCATTCAGCGTCGCCCGCGTGGTCGTCAAGTAATCGAACATCGTCGCGGTCCACTTTCCCCGCAACGACTTCAACAGATCCCGAGGAGATCGCAATCCGCGCCGCCAGAGCCAGCGAGGATCCATGGCCCGGCGACTGGTAATGTCGGCCACCTGAATCTCCTGGCTGACACCCGCTGGCAAGCGTACGTAACCGCCAGAGAGGATCACATTGGGAGCCGCCAGTCGTCTGTGTTGCGCCAGAAAGTCTTCACGCGGGATGCAATCGCCATCTGTGAATACCAGGTAGTCGCCGGCCGCGGCGGCAATCGCCTGGTTCTGGATCGTACATTTGCGATAGCCCAGATCCTGGTGCCAAATGTGCTTGATGTCGATCCCCGTTTCCTGCCGCAAGCGCTTGATCAGCTGCGCCGTCTCACGCGTCGATCCGTCATCCGCCACCAGCAGCTCAAAATCGGTAATCGACTGGAGGGCGTAACCCCAAATCACTTTTTCGAGCCACTGAGGCTTGTTGTAGGTGCTGACAATGACGGAAATCTTCATCTGGATCGACCGATGTACGCGGGATCTGATGCAACCCGAACCACCACCAATGGACACGAGACACACACTGTATTTGTCGGAACGGGCACGCCCGACGGTGAGCCGATTCTGCCGATTTTTCCGATGAATCGGCGCGCGTTCTGCCGTTGCGCACCCCCCCTCACCAGGGGGCATACGGCTGGCAAGTGGTACCGCTGACTGCCAGCGCGACTCCCGGAACGGGCCGCGCTTGCCCTGATTCCTGAGAAGACAGGCCGCTCAAGAAAGCAGACCGTGGATCACCTGACCATGGACATCCGTCAGACGAAAATCGCGACCTGCATGGCGGAACGTAAGACGCTGATGATCGAGTCCCAACAGGTGTAGAATGGTCGCGTGAAAGTCATGCACGTGGACCGCGTCTTCCTCAACCCGGTTACCGATGTCGTCCGACTGCCCGTATACGATTCCCGGTTTCACCCCTCCTCCAGCGAGCCAGCACGAAAAGGCGGCCGGGTGATGGTTGCGGCTTTTGGTCCCCTTGCCATCTTGTGCCCAAGGGGTCCGGCCAAACTCAGTACAGAAAACGAGCAACGTCTCGTTCAATAAATTACGCTGCTGGAGATCCTTGATGAGACCGGCAATCGGTTGATCGACGCGCCGGGCATATTTCGCATGAGTCCCCACATCGCGGTGTGCCGCATCCCAATTGTCTCGGCAGGCGCCAACGGCATCGATGATCTCGACGAAACGCACACCGTTCTCGATCAAACGCCGGGCCATCACGCACTGCGCTGCGTAGGAGGTGCGGTCACCAGGCTGTGCCCCGTACAACTCCAAAGTCCGCTGGGATTCCCGCCGCACATCGAGCACCTCCGGCGCGAGATCCTGCAACCCTTTGGCAGTACGGAATGAGTCCATTCGTGTCGCCAGCTGTGCGTCACCCGGACGACGGCGCAGGTGTTTTCGGTTCAACGTATCGAGCAGGCCTAGTTCCAATTCCTGTAAACGCGCAGCTGAAGCCGGTTGCAGATGCGGCAACGGTTCATCTCCCGGCTTGATACGCACGCCGGAATGCACCCCGGGCAGAAAATTTGCATCCCAGATCTGCGGCCCGCTGTAAGGTCGGTGTTCCGAAATCACCACATGCGCTGGCAGCTTGTCGTTGAACGTCCCCAGACCATAACTCAACCACGCTCCCAGACTCGGCATTGCGACGGTCGTACTTCCCGTGTGCAGCTGCAACGTGGCCTCACCGTGATCCCGGTGATCCGACTGCATCGAGCGGACCAATGCGACCTCGTGCATCACGTCACGCAGGTGCGGAAACAAATCACTGACTTCGGTACCGCACTGTTTGTTTGGCCTGAATCGCCACAGCGGCGCCTTCAGATAACGCTCTGTCCTGGGTTGCCCCGAAACGGCAGAACGCAGTTCTGGTCCAATCGAGACATCGTGATCACGAATCAAACGAGGTTTGGGGTCAAACGTGTCGACGTGAGAGTAGGCACCCGACATATAGAGGACGATCACATGCTTGGCGCGTGGGGGGTAATGCGGCTGACGAACTGATGGGCTGGCCGCAATCGCAGACCAGGCGGGCCGCATGGATCCGGCGGCGGCCAGTGTCGCACAAATCGCCTCGCGTCGGTTCACTGGGTTCATAGTATCAGTCGACAAAGAAGAACTCGTTGCTGGTGAGGATAGCGCGCGCCAGCGCAACCAGCCCTGGATAGGTTTCGGCTGTGGCGGTGCCTGGCTGTGCCGCGCGATAGGCACTCAAGAACTCCTGCAATGACGCCACTTCGTCCGCTTCCGGTGCTCTGCCAAATGCCGAAAGGAACAGGTTCTCAATTCGTGCAACTTGGCCATCTATTGTGACAATCCGTGCGGCCAACGCTTCAGACTGTTCACGAATGAACGTCGAATTCATCAGGAACAAAGCCTGTGCCGGAACGTGGGAAGTCCGCCGACTTGCTGTGCTGCTGTTCCGATCGGGGCCGTCGAATTGGTCGAGAATCGAATGGCGAAACAAGCGTTGTGTCAGCAGGTAGACACTTCGAAGATCGGAAGCAGGCTCCATACGAAATGGACTGTTGAGATTAAAGCGGTTGTCGTACCAAGGCCGCATTGGATGCGGCCCTCCTTGAGTGCGATTGAGTTTGCCGCTCACTGCCAGCATCGCATCACGGATCGACTCCGCATCAAGCCGCCGCCTCGGGTGCCTCGTCAGCAAAACGTTCGCCGGGTCGTTCGAGAGCGTGTCGGGCGGGGCCACCGAACTCAGTTGATACGCCGCGGTCTGCATTAACCGCGCATGCAGCCGCTTCAGTGACCAGCCATCACGAACAAAGGTTTCAGCGAGCCAATCGAGCAGCTGAGGGTGTGACGGCCTGTCACCCTGTCGACCGAAGTTATCGGGTGTGGCGACCAGTCCACGACCAAAATGCTGTTGCCAGACTCGATTGACAATGACCCGCGCCGTCAGCGGGTGATTGGCGTTTGTCAGCCAGCGGGCCAGCTCCAGGCGACCCGATCCGCGCTCAATCAAAGGCGGCGTCGCACCATCAAGGACTTGCAGAAAACGACGCGGTACACGGGCACCCGGCTGACGCGGGTTACCGCGGCGATGCAATCTGGCATCGTGAGGTTCACCTTCGGATACGGCAAAAACAAACTCAACCGGCGGATTCTTGGCCAGCCGCTGCTTCTCCTGTTTGATCCAAGCCAGACCATGCACCATCAGTTCGCGAAATGCACCGTCGCGAAAATCGAGCAACGCGTCCCGACGTGCCGCTAGTTGTGCCGTGTCTTTTCCAATTTCCCGCGCCTGCACAAGCTGACGGGACACCCGTTTGAATTCGTCCAGGGTTGGCTTGAGCCAGGGTCGGTGATGATTATTGATCTGGTACTCGTAACGTGTGATCAACGCCCAATACGCCTTGCCCCGCTGGAAGGCGGCGGGACTGGGAATCGCCGGCGAGAGGCCCGAGGGCGACTTTTCGTTCGACATGCCCATCCATGGGTACGTCGTGCTCGCGAAAATTCCATACAAACCGTAGTAGTCCGTGTTCAGTACCGGATCGAATTTGTGGTCGTGACATCGCGAACAACGTAACGTGAGCCCCAACACGCCACGCCCGATGGTGTCAATTGTGTCCTCGATAGTGAAGTGGAGATCGTCTTGCTTCGTGTTACCGAAGCGTCGTGACAAGGCGATAAACCCGGTAGCCACCGTCATGCCGCGGGCCGTTGCCTCATCGACCACTTCCCGCGCGAGAATATCACCGGCGATCTGAGACTGCAGGAATGCATCAAACGGCAAATCAGCGTTCAGGGAATCAATCACCCAGTTGCGATAGAGGTAAGCGGTATGAATCGGAATGTCACCGACGTCTCCTTGCGTGTCGGCATAGCGAGCCACGTCGAGCCATAACCGTCCTGACCGTTCGCCGTAGTGCTGCGATGCGAGCAAACGATCAATGACGCGCGCAAAAGCCAGCTGGTGAGAGTCCGGATCAGAGAGATATTCCTGGATCTCCTCAGGGGTTGGGGGTAATCCGGTCAAATCAAACGTGGCGCGTCGAATCAGGGTCCGCCGATCCGCGCGATCAGTTGCCAAAACACCGGATTCGCGCCGTTTGGTTTCGAGAAAACGATCTACGGCCGTGGTGGACCAGCGAACATCGTCGATCGCTGGAGGTGCCACAATCCGGCGCGGTCTGAGTGCCCAATCCTCGACAGGATCGACCTTCAACACCCGCGTTTTCCTGTCGCTTTGCGTTGTCACAATCTCAGGCACCGGGGCCGCATCACCTGGCCAGATCGCACCGTCGTCGATCCAGCGGGTCAGCACGGCAATCTCCTCGCGTGAAAGTCCCGCTGACTTGTCGGGTGGCATGTGCAGTTCTTTATGGATCCGCTTCACCGCATGGATCAACAAGCTATCGTCGGCCCGTCCGGGTATCAGAGCTGGTCCGAACTCGCCGCCGACAATCAACGCACGTCGTGACCTAACCGACAAGACCGACGCGTCGTCGGTATCTCCTGCATGACAGTCGGCGCAACGTTCAATGAGCAGCGGCCGCACCTGCAACTCAAAGAATTCTTCTTTTGCAGCAATTGACGGCGTCCGTCGTGGACGTTCCTTCATCGCATCCAATCCCTTGCGATAGTGGTCAGCCAACATGGCGACCGATAGCGCACGTTCATAGAGTGCGAACTCGTCGATTGCCCCTTGCCATGGTGAATTCGGGTGCACTCCGTTGCCGATGCGCAGCGACCCGGTGTTATCAATCCCGGTCATAGCAGGAAACGTCGATTCACTCACCTGCTCGCCGTCGAGTAGCGCACGGATGGTCCCTGCGGATTGCGTCCGATCGACAATAATTGCCACATGGTGCCACTTGCCATCTCCAGCCGCTTTATCGCCGGCCGGATTACGGATCGACACTCCGACGGGCCGCTCCGTGGCACCACGAATCCAGAAGTAATAGTGTCCATCCTGACGGGCGCGATAAAACCACATCGAGTTGGCTGAGAACCTGGTCTCATCGGCCTTGTAGAACAGACTTGCGTTGACAACATTGTCCGGTTTGGCCGCCTCATCGAGTAGCCACAGCTCAAGCGTGAATGAGCCGTTGAGAATCTTTTCGACTACGGCATCTTGTTGTGGGTTGAGCTGCGCTTCGACCCGCCCCGCCAGATGACTTCGTGTGAAGGAAGCCGCCAGCCCGCTAATCCCACGACGCCCAGGCCCCATCGCTTTCAACTGACCGTGAATATCGCTGTGACGGGACTCGTCTCGTACCACATCTCCCGAAATCGTCTCAAACCGCCAGTACAGCGCGGGTTTGTCAGCCCGGATCGCGTCGGCATATCCCGTAGCGGCAGAGTCCGTGGCGGCAGAGTCCGTGGCAACAGAATCAGCAGCTGCAGTGTGACGTGCCATGAATAACGTCACCGTCAATAAACAACTTGACAGGATCTTCATCACAGCATTCTACAACGAACATCCACGGTATGCGATTTCGGTTGACGACCCTCTTGCCCGAATCGTTGTATTGCGAATGCGACCGACGAGGCGGTCTCGAAACCGCCCGGTCAACCACCCTGCTCGCGACGCTTGATTTTGAGCGCGGTTGACAAACAGATGGGGATCACCCGCAGACCTCCTGATCGGATCGCGCATTTGCGAACAGACGTCGCCGCCGGCCAGCACAACGAGGGCGGTCCGGGTCAGGAACACCATTCGTTTCACGGGCATGTCGCCAACCCTGTCTGATAGCGCTGGTCCGCCGAGCCCATCGAGTAGTACATCCACAACACGTTGCCACGTCGTACCACACAGGGAGCGAAGCAGGCGTAGGCGTCCTCAGCTCCCTTGTTCCCACTCAATAGTGTGATGGCATCATCCCGAATCCAGTTCGTGCCGTCACGACTCTCGGCGTAGACAATCGCACTGCCGTGTGGGGCAAAGCGTCCCTGAGGTGTAATGTCCAACGCGGAACTGTACCACATGCGATAAACGCCATTTTCCAACAATACCATCGCGTTGTAGACATAGATTTCCTGGCGGCCGCTGACCTTGCCAGGTGAAAGCACGGCATTCCCATCATTTTGCCGTTCCCACTTGATGCCATCGCGACTCGTTGCATGCCCGATCCGAAAGTCCTGTTGTGGACCGACTCCGTTGTACCACATGTGGAGCAGACCGCGCGGATCACGGACAACCGCCGGATGCAACACAACGCGATCATCGAACTTCCCCTGCGATCCGGGTCCAAGCACCGGACGACCTCCGTTCTGGCGTTGCCAGCGTACGCCATCCTCACTGGTGGCGTAGCAGATTCGGTAACGACTGTCTCTGGGCCCGGCCGTGTACCACATATGAAATCGACCAGCAAAGCGCACGACGGCAGGATGGTCGGCCTTGGTTTCATCCGCTGTACCCACACCTCCAGGTTCCAGCACGGGCCGCCCCCCGGCGGCCTTGGTCCAGTGCAGCCCATTACGGCTAGTCGCCAACCCAATCGACCCGGTAAATGCGTCATCGCCCCGCCCGCTGTACCACATCATCCAGCGGTCACCGTGCTTCAAGACGCAGGGATACTTGGCGTGCGTTGAGTCAAAGGAACCCGCTGGCCCACGCGGCAAAATCACCCGCCCGGTCTTGCCGAAGACAAAACCGGGTTGCACTGCGTCTGCGGTATTGGGAAGCCAACGTTCGCTCAGCGCGCCGGCGGCGCCAGCTGCCAGCCAGACGCGGCGCGAAACCAGCAGGGTTGATCGTGACATGACGAAGGCTCCGCGTCCTGGTGTTTCCAATGTTTTACCCGCGGCCCACGCGCTGCCCAGGCCCGCGCTCATAATGCCAGCCAATTGCCTGTGGCTGAAGTCATTTCACATAATTCATCTGGTGCGTCATTCTAATAGACAACAACACCGATCGCAGTCCTTCAACAAAACCACAATGACACGAGTCTCGATGCGACACTGCGATGTGCCGCGACCCAGCTGGCGATGATTGGATCACCCGTTTTTCCCACTTTGACATCCAACAGAAATCGAATCGGTTACACTGACGTCACGCTGGGTGCGACGTCCAGCGTTGTCGATGGCAACGACGCGCTTATCTGCCGTACGGGGATCGACAAGAATGGGATCACCGTGTCGTCAAACCCTCCTGCGACTTGCAAAGACAGTTCCTTTTCCGTGTTGACGTCACGACGCGTGGCCTTAGCAGCGCGTCAACATTCTGAATTTCAGTCGACGATTCCACTCTGTTTTCCGGAGAACTGCTCATGAAGATGCGACAACTGCTTTGCGGTCTGTTGGTCATCCTGACCTCGGTGAGCTGCCCGCTGGAGCTGTGTGCCTGGGGCAAGGGACATCGCTTGATTCGGTTGTGGGCGGTCTCTCGGCTACCGCAATGGCAACACCAGCTGGTCGGCCAGCAGTCACTCGATCGGCTCTGTCAGGAATATACATCGTTACAAGACAAACATGCTGGCGGCAACGCGCCCCAGCTCGATCCGTACTGCCTGGTGCCGGATGTGCGACTCTCCTTGCACGATGTGAACGCGGCGGAACCGAGCGCCAGAGCGCTGCTCTGGTACCTCGATCGGATCGCGGAAACGCTAAGTGCGGGCGCCACGGACGAAGCGATGAAATTCCTGGGTGTGCTCTGCCACTGGAACGAAGATCCCGGTTGTCCCGGCGCGCACAGCAGTCCCGTCAGCGAAGCGCAACTCAAGACACTGCTCCCGCCGCCGCCAGACAAGGCCGCCTTCAACTATCTGTATGGCGCAGGGGGTATCATGGACACGGGCGACTACCGGATCGCTGATGTCGCCTACCGGCCACGTCTCCTCGGCAGGACGCGGGAAGAAGCCGCTCTGCGCATCTACCACCATCAACGATTACTGCAACGAGACGCCGGCACACACATTATTCCCATTGTCCAGGACATGATGTACGGCGACGGCAAAAAAGCTGACCAGCACCGCGCCGTCGCAGCACTTGCCAATGCACGCCATACGGCCGACGTCATCTACACGGCACTCTGTCTGGCGCAGGACCGTTTTGACCCGGACCTGCCGAGATACGCTGAACAACGACTCAGCGACTGGCTACCCGACTTTACTGGCCAGATGATCCCGCACCCGTATTATGTTACTCCGTTTCTCGCGAATCAGGCGATGGACGCCCAGCGACAACTCCACCCCCTGGGCTTTGCTAACGCCCAACCGGGGACAAAGGTCCGTTTCGGCTACGGCATGGGGACGCCTTTCTCACTCGACTTTGTGCTGGCACCTGGCCGGGTCTTTAACCGCTTCACCTGCCGCGTCGGCTTGCACCCCAGCGCGGGGTCAGACGGAGCGGTTCGCTTCGTGATCAGAGCCAACGGCAGCGAACTTGCGCGAACTCCCGTACTCAAGGCGGGTGCCGCCCCGGTGTCGATTGACGTCACGCTACCCAATTCCGACGTGGTGAAACTCTCCTTGCACACGATCGCTGCCAGAAATTCTACGCCCGGCCACAACCTGACGGTTTGGGGCGAACCGACACTCTACCGATAAATAAGCGGAGCAGGCATGATGGCATGGAACATGATGACGTGGAAAACGGGTAGCGCCAGAGGCCTGGCGCGGGTTGCCACATTGACCATGGCAATGACGCTGATGTCGTCGCTGGGCTGGGCTGCATTCCCACCCACGGACATCCACTGTGGCGGAGACTATCAGCACCACCTGCAAGGTGTCTGCACAAACGAAGTCGACACCATCTACTGGTCCTTCACAACAGAATTAGTGAAAACAGATCCGCGTGGGAAAGTCCTGCAGCGGATTCCCGTTGCCAGCCACCATGGCGACTTGTGTTTTCACGCGGGAAAGATCTTTGTGGCCGTCAATCTCGGTCGCTTCAACGATCCGGCGGGAAACGCCGATTCGTGGGTCTACGTCTATGACGCCGCCTCGCTCGCCTTGCTTGCCAGACACCCGACACAGGAGGTCTTTCACGGCGCGGGGGGGATCGGGGTACGGGACGGTCGCTTCTATCTGGTGGGCGGCTTGCCCAATGGCGTCGAAGAAAATTACGTTTACGAGTACGACGCAAACTTCACTTTTAGCAAGAAACACATCATTGAAAGCGGGTGGACAGAGCTGGGAATTCAAACAGCCACCTACCATGACGGCACATGGTGGTTCGGCTGTTATGGCAAACCGCAAATCCTCTTGCAGACCGACGCCCAGTTTCAGATGCAGGGACGGTACGAGTTCGACTGCTCACTGGGCATTGTCGGAGTTGCCCAGGATCAGTTCCTGGTGGCACGCGGCCCCCGCAACGAACGAGGGAGATGCCTCGGTTCGCTCCACCTGGCGCATGCGGATACCACCTCCGGCCTCCTGCTCGCACCAACTAGTACACCCGCCACTGACCTGGACCAGGTGCGCCGCTCGGGAAGCTGGCAAGAGAGCCGATTTCGTTTCGCCCAGGCGACATCCTTGCAGACCTCTGAGCAGGGTGCCGCACTGGCTTTCACCTTCGTCGGCAGTGGTGTGGCCGTGCGACTTGGCGGACACAACGTTCCGGCATACGGCCCACCCAACCTGGGACAGCTGGTCGTGACCATCGATGGGAAAGCGGAACGCATCTTGCAGCCCCGCGGGCTACCGCGCGAGATTGTGTTGGCCAGGCATTTGCCAACGGAAAAACACACGGTCCGAATCGAGCACCGGCAGAATGGTGCGCTGGGCGGCTGCCGGGTCGAGTCGTTGCGAAGTTGGCACGATGGCCACGGCGAAATCAGATTTCATGTGAACGGTGATGCAAACGCCCATCTCGTCGATTGCCGCGCCATCCTCCGCCATGGTAATACGGTGGTCCGCAACGCACTGGTACGGAACTGGATGACCGGCCAATGCGCACTGTCTGGCTTGCCCGTGGGCGACAACTACACGCTGGAAATCCAGGCGGTGGGATGGCAGACAATTCGTACTCAACGATTTCCCATCACGGCAGATCAAGCCGTCGACCTCCCACCGATCTATCTGCGCAGAGATCCGGCAACGATCCGCCAGCGATTTCGCTTCCCCCGCTTGAATCAGCCCGCGATCCGCCAACCGGGCGAGACGTTTCGCGCGCGCTTTCTTGGGTTTGACACCCAGATCGATGAAGTCAAGCTCACCCGACACGTAGGCCCCGCACTGATCTCGCGGACCCTGCGGTTTACAGAAGATCAGGCGGCGGCTTACTACTATGATCGGGAAGTCGTCGCCCATCTGCCCGACGACATGCCACCTGGCCTCTATGATCTCACCGTCAGGGTAACCGGCGGCCGTCGCACGGGTGTGTGCCGCTCTCCCCGGAGTGTCCAGGTGGTCAAGTCGTATCCAACAGACCCGGTGTTCGTCACCTTCGGGCATCTCGATACCTCGGCCCAGTACCAGGCCGAATACCTCCAGCGACTAGTCAGCGTCATCAATACGCTCGCGCCTGACATGGTGCTGTGCAGTAATGCCTGTAATCCGGCGTACGTTGCGGGTGCCCTGGTGGGGCTGAAGATGCCGCTGGTCGCCAATTTCGGCAATCACCAGTTTCCCGGCCACGAAGCCTGGTTTGGCGATCCTGTCGGGTTGATCGAGTGCGGACCACACGTCAGCGTACTGAACTTCGGCTACCCCTGGCACACCGATCAATCCAAAGCCGCGGCATTACTGGCATCGCAACGCGACACCGCCATTCGCGTGATCAATGCCTTTGAGTCCAATGCACCACTCCCACTACTTGATACGCATCGTGTGGCCATGATTCACGATGCGCATGGCATCGGCAAGAAGGTCCGTGACCTGGGTGCGACGCCCACGCGCCGCATTGGCAAATCGAACTCCGAGAGTTTCCGCATGGTGCGTTTCCGTAACAACCGGGTGGCGTCCTGCACCTACCTTGGCCATGAAACCGCGCCGATTCCTTTTCCCCGCGACAGCACGACTCCTGTGCGGGTGGCGTTTCGCCACGCGAATGACGGAACCGCGGCGCACAACACAGCCATGGTGACCAACCAACTGGCGGAACCCTATCCCAACGGTCGCGTGACTTTTGTGGTGCCCGCGGGCCAATATGAAGCCAAGGGGGGCCAGGTGGAATCGCAAATCGCCAGTGACGACGGTCGTCTGCACGTCTTGAAAATGCGGGTAGATCTGCCCGCACAGGGCGTCGCCACAGTGACAGTCAGACGCGTCCCTTGAACGCGGTCCCGCGCCGTTTGATCGCGCCCACGACCGGACCAGCACTCGCTGGCCGCGGCCCGAAAAAAATCGGGCAATCGCCACCCCCAGTGGGTTGCACATCGAATCCACATATCTGAATATGAAGATTCGTAGTGAGCGCCAGGTCCTTACGGTTGCCCTGAGCGCCCTGATTCGAAACCCCGCTTCTCAAGGATCCCGGCGATGAAAAAATGGATGCCAATGACGGCGCTGACAAGCTGTTCCCTGCTAGGCCTGTTCTTAGTTGCCGCCAGCGGTACGTCCAGGACAGCCCGCGCCGCCGATGGTGACAACAAGATGCAATCCACCCGCGCCGACTTCAAGGAATTCTGTCAGGCGATGCAGGGGCGCTGGATCGGCGAGGTGGTTTGGATCACCGACTGGCCCGGCTTCGGCAAGAAGGGAGACAAGGTGACCGCCTATTCAGACTTCAGAATCAGTCACAATGGCCATGTGCTGCTGGGCCGATTCAATGGCGGACCCGGCGCGGGCACCGGCATGGTCCATTACGATGCGGGCAAGCGGCAGATCCAGGCTCGCTGGGTTTCCTCCGGTGGTAGTGTCTGGAACCAGGTGATCTACAAGCAGGACGGTCTCTGGCACGAGTTGGAGACCGGGAGTGTTGCCGATGGAAAACCAATCAGGAGCTCTCTGGTCCGCCATATTTCGGACGACGGCAAGACCCATCGGAGATCCGGAACAGTGAAGATTGATGGCAAGATGGTCGATCCCGTGCGCGACGTCTGGCGCCGCATCGGTGACTAAGCGTCCGCCATCTGTTGGTTGGCGCGCGCGGGCTGTAAAGCCCGCGCCGCCAAACCGTTCGGCAATCACCGGTTTTCGTACCGGGTGTTTTCGCAGATCGTGACCCCGTTCTGGACACGGAGAATTATTCATGTGGTCAACCCGTTATCGCAGCCCCCTGGTGCTCGCCCTCGCCCTGGGAATCCTGTCAACAAGCGCTTCGGCACAGGTGGTGGAACCCGGTTCCACCCAGGCACATCTGCGGCAACTGCAGTATTTTGTCGGCAGCTGGGAATTTTCCGGGATCGATCTCAATCAGGAAGTCAGCGGGACGATGACCTTTCAGTGGGATCTCAACCGCAACATCCTCATTCATAAAATCCACGTCATTCCGGTGAATGAGGAGAAAGACCCACTCACTGTGATGTACGTGATCCTCTGGGACGCCAAGAACAAGCGTTTTCTGGAACGCGGCTACGGCGGCTACGGGGGTTACGGACAGGCCGAATGGACCAAAACCGAGCAGGGCTGGCGGCGGAAAGGGATTGGATCCTGGGTCTTATGGAATGGCCAGGAGATCACGGTAGACGCCGCCTTCACGATCAACAACCAGGACCAGTTTGTCTTGCAAGGGACCGTTGACAAACAGGACGAAGGGCCCTTCAAGACCGACCTGAAGGTAACACGCCTGAGCGGTAAACCGGGGGGCGCAAAAGCGCCCTGGCGGTGGCTGCTGGGTCACTGGAAACAAGAAACGAGCGATGGAAACACGGGCACGATGTACTGGTACAAGCCGTACCGGGATGCAGACCACCTGATCGGTCAGTGGCAACAAAGTGACGGAACCCGCCTTACCGAAATCGCGGGCTGGCGCCCCGATACCCAGACTCTGGTTTCACACGCCTACGGCAGTGATGGACAGTATTTTGACGTCACCTTCAACGAGGTCAGTCGGCTGCGGATGAAAGGGCCGTTCCATCGTCGTCTGGCAGACGGAACAACCCAATCAGGGACTTTCGAAATCAAACAGGTTGACGAGAATACTGCCCAGGTCCGTGAAGTGGCGACGGACGGAACCGTGGTCACCGCCGACTTCCAGCGCGTCGACACGGCGACCGACGCGCGGACAGTCGCGAAAGAATGGTACAAGTTCCAGGCCGGTAAATGGACCATCAGCTGGTCCGATGGGGTGGTAGTCGATGTGACCTACACCCTGGGATCCAATGGCGAGGCGTTGCGTGGCACCCACACCAGTCGCGATGGCAATAGCAACACCTCCTTGTGGGGATGGGATGCTTTCCAACGGCGGATTCGCCACACCGGGTATGGGGCCCAAGGAAACTCCTGGTCGATCACTTATACGAAGGTAACGCCAACCGAAATGCAGGGTGAAGTCCGCGGCAGCAATCGAGACGGTCTGTCTATGCTAGGACATGTCACCTTGAAACAAATCGACGCCAATACCTTTTCCTACCGAGTCGAGACCATCAACGGCAAGGGTGAAAAAGTCACCTCCACTGCGACGGGCATCCGCCAGACAAAAGAGTGATTGCCAGGCCTTGCCGCGCGTCGCAGGTTGCGCGGCAGTCTCTGAGAATCAGGGGGTGCTGTGGCTGGGATGTCCAGTACCAGTCAGCGGACTGCGGTGCCCGTTTGGTTTCTTGACGGCACCCGTGAGCTACGCTGCTCCGCTGGAGGATCTGCTCCAGCAGGGTTCGGCAAGCGCCGCCTCCCTGCTGGACCGGCGGCGGCGAATTCGGTAACGCCGCCGCACCCGGCGCATCAGGTGTCTACGTTTCCTTACCAACACGCATTCAAGATCATGAACGCGGACTTTTTCTGCGACGCGATCGACCAGGGCCCCGCAGGACGCCAAAGTGCAGAAGCAAGTGCAGAAAATGGCCAGACACGCGGTGGACGCAAGTGCTCTTGTCATCGGGACCTCGTTTGTGGTCTACGCCGGCGCGCCAGCCGCGATACACGACGCATCACGCGGGCGAGTCGTTGGCAACCATGGACTGGAGTGCAAACGCCGTACCACAGAGCGCAAATCGCCAGCCAAGCAAAGAACGCGCAGGCGATCCCAGCAAGTTCCGGCATGAATTGGAAGTGCGCCTGGCCCGCCCTGAGACGGGCGATCCTCTTCATCGACAGGGGAACGCCGTCTCGAAATGAGACAGACGTCTCAATCTGGGGCCAGCGACGTTTGCCGAAAACTTCAGATACAGCAGCACGAAACTTCTGCTACAACTGGGCGCGTCGTCCAAGAACTCACGGCTCAAGATTCGCCCGGCATGGTCTTTCGATTTCCGGAAACGCGCGACGTATCACCTACCGCTGAGTCGGACTACAAGACACGGCGGAGATTCCTGACCTCCCTGGGGATGGGGACCGCCGGCGCGATGGCAACCGTCGCAACAGTACGGCATTGGCGCCGACCACCGATCACACCGCAACCACGTATTGAGAACTTCACCAGGAACTACACCTTTCCGGTTGACCGCCCCCTGACACAACAAGACGCGGTCCTGCGTTTCAATAACTTCTACGAGTTTGCTGCCGACAAGCGCTCAGTGGTGCAGCGTTCCCGCGGGTTCTGTCTTGACCCGTACACGCTCGTCATCGACGGGCTGGTAAAACGCCCCCTTGTACTGGGTCTGGAAGACCTGCAGGCGATGCAACTTGAGGAACGCGTCTATCGCTTCCGTTGCGTCGAGGCCTGGGCGATGACGGTCCCGTGGGTTGGCATTCCTCTGGCATCCATCCTGGCGCGGGCCGAGCCGACGGAGCGCGCCAAGTACGTCGCCTTTGAAAGTTTCCTGGACGTAGCACAAGCGCCTCGGCAAGCCAACCTGAGTTTTCCCTGGCCCTATCGCGAAGGGCTCCAGATCGAAGAAGCCATGAACCCGCTGGCATTCGTCGCTCTCGGACTGTACGGCCGATTCTTGCAGCCACAAAACGGCGCGCCGCTGCGGATTGTGTTGCCGTGGAAGTACGGATTCAAAGGACCCAAAAGCGTCGTGAAAATGACGCTGTCTGCAACACGCCCTCCGTCCTTCTGGCACACCTTACAGCCGCTGGAATACGGTTTCACCGCCAACGTCGATCCGGCTGTCCCGCACCCCCGCTGGTCACAGGCACAAGAGATAGAAATTGGCGGCTGGGGGCAACGCCGGCCGACGCTGAAGTTCAATGGTTACGGTGAATGGGTAGCCCATCTCTATCCGCGTTCATGAGATTCTGCCGTGACCACAACACAGGTACTGCAAGTCGCCTATTCGACGCTCGGCCTGTTTTTCGCTTCGGCCTCGATTCGCCTCTATGGAAGTTGGGCGCGCCGGGGCGGACGATCCAAGCTGATACTGGCCTTTACCCTCACCTGCCTGACCATCGATTCACTGTGGGATCTGATTCAAATGGTAGCCGTTCAGCCCAACCGTTGGCTGGTGGGCGTACTGCTGTCCTGCGGTGCGCTGCTCATCGGGCTGGCGACGACGCGTACATGGGATTCCTTGAGGCGGCGAGAGGCGGCAGATACAGACCGGGCGGGCCCGGTGTGACACGATCGGAAACGGGTGCCAACTAACGGAGAAACCCGTGCCAGCCGAACAGGATTCCTTTCGTTTTTCGCTTCCGGTAGGATGGAGTGTATGTACACGCGATCCCTTTGTTTTCTGCTTGGCCTCAGTCTCGTCGCTGCCACCTCAGATAGCGGAGCGAGCGATCAACCGGTATTCGCTTTCGTCAAGAAACACTGCGCCGCTTGCCACAACGCCAAAAAAAGCTCCGGGGATCTCGATCTGCTGTCGCTGCAGCGCACGGGGCGGTCTACCTTTGACCAGAGCCGTGAAGCCTGGGAGCGCGTCGTGGGCAAGTTGCAGACAGGCGAAATGCCGCCACCGAAAGCGACCCAGCCTCCCCTGGCTGAGGTCCGACGTGTAACCGATTGGCTGTCCGCAGAATTCGCCCGCCAGGACCGGATGATTGAGCCCCAAGCCGGCCGCGTCACAGCGCGACGATTGAACCGAACCGAATACAGCCACACGATTCGAGATCTGCTGGGAGTGAACATTCGGCCGGCCGCCGATTTCCCGCCCGATCAAACCGCATTTGGCTTCGACAACAACAGCGACGCTTTACGGCTCTCCCCCGTCCTGCTGGAAAAATACCTCAACGCCGCGGAACGGGCCGTGCGCACCGCCCTGTTTGGGCCCGCCAGGCTTGCTCCGGCGATTGTTCACTACCCACTGCCGGTCCGCATCAATCTCAGTCGGGGTCAAGAAACCCTACCCTCGGACTTGTTTGATTACGACCACAGCGGCCTGAGCATGGTCTACTCAGCGCACGTGACCCACTATTTCCCGGTCGACGGCGAATACCAGTTCCGCATTGTTCTCAACGGCCACCGCCCCAACCAATCGGAACCCGCACACCCCGCGCTTTTCCTGGACGGTGTACTGGCCCAGAAATTCGCGGTCGATGCCACCGACCTGGAAGGCCAATTCGTGGAAACACGGCTCCCGATCGAGGCCGGTGAGCACTTGTTGTCGGTCGCCTATCTCAAGGTATTTCACGGACTGCCGCCAAAATATGGGGGTCCTGCACCATCCCAGCGTGACCCCGCGGCCCTGCTGAGCAACAATGCTCGGGGAAAATTGACCGCCAAAGATATCGAAGTCCTGCGAAAACTGGGAACGAAGATCAAGACCGACGGTGTGGAAACGCGCGTCGACAATCGGTTTGAATCAATCGATATCGGTGGCCCGTTCAAGCAACGCATCCAGCCACAAAAAGAGAGTCTGGACCGGATCTTTGTCTGTGGACATGGGCCGCAAGATCATACCGAGGACTGCGCGCGGAAGATCATTACCAACTTCGCGCAACGGGCCTACCGCCGCCCGGCGCGCTCAGAAGAAGTCGACAACTTGCTCCGCCTGGTCGCCCTCGTCCAGAGCGAGGGCGATAGCTGGGAGGAAGGAATCGCCACCGCCCTGCAAGCAATCCTGATCTCACCCCATTTCTTGTTTCGCATCGAACAGGATGCCAGCGCTGCCGAGGGAAAGACCGCCGCGCCTCTCACAGATCATGAACTGGCGGCGCGACTCTCCTATTTCCTGTGGAGCAGCACCCCGGACGACGAGTTACTGCAATTGGCAGAGGATCAGGAGTTGCGCCACCCAGACGTGCTAGCCGATCAAGTGCGCCGGATGCTGAAAAACCGCAAGTCGCGCGCCCTGGTCGAGAACTTTGCAGGCCAGTGGCTGCAATTCACGAACATCGACGTGGTCAAACCCGATATGCGCACCTTTCCCCAGTTCGAAGAGAGCCTGCGTCGCTCAATGCGACGTGAAACCGAGAGATTCCTCGAAGAAATCATCCGCGCGGACCGCAGTGTGCTCGAACTTCTGGACGCAAATTACACGTTCCTCAACGAACGGCTTGCTCGGTTTTACGGTATCGAGGGTGTCAAAGGGCCACAGTTTCGGAAAGTCGATGTCGGTAGTACGCGACGTGGGGGTGGCCTGCTTTCCCACGCCAGTATCCTGACGATTACCTCGTATGCCACGCGGACGTCACCCGTACTGCGCGGTAAGTGGATCCTGGAAAATCTGCTCAACGCACCGCCGCCGCCGCCGCCCCCCTCCGTGCCTGCCTTGGAAGAAACCGCCAGCGAACCTGGTGGTACGTTGCGTCAACAGCTCGAGGCACACCGCAGCAACACCGCCTGTGCAGGCTGCCATGCCCGCCTGGATCCATTGGGTTTTGCGCTGGAACATTTTGACGCGATCGGCGGCTGGCGCGACATGGATGGCAAGGCGACCGTAGACGCCTCAGGGCACTTGCCTTCAGGTCAATCTTTTCAGGGACACGCCGAACTCAAGCAAATCCTGCTGACCGAACGCCAGGCCTTCCTGCAATGTCTGGCAGAAAAACTACTGGTCTACGCGTTGGGACGAGGCCTGCAACGCTATGACCGACCCACCTTGGCGAAGATTACAGATCGGCTCTCGACCCAAGAGCACCGCTTTTCTGAACTGGTACTGGGCATCGTAAAGAGTATGCCGTTTCAAATGCGAAACACTGTCGCGCACACTCCGGCTGCGGCCAAATAGAAAGTACACGTCATGACGATTACGATCCCCTCCCCACCGCTGTCTCGTCGTACGCTGCTGCGTGGAGCTGGCGCAACGATCGCCTTGCCATTGCTCGATGCGATGCGCCCCGCAGTTGCTGCCAATGGAGACGCATCGCCAACACACCGGATAGCTGTGGTGTATGTACCCAACGGAATTGTGATGGACGAGTGGCTGCCCGCTACCACGGGTCGCCAGTTCACTTTCCCGCGGATCCTCAAACCACTGGAGTCGATGCGCGAACACATCACGGTGGTGTCCGGACTGGAAAACACTGCCTCTGGCAAAGCCCAAGGCGGTGCCCACGCGAAAGCATCCGGTAGTTTTCTTTCCGGCATGCCTCCCAAATTCACGGCGGGTCCCGACGTACGTGCCGGAATTACTTTTGACCAAGTTGCCGCGCACCAATGGGCCGCGCACACCCGCGTACCCTCCTTGCAGTTGGGATTGGAAGATTCCCGCATGGTGGGTAACTGTGATTCCGGTTCAAGCTGCGCCTACACAAACTGCCTATCCTGGAAAGATGCCGAAACACCACTCGGCGTCGACGTCAATCCGCGCTCCGTCTTCGAACGCCTGTTCGGCAATGTGGACCCATCGCTCTCTCCAGAGATCCGGGCGCGACGGGCACGGTATCGTCAGAGCATCCTGGATTTGACGCGGCAAAGCACCCGGCAACTCGTCCGCAAGCTCGGTGCGGCCGATCAGCGCAAGTTGGACGAATACCTGACGTCACTCCGTGAAGTAGAAAAACGCATCACATCCGCAGAACGGGAACAACGCGTCCCTACGATCGATAAACCCTCAGGCATTCCGTTTGCGTTTCCCGACTACGCAAGACTGATGCTCGATCTGCAGGTGATCGCGTTTCAATCCGATTTGACCCGCGTCTCGACCATCATGTTCGGCCGCGAGGGAAGCGTCCGCACGTACCCCGAAATCGGTGTGGCCGATCCCCACCATCCACTGACGCACCACCGAGGCCATCCCGATTTCATCGAGCGGGTCACCAAGATCAACTGCCTGCATGTCGAACTATTGGCCTATTTTCTGGAACGCCTCAAGGCAAGCCAGGACGCGACGGGATCCCTGCTGGATCAGTCTGTCGTTCTCTATGGTGGCGCATTGAGCGACGGTAACGCACATTCCAGTAGTAATCTTCCCCTGCTGGTGGCCGGAGGACAGGGCGGCCAGCACATTGCGGCGCCGCAACAACCGGTGGCCAATCTGTTTGTTGATTTGCTCAACCGCGTGAACATTCCCACCGAGTCGTTTGGTGACAGCACGGCGCGCCTGGCGACCGGCGCATAGCGCGAGATACTCTCGAGCTTCCACCACTGCCCGATCACGTCCAGGTTGCTAACCAACCTGGCGGCGGCTGCAGATAGATCGTCACAAGTCAGGCAACCGCCTTTCAATGATTGACCAGGAACTCACGGCTGTTCAACAAGGCCCAGAGAAGATCTTCCAGACCTTCACGGAAATCGGGAGCCCGGTTGAGGACTTGCTGGCATTCCAGGAGTTCATCGGCGGCAGGCAAGCGGCTGTAAGTCGCCAGATAGAGATGGTCAATTGCCTGTTTGGTGCTACCAGGCTGTTTCAGGTCTTTGTTTTCCAAGAGTTGTGCGATGCGACCCTGTTTATCAACGAGTTTGCGGCTGAGTAGTTCACCGTTGGCGATATGCAATATCTGCGCCAGGTTTGCGTCGGCGGTCCGTTCGCATTCACAGGCAATGGCGCGTTGTGGACGGCCCAGGGTATCGAGGAAGTAGGACTCGAAGTTCGGATCGGGAAGTTCGATTGCCCGGGTCCCTAACGGGACCCCGTTGAATCGCTCGTGGGTGCCGCAGGCAGAATCGATCGCGTCCAGAAGCACTTCTGCGGGCAGGCGTTTGATATTGTAATGGGGGTAGAAGCGGCGATCGTAAGCGTTGTCGGGAACGGCCGTTGAGCTGAGTTGATAAACGCGCGAGGTCATGATCGTTCGCATCAACCTGCGAACATCGAACTTGACTTCGATCAGATGCGCGCCGAGCGCATCAAGCAGCTCGGGGTTGGAAGCCGGGTTGGTCGCACGCAAATCATCCACTGGCTCGACCAGCCCGGAACCCATGTAATACGACCAGATGCGGTTGACGATGTTGCGGGCGAATAGATTGTTCTCTGGAGAAGTAAGCCAATCTGCCAGCGGGCGGCGCAAATCGCGGATCCCTGCGACTTCGATAGGTTTGCCCAGCAGAGGTGTGGGAGCCATCGTCTTTCCCAGCCGGGGATGGGTGATCGATCCGGAACTGTTGAGTTGTACGATCGCATTACCCCCGAGCACGTCAAACTTGCTGTTATTCTTGGTGCCAACGCGGGTGAAGAAAGCAGCCAGACCGTAGTAATCGGACTGGCTATATGATTCATATGGATGATGGTGACAGCGGGCGCATTGGATGCGGACACCGAGAAAGACTTGCGCCGTAGCCTCGGCGAGATCGGTTGGGGTGCGGGCGATACGATAAAAATTGGCCGGTCCGTTTTGCAGCGTCGATCCCTCAGCAGTAATGATCTCCCGGACAAATTGGTCAACGGGCATGTTTTCCCGCAGCGCTCGGCGGGTCCAGTTGAACAGGCTCCACATACCGGCGACACCCGTTTGTTTGCGATTGTTCCGTAGCAGATCACCCCACTTCAATGCCCAATAGCCACTCCAAGGTTCGACATACAGATCGCGATTAACATCGCCTGTAAGCCCCAGGAGTTCGTCGACCAGGTCATCGCGCTTGCGCGGATTGTCGGACTGGAGAAATGCCTGGACTGTTTTCGGCGCAGGGAGCGTACCGATGGCATCGAGAAACGCGCGACGTATAAATACCGCATCAGAACAAACCACTGTCGGCTGGATCCCCAGCCGTTTCCACCGAGCTTTGACGTGTTCGTCGACAAAGGTCCTGGGCTGAAAACCGGCGAGATCAACCTGTTCCTTGAACGGGGACAGTACGTGGGAAATTTTGGCCTGTCCGGCATAGCGTACCATCACAGCAATCTGCCCTTTGCCCACGCATGTGAGCCTGCCCGCTTCAGTCACTCTGGCAATCGCATCACTGAGACTGTCGTATTTGGCGGTGCGGGTCACATCTCTACTGCTGTGGTCACTGTAATGGGCGACAACACGTAGCTGCTGCTGCTGGCCAACGCGGTAGACGCGCTCTACTGGCGAGACGGTCAAATCGACAACTTCGGGCTCGTCGGGCTGCGGCGCAGGTGCACCGGCATTCAACCAGGCCGTGAGGACCTCGTGATCGTAAGAGTTTTTTGGGAATCGTTTACCACCCTGATGAGCAAATTGCAGAAGTGCCTTGCGGAGCAGCAGGCTGTCGGCCGGCCTGACCAGGGAAATCCGTCTGCCCGGATGCTCGCGAACCAGTGATGCATAGTCTTGCTCTGGGGCAAAACCGAGCAACGAAAGCTTGAATCCCCCCTTCCCAAATTGCGCACCATGGCAGGCACCTTGATTGCAGCCGGTCCGGCTGAGAATGGGAAGCACATCTCGTTTAAAGCTGACTTGGGCCTGTGGCAAAATGTGGCTGATGGCGATCGGGATCTCTGCAGTCCGGTTCCCCTGGCGAACTCGAATGATTCCGGTACCGGAGGTGATCGGAACGATGGCCCCGCTCGTGGAGACCGACGCCAGACTGCCAGGTACCACCTCGTAATCCACATCTCGGGTGAGATCGACGCGCTGCGCTTGGGCGGTCTTGCCAGTCACCTGCAACTGCAACCGGGCTAGGTTTCCAACTAGATTTGCCTGTGGTGGATCAACATGCAGAGAGACAGCAGGATCGTTCGCACGGACAGCGCTTACCGTGGCCAGCGTCAGCCAGGTAATGCAGAGCAAGTAGCCGATACGAAACGGAGCTGTCCGATCCATATAATCTCCCGTTCAGAATCGAAATGCGTCCTGCGATACGCTTCCGCTGGCCACGCAAAAAACGCTCATTAGTGACGACAATCCCCAATGACGTCTGTTACGATGGTTGTTCAGCTTACTGGCTCAAACCCTGGTATTCAACGGAACCCGGCTACCGATTCTCTAAAGTTGGGTTTGCTGAAAAGTAAAATCCGGTCAAGCTTCGTTTTCTCAGAATCAATCAGCGGTCGGAGTGTTGTAGAACCTTTGGTCATTCGAATTGTCCGTGAGAGGTAAACGTCGTGCTGAATCTCTTTCCCCAGCGAATGCCTGACTGTGAATCGACTCGACGGAGCTTTCTGCTGCAAGTCGGTTCGCTGGGAGGACTCGGACTTTCCCTCGACACGTTCCTGCGCGCCGAGGCGCGCGCTGCGGCGAGCCACCGATCTACGATCAGCAATGCGAACTGCATTCTGATCTGGACACGGGGCGGAACCAGCCATCACGACAGCACCGACCCCAAGCCCGCCGCCAAAGCCGAAGTACGCGGCGAATTTGATGTGATTGACACCGCTTTGCCGGGAATCCAATTCACAGACAAGATGCCACACTTCGCCAGGCATCTGAAAGAGTTTGCGGTCATGCGGAATCTCAACCCGCAAAATGCCGGTCACGGCATTGCCGATGCCATCATGATGTCGGGAAAAAAGCTGAACCCTTCTCTGACGTACCCCTGTTTCGGGTCCGTGCTGGCCAAAGAAAAAGGCGCACGCAGCAAATTGCCCCCGTTTATCCAGCTTGGAACCCAAGTGGATCGCGAATTCGGTGGCGGTACTGCAGGTTACCTGGGGGTGGGTTACAACCCATTCGAAATTCCCGGTGACCCGAACAAGCAGGAGTTCACGGTGCGTGACGTAACGCTGCCGGGCGGCACAAGCCTGGCGCGACTCGGTCGCCGCCGCCAGGCGCTGGCCGCCATCGACCGACTACAGCGCGATGTCGAAAAGCAACCCAATACACTCAAGGCGATTGACGGCTACTACGAAAATGCTTTCAGCATGATCACGTCGCCGGCGACGCAACGCGCCTTTGACTTGCAAGCGGAAACGTCGCAAACACGCGATCTTTATGGCCGGACGAGCATCGGTCAAAGTTGTTTGCTGGCCCGACGGTTGATCGAATCCGGCGCCCGCTTTGTGACAGTTTCCAGCCCGAGTTGGGATACGCACGTCAACAATTTCTCGAGGTTGAAAAGTTTACTCCCGCCGCTGGATCAGGCGTTTCCCGCCCTGATTCTGGATCTCAAGACCCGCGGGCTCCTCGAGTCAACACTCGTCGTCTGGATGACCGACTTTGGCCGCACACCGCTGATCAATTCAGCCGCAGGGCGTGATCATTGGCCTTCAGCCGGACCGATTTGCTTTGCCGGTGCGGGTACTCCCACGGGAACAGTGATCGGGAAAACCGATGCCACAGGTGCGCGTCCGGTAGGCCAAGAGTATTATGCCAACGACGTGGCGGCCACCATCTACAGAAAACTGGGGATTCCGCTCGACACGTTACACGTCACTCCAGACGGGCGGCCGCTGCAAGTCTGCGACGGTCGCGTCATCCCACCATTGATGGGCTAGCACGGGCGCGGATGCGGCTCGTGTGAAACCCTCAACCTATTTCAGTTGATCCCTGCACCATGAAACTTCACATTGTTCCTATCACGGTTGCCACTCTCTGCATTCTGGCAACAGCGCTCCCGGCGGAATCGACCATTGGTTTTCGTCAACTCTGTTCGACGACGCCCGTGGCCGTCCAGCGAGGCCAGAAAACAACGATCCACGTCCGCTCGAACTACACACTGGATGGATCGTACAGGGTGCTGTTCGATCGGCCCGGCATCACTATGAAGTCTCTGGAAACCAAGCTCATCGCGGCACCACATCAAGGTCGAGGTACCCCAGGCACACCGTTTCGTTTCGAAGTTGACGTTCCCGCCGAACAAGCTCTGGGCGTTTACGAGTTCCGGATTGCTACGAAAACAGCGGTCTCCAGCGTCTCCCATCTGCTGGTTACCGACTATCCGGTTGTGAATGAATCGAAAGATGAAAATGGGTCCACAGCAACAGCCCAGGAAGTCTCCTTTCCAGTGGCCATCTGTGGTATGTGCGGAAATGCGGAGGACGTCGATTACTACAAATTCACTGGGAAGGCGGGGCAGCTCGTCACGATCAACATCTATGCCCAGCGCGTGACCAAGGCGGTTCACAGCATGCAATCCGGTGGCAGCGGCGCCAGTGTGATGTACCTGATGGACTCGATCCTGACATTGCGGCGTTCCAACGGGCAGATCCTCGCCGATAATGACAACTTCGTTGGTGGCGATTCTTTCCTGACATGTAAACTTCCCGCAGATGGCAGCTATTTCCTGGAAGTCCGGGATACCCGTTTCATCGGCAACCCCAAATACGTTTACTGCGTGGAGATTGCCGACCGGCCGTTCGCCCATGCAGTTTTTCCTATGGCCGTTCAACAAGGACAGACAATCGAAGCAGCGATCGTCGGACACAATCTGGGTGCGCTTGAGAAAACGACGTTGCGCTCTGCAGCTGGTGACTCCCTCGGATGGAAACGGATCTCGATCACAACGCCCCAGGGCCAAACCAATCCGGTACCGGTACTGGTCAGTGCGTATCCCCAGCTTGTCGCTACCGGGAATCACTCACTGGGCAAGGCCATGCCACTCTCACTGCCAGTCGGCGTCAATGGTCGGCTCTCTGAGCCCGATGAAGTCCACTACTACTCATTCGACGCGAAGAAGAACCGCTATTACCTGCTGGAAGTCGAGTCCGACCGTCGCGACTTGCCGCTGGACAGCGTGATAAATGTCTTCGATTCAACCGGCAAACAAGTTAACCGGGGGGACGATGGCTACTACACCAAGGACGCAACGCTGTACTTCAAAGCACCGTCGGACGGCAAATTCTTCGTGTCAGTCAGTGATCTCCACAATCGAGGAGGCACTCGGTACATCTACCACCTGCGGGTCGAACCTAGTGGCCCCGATTTTGAAATACACGGCAAGTACTACTATGCCCAACTCGCACCCGGCACGCGGATGATCTGGTTTGCCCGGCTCAGTCGGAAAAATGGGTTCAAGGGGCCGGTCGAAATGCAGGTCGAGGGACTGCCACCGGGGGTTAGCTTCACGCCCGTAACCATCCCCGCCGGGCTCAATCACTGCGCTGTGATCCTGTCGGCCGAGCCCGACGCCCGGATCGATGCCCGCCTGGTTCGACTCTACGGCAAGGCGATGATCGCCGATACCGACGGTACATCACGCGAAGTAGTCCGAGCGGCTCGCGTCACCTGCGAGTTGCAGGCATCTGGAGGCTCCCAGGCAAGATGGCCCATCAAAACACAAATCGTCGGAGTTACCAATCCACTCGATCTGGTCGAGTTCGAAGCGACGCCAAGTGAAATTACGCTTCGTCCAGGAGAAAAAGTCGAGATCAAAGTCCGCGTCAAACGCAGCGAGGAGTTCACCGGCCCGATTCAGTTGGCAATGCCATTCCTGTATGGAAACTCAATCGTGGAAGATCAACTGCCACCCGGTGTCACTATGTCGTCGGCGAGCAAAGCGCGACTGACGGAAAAAATGGTGGAAGGTACGATCATTCTGGAAGCGGCCACAGGCGAAAACGCGCCCAAACCGATCACGCGCTTCCCCATCGCGGTCATGGGCCGAATCTCCATGTCATTTTCGATCAGCACGAACTATGCATCGAACCCGATCCGCCTGACAATCGCGGGCGCTCCGGCCAATGCGGAGCAGTGAACACAGTACCGCGGAACACCCGCACATTCGTGCTGCATCCTCGGTCGACGACAGCACGCAAACGATGGTCGCCGACTGTTCGCAGCGCTGGGCAACCAGCAACGCGAACCCGCCGGCCGAAAGCGACGCGGGCACTTTGAGTGTCCCGCTGGCTTTCCATAGACTCCCGACGGGCCCCACGGGACAGGAACCCGGGCAGGAATGCAGCGCCGCCGGTCCGATTCGCCGAGAGGCTGGTGGCCCGCACCTCGTGATAGCGGCAGCGGCATGACTGTGTTCGCCTTCTACGTTCGTCTTCTACGGCCGCGCTGGTTTAGATGTAAACTGTAGCGCGTAGAGATCCGCTTCCCGCAACACACACCGCAGGCGCAACGGCTGGCCAGCCAGCGCACCAACGTCGGCCCCGGACGTCCAGCGCACAACGTAGTCCGTCGCATCACCAAAAACCTCACTGCAGTCCGCTAGTGTGTAACCCTCGATCGGTCGACCAGCGGCGTTTTGTAGCTCAACACGGATCGAGCCGGCAGCCGAAGTCGAGAAGTTGAGGCTGAGATGCTGGCCAGCAAAAATAAGCGGTTTGGTCACGAACTCGCCGCCCGCGCGAGGCGCAAACACCGAGGCAAAACCGTCCAACCGCAACGTGTAGCGACGCAACCGGGAAAATTTTCCTGTAAAGTAGCTCTCCGATGCATACAACGAAAGCTCGCGCGGTGAGTCGTCTTCAGTCGACGCCGTCTCCACAACGTGCCAGGCAAGATAGTTGTCTCCGTAAGCCCAATTGTGCCTGGTGCGCAAGCCGGGCCGTAGAAACGCCTCATCCCAACGGTGAAACGACAGACCGTCACGACTCGTCATCAACAAACCGTCGGTGACAGCCGAACCATAGCGGGGATGCGTCTTGGCGCGCTGTTGTCGCAACTCAAGTGACGGCAGGCGACGGGGGGCATCGATCCACCCCCGGTCTACGTACCGCGCGGGAAATCCAATCAACAGGTGTGGCGCGCGATAGTAGGGTTTGATTTGATTTGTATAGAGTTGTTCAGCAGGTGCCCCGGGATAGCTGAGGAACTGACGCGACGTCCAATGCACAAAGTCCTCCGACGTGGCCATCTTGATGTCGCGCCGTCCGTTGTCAAAATCGCGAATATACGCGCGGTATTTACCGATGTTGGGATCCCAGAAAGCCAGGTTCTGGGTATCGAACGGGTGACCGGTCATGACCGGTTGGGAGTCGTTGTACGCCGTCCAGTGGATACCGTCTGGCGACTTGAACGCATACAGACCGGCCGGGTTCTGTCCCCGGCCGACCGCCTTGTACTCAGAGCCGGGCGCCGCAGCTGGGTTGGTATCTTTGAAGACCGACAAATCATGGCATTGGCGGCCGTTGATCGTCCCCAGCACAATGTTGTTCGCCTTGGACCCGTTGAATGCAACCAGTCCGAGTTCCGGTTTCTCCCAGTGAATTCCGTCTTTACTTTCACAATAACCGATGTAGAGCGGATGATCCTGTCCACCATCGCTGGGAATGTGCCAGGCATGATAGTACATACGATAGCGCCCGGTCTCCTTGTAATCACGATCATAGAACACTGTGTGGTAGCCACCCCCGTTCCCTTCCCAAGGCGCGTCGTGGACCACCGCGATTTCTCGTCGGACAGGATGATGTAGCCGCGGTCTCGCCGCGCCGTGGAAGGAATCGATCAGGTAATCATCGACCAGCAGTTCCCTCCGTGAGCCGAGATCCAGAACTTTGACGGCACCACCTGGCTGTGCCCAGCAGGGCCAGCTCAAGGCGCTAATGAAGATCGTCATGCCGAGGACGGATGTGCGGTAGATCGATGCGCGGTAGATCATGGTTCGATGACTGCTTTGCGGGTTCGAGAACTACGTGACAGGTGTGTCTGGCAAGGACGGCTTCCCAGCGATCTTGGCAAAGCCACCATCATAACAAATACCCTAGTTCGGCCACTTGGGATCCCGTTCGCAAGGAGAAAAGTCCTTGAGTCGTGCGACCACTGTGGCGCACTGAACATGACACAACAGAGCGATTCAACCATCGGACTGGAATGACACAGGTCTTGATTCAAGCTGGCCCGGTAAGGAGGATAACGACGATGCCGTGTCCCAACGGTCCCGGTACGGAGAAACCGACGGAGTACAAAATGACCAAATCAGTCGCACTGCTCGGATCAGTGTTGCTCTTTTCAGTCGGAGCCTATGCCCAGCAAGTCAGCTCCAAAGCGCCACCGCGATCGCCCCAGGAGACGGTCAACAGTATGGAAATCCAGTCCGGCTATCGGATGGTGCCTGTCCTGGCGGAACCGCATATCCACGAACCCTCAGCGATTGCCTGGGACGGGAATGGCCGGATGTACGTGGTAGAGATGCGGACCTACATGCAGGACATCGATGGTCAGAACCAGTTTGCCCCAAAGAGCCGAGTGTCACGGCACGAAGATACGGATGGCGACGGAGTATATGACAAACACACCATATTTGCCGACAAGTTAATCCTGCCGCGGATGGTACTACCGCTGCGCGACCGCGTGCTCATTCGTGAAACCAACACACTGGACCTCAAGAGCTACCAGGATCTCGATGGGGATGGTGTGGCCGATCGCGTCGAACTGGTCCATCAAGGAGGACCACGGGGGGGCAATCTTGAGCATCAGCCCAGCGGCCTGATCTGGAACGTCGACAACTGGCTGTACACGGCTATGTCACCATTTCGTTATCGGGTCACCTCAGGCAAGATTATTCGCGACCGGATGCCGGGTAGTTCTGGTCAATGGGGCCTGACCCACGACAACGTAGGACGGTTGTTCTATTCATTTGCGGGTGGCGAAAATCCGGTGGCCGATTTCCAGCGCCCGTTGGTCTACGGCCACCTGCGGCTACCCGGCGAACAGGCCCCCGGATTCCGCGAGGTCTTCCCGATCGACGATATCCCCGACACCCAGGGTGGCCGGGGCCGATTACGCGCCAACAACACCCTGAATCATTTTACCGCCAGCTGTGGCCAATCGATCTTTCGAGGGGACCGGCTGCCCCTCGATTTCCACGGAGACTTGATCATCTGCGAGCCGGTGGGACGCTTGATACGACGGGCCAAAGTAACCAACGATCACGGCAAACTGGTCGTGTCCAATGCCTATGACCGACAGGAATTTATTGCGTCCCGGGATCCCAATTTTCGCCCGATCAACAGTGCCACCGGGCCCGACGGATGCCTCTACCTGGTAGACATGTACCGAGGGATTATCCAGGAGGGAAACTGGGTCCGCAGCGGCTCCTACCTGCGTGATATCGTCAAAGAGTACGAACTCGAAAAAAACATTGGCCGTGGACGTATTTACCGTGTCGAACACGAAACCACAAAACGCGGACGGCAGCCCAGGATGCTCGATGAGACGCCAGCCCAGCTCGTAGCCCATTTATCACATCCGAATGGCTGGTGGCGCAGCGAAGCCCAAAAACTGATCATCCTGCACGCAGATCTGAGCGTCGTGGACACGCTCCAGCAGCTGGCGGTCGCTGGCCGGGCGCCGCTGGGCCGGCTACACGCCTGGTGGACACTCGAGGGACTTAGTGCGATTGACAGCAAGTTTCTGCAAGTCGGCTTCCGCGATCCTGACCCGCGAGTCCGGTCCGCGGTAATGCGGATCGCCGAGGTGTTCATTAACCAGGATCGTTCGCTGGATGGTGCCATTGAGCAACTCGCCCAGGACCAGGACCCTGATGTCGCGATTCAAGTTGTGTTGTCGAGTGGTCGCGGCGCGCATCCCCAGGCGCTGGCATTGGCAGATCACATCGTCAAGACGCATGACTCCAACCCCTCTGTTCGCGATCTGGCCAGGCAATTTCGATCGCGGATGGAAGCAATCCGTGCAGAACGACTCCGCATCGAGGAATTGCGCCGGCGCAACAAGCTGCTCGCGGAATCGGTGGAACGTGGCCAATTGACTTACAGCACACTCTGTGTCAATTGTCACGGTCGCGACGGGAAGGGACGCCCCGCGCCCGATCGAAAAGAGATAATGCTGGCGCCAGCACTGGCGGGTTCGCCGCGCGTACTGGGGCACAAGGAACGATTGACACGAGTGCTCCTGCACGGATTGCTGGGGCCCATCGAAGGAAAAACCTACGCCGGCGGATTAATGCTGCCGATGCGACGTAACAGCGATCGTTGGATTGCCGACGTGGCAACATACATTCGCAATAGTTTTGGCAATTCGGCGTCATTGATTGAAGACGTTGACGTCAAACAGATTCGCTCCGCGGCCGCACCGCGCAACGAACCCTGGACGTTAAGCGAACTGGCTCTCTACGATCCGCCACCGCTGACCAATCGCGCCGACTGGAAACTCGCCAGCAGTCACAATGCAAAAGCCCTGGCGTCTGCGATTGACGGCAAACCTGCTACCCGTTGGGATACGCAAGGGGTCCAGCGTCCGGGCATGTGGTTTCAAATCACGCTCCCCGAGCCGATGCGTATCATGTCGCTGATCCTGGACACCCGGGGTTCCAACGACGATTACCCACGCGACTATCAGGTACACGCATCGGTGGATGGCAAAGAATGGGGACAACCGGTGGCCGCAGGTCGCGGTGACCTGCCCGTCACGCAGATCGAGCTGAATGCACCACAACCGGTCGCGCACATTCGCATCACGCAAACAGGTCAATCCCCGAACAAGTACTGGTCGATTCATGAATTGACGATCAAGGGGCTCTCCCCACAAGCTGCGGCGCAAGCTGCGTTGTCATTGTCACAACGCCTGGCCGCAGAAAGTCCCACCGTCTTGGCGCAGCAGGCGCGCCAGCAAGGCAGTGCGGCGCGTGGCGCGGCCTTGTTCTTCAATCCCACGCAATCGTGCGCCAAATGCCATGAACCGGATTCCGGAAAGCGCCTGGGGCCCGATCTCTCGTCCAAGCGGGAAGGCGTCAGTGATGTGTTCCTGGTGGATTCGGTACTGCGGCCGTCGCAGCACCTCCGCAAAGGCTTTGAACCCCTGGTGGTGGTGACCCTCGAGGGGCTGATCGTAACCGGCTTCCCCATTGCCGACGACGCAGACCGGGTCGTGTTGCGTGAGCCGGCTGCCGGTAAAGAAATCTCGATCGACAAGGAGGACATCGAAGAGACGCGCAAAGGGGTGACTTCACTCATGCCCGCCGGCCTGGCTAACCAATTGGCTGACCGCAACCAATTTCTCGACCTGGTCCGTTTCTTAATGGAAATCCACGAACAGGGTCCCGCCCGGCTGATGGAACTGAAGCAGGCAGCCAGTGCGACAGTGCCCCCCTCCTCCCCTATGCCCAAGCGGTAAACACAGAGTCACAAGGCCACCATACCGGCCCACGACGGGAGCGAGTCAATGATCGCGGACAGCTGCCGGACCCGGTTTTGCCTGGGTCTCGTCTTGGACGCTTGCCAGAGGCGAGTTTCGACGAGTCCCCCCCTGCGGGTTTGAAGCGTGCGCTCTCCAAGAGCGACCGGCGCGCCACGTCAGTGCGCATACGGTCGCACCAGATGCAACGCGTCACGATTCAATTCCAGACCAAACCCCGGAGTATCGGGCAGGGTAATGTACCCTCCTTCGGGCAGCGGTTCGTTCTGGAACAACGTGCCGAAATTGGGTTCGATCGTATCCGCCCGTTCACTCATCATCATGAACTCGGCCAGATTAATGTTGTCGAAGGCCATGGCCATGTAATAGCCGTAGACTCCACATCCATGTGGTACCACGGCAACCGCCTGGGCCCTGGCCTGGGCAACCACTCTGGCGAACTCCGTCGGCCCCCCCATCCACATGACATCGGGCTGCAGCAACCCGACACCGGCCTCAATCAACTGCTGGAATCCATGTTGTGTGTATTCGTGTTCCCCGGTGGCCAGATAGGTGGTGGTGCCAATTCCCTCCAGCTTACGGGCCAACTTGGCGTGGGCAACGTACTCGTCTGGCATCAACGGCTCTTCCATCCACTTGAGATGAAAAGGGGCCAGCAGGCGGGCCAGTTCGGCAGCATACTGCAGATCCAGTGCCATATAACAATCGAGCATAAGCGGAAACTCAGCCCCCACTTTGTCCCGCCAGCTACCGATGAACTCGACGTTCTGGCGGAGGCCTGACGGGCCGTCGCTGGGACCGTAGGGCAGCGGTACTTTGGCACCATGGAACCCCAGTTCTTTGGCCAGATCGGGGCGCGATGTGGTCGCGTAGACAGGAACGCGTTGCTTGGTGCGACCACCCAACAGATGGTAAACGGGTTCGTTCAGTGTCTTGCCCGCCAGATCCCACAAGGCAATGTCTATCGCCGAGATCGCATGGACACCCAGGCCCTTGCGGCTATAGTGAATCGAGGCGCGCCACATTTGCTCCCACATCACCGAGCGATCACGCACATTCTGACCCTCAACAAACATGGCCAGATGTTGTTCGATCAGGAAGGCGGCCGCTTCACCGCCCGTGCTGGCACCAATCCCGACACGTCCCTCGGCATCCTCGATTTCGACGATTACCGTCGGGACCCGAGCCACACCCCACGAACTGCGCGACCCGGAGTACTTGGGATAACGGGACATCGGATTGGTAATCGGCGGGTGCGTGCGATTGTGGTCCCAGTCACCCTCTGGACCTGGCAGTCCCATAATCCAATGCGTATCGGCCGTATCATGGACATCGCTGGCGCCGTATTCATCACTGCGGGAAACATACGCGCGGACTTCCTTGATCGTCGGCTGACCGGCTGGTGGAACCACGTCTTCGTTGGGCGCGATGTAGAGTGACATGCCCAAACGGTACCTTCGAAGAGGGCAATCAGCAAGTTGGGCTGTCGACAATCCGGATCCCACAGCACCCGGTCCTGCGAGCCACGCTCGCGGTGATGCACCGGACGTGTCACGCCATTCTGCCGATCAATGGATACGTCCTGCTGGCTGTCGCGCAGGCAAACCAGTACGATCGTAGATTGCGACGGCGGTACTATCAGCTCTGCAAGCTGTGCCCTGGCTTTTCACCTGCCAAGCGGCCCCAGATGACCTGCTTGCAGAACGCCACCCCGCCGCTCCACTCTCGCAAAACGCCAACCGGCCGAGCAATCTAATGAACAAACAGCTTCTGGCAATGAGCATCGTACTGCTGCTGGTCAGCAACCACTCGACGCAGGCAAACGATGTTTATCAAGTCGGGGTTTCGCGCGTCGATATTACGCCGGACTACGCTATTCGATTGAATGGATTCGGGAACCGGCGGCAGGAATCGGTCGGAGTTTCCCAGCACATTTACGCAAAATCGCTGGCCATCTCCGAAACCGGTGACGCGGCGGCTCCACCTCTTGTTCTGGTCACACTCGACAGCCTGGGAATTCGACAAACGATGGTGGACGAAGTCGCCCGTCGATTGATGACCTCGCATCAATTGCCCGCTGCAAATCTCGTCGTCACGTTTACCCATTCGCACTGCACGCCGAAGGTGAATGGCGCAAGCGACAACATTTTCAGTGAACCTGTTCCTGCTGCACACCAGCAACACATCGATCGCTACACAAAAGAGCTCACTGATCGAATCACCCAGGTAGCGCAACAGGCGCTGGACGCGATGAAGCCGGCGCACCTTGCGTGGGCAATTGGTACGGTAACGTTCGCCCAGAATCGCCGCAGCGCCAATGGTCCTGTTGACCATGATTTGCCAATGCTCGTTGTGCGCGACACCAACACTTCCCAACCGCGGGCCGTCTATGTCTCTTATGGGTGTCATTGCGTCACGCTGTCGTTCAACCAGATTAGCGGAGACTGGGCCGGGTATGCGGCGCAGATGATTGAGAGACAGTTTCCCGGCGCCGTGGCACTAGTCTCCATCGGAGCGGGTTCAGACCAGAATCCTGCTTCCGGCGTAACCGGCGACAAAGTCGAGGTGGCGGCTTCCCAGGGTCTGCAAATTGCTGCCGAAGTCCAGCGTCTGCTGGCAGGTGAACTCAAACCAATTAGTGGTCCTCCTCGAGCGGTACGCCGTCAGATTGCCCTGCCATTAGAGACCCCGCCCACCCGGGAACAACTGGTCGCCCAATCCAAGGCGGGTGGAGCGCATGGCTACAACGCGCTGACACAATTACAGCGCCTCGATGGTGGCCAGCCGCTGATCAAGGAAGTCGACTACCGAATTCAAACCTGGACGTTTGGCGACAGCTTGTGCATGACCTTCCTGGCGGGTGAAGTCTGTGTCGATTATGCCCACCGACTCAAACTGGAACTGAACCGCGAACGATTCTGGCTCAACGCCTACAGTAACGATTTTGGTTGCTACATTCCGTCTGAGCGTTTACTGGCAGAAGGGGGTTACGGCGGCGGCGCGGAAATGCCTTATTTCGCCTTGCCGTCGATTTTCCAGAGTGGCCTGGAACAAAAAATTGTGGACGAAGTCCAAAGTCAGGTGCCGGAGTCCTTTCATGTTCCCGCGGGCACGCAAGGCGTACCCGCCAAATCACCACAGGATTCCCTGCGCTGCATGCAGACCGCACCCAATCTACGAATCGTGCTGGCCGCTGCGGAACCCGACGTCAAGGATCCAGTCGCCATTGACTTTGGTCCGGACGGACGCCTGTGGGTCGCCGAAATGAACGACTACGGGCACGACGTGTATGCATCATTTCCTCCGACCAGTCGCGTGCGCTGGCTCCGCGACACCGATGCGGACGGTTACTTCGAAACGGCTGGAACATTCCTCGAGGGGCTACGCTTTCCGACCGACGTCAAAGTCTGGCGGGATGGACTGTTGATCTGTGACGCCCCCGACATCTTGTGGGCTCGTGACCGAGACGCGGATGGCAAGGCAGACCAGGTCGATACGTTGTTCACCGGGTTCGAAGTCAGAAATGCCCAGGCCCGCGTCAACAGCCTGCGTTTCGGTCTGGACAACTGGATTTACGGGGCCGGGGGACTGTTCGGAGGCGAGATTACCAGCACCAGGACAGGCGAAACCGTCGACTGCCGCAACCGCGACTTTAGACTCAACCCGGACACCGGTGTGATTCAAGCAGTCAGCGGCCGTACACAACAAGGCCGCTGCCGGAACGACTGGGGCGACTGGTTTGGTTGTTCAAACGGTGCCCTGCTTACCCCGATTGCTGCCGATGACGACTATCAACGCCGAAACCCGGATGCCGTGCTCGCTCCCTTTCACGTTTTCTCCACAAATGCTGAAGCCCTGCGACTGTATCCACCCGACGATCTGGTGACGTTTGAGCTATCCGGAGCACCAGGCCGCGCCACTGCAGCCTGCGGGATCGGCATCTACCGGGATGTAGCGCTGGGAGACGATTTTCAGAACGACGCATTCACCTGCGAACCGGTCCACCAGGCCGTCCATCGGATCGATTTTCAAGCTAGCCACGACACCTTTATTGGCCGACGCGGTGTTGGTGAGAAATCTCGTGAATTTCTCAGCTCTACCGATCGCTGGTTCCGGCCCGTTCAAGTTCGCACCGGCCCCGATGGTGCGCTCTGGATCGTGGATATGTACCGTTATGTGATCGAGCACTCGCGCTGGATCCCACAGTCCAGCCTGAACGATCTTGACATTTACGCGGGCCAGGGTCGCGGCCGTATCTACCGGATACTTCCCCGGCAAAGTCAAGAACCACCAACACCGCAACCAGTGATCCCCAATCTAACTGCCTTGACCGACGCGCAACTTGCTACAGCTATTGACTCCTCGAATGGGACAACCCGTGATCTTGCGCATCAACTGCTGCTCTGGCGGCAGGCTAAGAATGTAGCACCCGACCTGCGGCACGTGGCAATCGATTCGCAACTGTCGGCTGCTCGTATCCAGGCGCTCGCAGCATTAGACGGACTGGGTAAACTAACTCCCGACGACATAAATCGGGCGCTGCAATCACAGCGCGCCGAGGTCCAGCGGTTTGCCGTGAAGTTGAGCGAGCCCTGGCTGAATGAGACCCCTGCACTGCGCGCCGCGGTGGTCCAGCTGACCGCCACCGAGAGCTTACGACTGCGCCGACAAGTCGCCCTGTCGCTGGGTGCCAGTACCCAGGCAGATGCCGCCCGCGCCATCGCCAGGCTACTCAGTAGCCAACAGGACCACCGAGTCCGCAGTGCCGCGTTCCATTCCGCCTCGACGGGCAACCTGCGGCAGGTTGTACAGGGCTTCAGGCTTCTGCCGACCCAGCAGCAATCACTGCGTACCTGGCACCAGCTACTGGAAACCACGGCCCGGGCAGCGGACGCGACGACCGTTCGTGACGTTGTCATCACACACCTTCCCGACATGCACACGCTCACCCAGGTGAAAGACGCGGTGCCCTGGACACTCGTCTTGAATGCCCTTGACGCACGGGCAACATCGAACGGATTTGTAGAGACAATTGGAGGCGCTCCGAAAACAGAACACGTTTTTCGCGCCGCGCTGACGACGCTCCAGGACTCCACCCGCGAGGAGCCCGAATACCGCGCCGCTTTCTCACTACTGGGACGCGCCTTTGGGCCCTATTCCCAGCGGATCCTTTCCCACATGGACGACCGGAAGCATTTTTCGGCATCAAGGCGAGCTGCCGCGCTGGTCGATTTCGTATCGCCCCGTTTTTCCCTGTCGCTGCAGCAAGCCGCAGTGGCTGCCGTCACATCAACAACCGCTGCGGACGCGCCGGAGCTACTACTGGGTACCTATGCCTCACTGAGCGGACTGGTGCGGGTTGAGGTACTCGATGCGTTGCTCAGCCAGCGCGGTGGGCCAACAGCACTGCTGTCGGCAATAGACAGACAAATCGTACGTGCCGACCACCTGAATGTCAGCCAACGTAACAAGTTGCTGGGCAATGGCGCAGCCACTGTGCGTGACACTGCAGCACGGCTGCTGGGTGCGACCAACAAGTCAAGTCGCAGTGCCATCGTCACCGCACATCTGCCGGCAACCAGGCTAGCGGGGTCCATTGATCAAGGGCGTCTGGTGTTCCGCAAACGCTGTGCCTCCTGTCATCGCCTGGAAGATCACGGGCACGTGGTCGGTCCAGACCTCGCCGCGCTCACCAATCGCGATCCTCAGTGGTTACTGACCACAATTCTGGACCCCAACAAGGAGGTCGATGCGCGGTATCTCGCGTGGACCGCAATCACCCACAGAGGCCGAACCATGACCGGGATGATTGTTGAAGAAACCGCGACCACCATCCGTCTGCGCGAGGCGGGTGGAAAAGAACATCTCATCAAGCGTAACGAGCTCGATCGATTCCAGTCGTCGCGCAAGTCCGTCATGCCCGAGGGTCTCGAACGCGAACTGTCACAACAAGATTTGAGTGATGTGATCGCCTACCTGACAAGCTTCGTTTCTCCCCCCAAAACATTCTCCGGGAATATGCCGCAGCTGGTCGCGCCCGAGGGTTCAGGGGTCTTCCGCCTCACTGCCGCCACAGCAGAAATCCGCGGTACCCATATTCGGTTTGAATCCCCTTATGACAATATCGGCTACTGGCACCATCAAACCGACACGGTCACATGGCGCGTGGACGTGGCGCAGTCCGGTCGGTTTGACGTCTATCTGAATGCATCCTGTGACGATCAGGCCGCAGGCAACTCTTTCCGGATTGAGGGAATGGCAGAAGTCATTACGGGAAAAGTCGACAGTACAGGCGGCTGGCAACACTACCGCCAGTACCGGACAGGCACCGCGCAGCTGACTGCCGGACGCCATGTGATTACCGTCCGCGCTGCGGCGCCCATTCAGCGCGCCTTGTTCGATCTACGCGAGCTACAACTGGTACCTGTCGGACAAAAGCCCAACTTCCCCAGGACCAGCTCGCGGCAAACCGCGCTGCCGCGCCGGGCACATCAAATCGCACCCTTCCTGCTCGATGATGCGCAACCGACCGACCGGCGGCAGCAGGTCATCGACCAGCGGCCCGGACTGGGCCCAGCCATCATCAGTCAACTCGTCTCCGATCTCGATGCGGGGGATACCATCGACGAATACCGACGCATTCCCTGGATCTGGCGAGTTGCCATCGCGGTTGCCAGGCGTGACGACGGTGGCGAGATCCGCGACGTCCTGGAAATGGCGGTCCCATCCGCCAGCGAACCACTGCGCGACTGGCAAGCTGTGGTACTGGGTGGTGGACTCATCAATGGAGCCACGCAAATTGGCGTCTGGCCGAACAAACGACTCAACGAAATTCTGGTCGGTCTGCCTGCAGTAAAAGCTACCTGGCCAGAAACGCTGCAAAAGTCCGTGCGCATGTCTGAAAATCCGCGCATCCGCACAGGTACACGTTACGACGCGCTGCGTATGGTTGCCTTGCTGGATCCGTCACAAGCGATTCCACACTTGCAAAAATATCTTGGCCCAAAGACACCAACCGAACTCCAGATGGGCGCGGTCAGCGGCCTGGTTGATGTCGAGTCACCGGATTCCACCCAGTTACTGATCGGTGCCCTGTCTTATCTGGCAGGCCGTAATCGTCAGCTCGCTCTGGAAGGACTGTTGCGCACCGAGCTGCGCAGTGACGCACTGGCAAAGCACATCAAATCAGGGCAGCTGACGCTCACCGAAAACGAATTCCTGACCTTGCGCAATCACCCGCTGGCAACCGTTCGTAAACACTTCGAGGCGCTGGATATCCAGAAATAGCTTGTGCAACACACTGTTTCTGATCGCAGCTGTGTTCTCGTGGCATCTGAACAGCTCCACAAGTATTGCCTGTCAGGGCAAGGAGTAGACCGCACCGCTGAGATTCGCGCGGGTGTCAATACTGCCGGCAAGTGGCAAAATCGGAACCGTTCGCCGACTGCAGTCGTATCTGGCTAGGGCATCAGAACGGCTTCCATCAGACCAATCTTCTGGTGGCGGGGTGGCTGGTTGTCTTCGCCAGCGTACCAGGTACGGACACGGTCGTTGACGAAGATCAGCTGGCTCGCGTGGACCGAATGGTTCGCACCCCTGCCCGCCGATCCAAAATTTCCCGGTGGTGGTGGTCCCAGTACGGGGCGGCCGTTGTTCAGTTGGCGAAAATGGAACCCGTCATCACTCACCGCCGAATACGTTTTCCATTCGTTGCCAACGTCACCGCAGTAGAGCAAGAAGTAGCGGCTGCCATCGAAATGGACACTGGGGCCTAATTGACCCTGCTGGCCACCGCGTAATCCGGAGATCGGCTGACCGTCAAACAAGCGTTTCCAATGGATTCCGTCGGAACTCTCGGCCAATGCTAAACGATGACTGCCGTTGTACGCGCCATACCACATTCGGAAAACGTGTCGCTCTGCCTCTGCGATGTGCAGGATGTGCATACCCGTGACTTGCAGGCTATCCACGGTTCCTTTTTTCCCCAGCTGCATGACCGGCCGTCCCCCGTTTTCGCGTTTCCAATGCACCCCATCGACGCTGCTAGCCAGGCACATCTGCTCAACCCGCACGTGCGGCGGGACAATCTCCAGATCTTTCCCCGACCGACCGTCGATCGCCCCGTACCACATCAGAAAACGCTTGCCGACTTTGAGCACGTAGGGGTGGGACAAACCGCGGTGATCCGCAGTGCCGGCCGCTCCCACCTGAAGCACGGGTTGGCCTTCATTCAGCAGGGTCCAATGGACCCCGTCGCGACTGGTCGCGCCTCCAATCTGCTCGATGACCCCGTAAGGATACCGGGTGTCGGTTGTGAGCTGGCCCCCGGTGAACCACATCCAATAGGTCCTCCCGTCGTAGACCACCGTCGGGGAACCGATATAGCGATCGTTCCAGCTGCCCGCCCGGCCGGTACCAAGGCAGGCACCCTTTCCGGCAGAACCACCGACTCGCTGAAAAACAGCCTGCTCCAGTTGTCGAACCGAGGCGACCTCAGCTGCTCTCGAAGTCATGTACCCGATCCACAGTTGCAGACTGACACCGATCAGAAAGGAATAACTCCGACTGGTTCTGTGCATCACGGAAGACCTCCCTTAGATACCGAATTACCGCTGTTATTTGATCTCGCTTGTACCGGTCACACCACTCACAAACGAATGCCAGACAGAACGGTACAAGTGGCAAGTCCGCCTGACGCGACCTCTGACCGGAAACCTTTTGCCAGTCTATTATAGGAAGATTTCGGTACCGACTCGTGGGATCTGTTGATCCATGAGCGCAAGCCCATTTCGTACAAGCCTGCCGCGCGCGTGGCGGCTGAGGAGGTTCTCCCGGAGCCGGTCTAGAGAGTCCAACCCGGTGGACCACAGCGGATCTTTCTGGTTACTCGGCGTCGTCCATTGGGAAACAGGTATCTAGCTGACCTGACCTGACCTGCCAAAAAACAGCCCCATCGCAGAGTCATTTTCTGACTCAAACTTGTAGACTTGGTACAGTGGCTTTGTCCGCCGCCAACGCTTCCCTCCAACACGTGGACCCCGACCATATGTCCGGCACACCTGCTACGCCCCATGTTTCGTATTGCCAGCGGCGTACCAACACAGACCGTGCCCTCGAAGCGCTACTCATATGTTGCCTGATTGCATTGTGCGGTGACGGCACCACAGCCGCCGCGCCAACAACTCTCCCATTTGACTGGTCCACGGTCGACTCCCAACCAGAGCAGGCCGCGCACATCTTGCGCCAGCTACGGGCCTGGCGCAAACCGGATCCGGCGCGCGGCAAGAAATACTTGCGCGTGGTTTATTTCCATCCTCAAGACCGACAACCACTCAAAGGCCACATCGATCGCTGGCATCACATCATGGCCGATATTCGCCAGTTCTATCGCGATGAGATGCGCACGCTGGGCTATGGAGATGTCACACTTGCACTAGAACAAGATCAGGGCAAACTCAAACTTCATCAGGTACGGGGGACGGCCAACGATGATGGCAGCTATTCGTATCGGTCCGGCAATCGAATCTACAACGAAATCGTGAAAGTCCTGGCCCAGAAAGGAATCGACGCGCAGCGCGAAACGCTTCTGATCGTCTGTGGACTTTCCCGCACCGAGGACAAAAAGGTCACAATCTACTCGCCCTACTACGGAATGGGTGCCGACCACACGAAAGGCATTTGCTTTGTGGCGGACTCAGATTGGCTGACGATCGCAGGGCTCAAGCCCGACCCACAAGGTCTGGTACTGCAGGTTAAAGAGCACCGCGGGTACGAACCTTTCAGCCTGGCGCGGTTCAATACCACATACATCGGGGGAACGATCCATGAGCTGGGTCATGGCTTGTCACTACCCCATAACCACGCCACTCAAGGGGAAGCGAAACGCGGTACCGCCTTGATGGGCGCCGGCAACTACACCTATCGCCAGGAATGGCGCCAGGAGGGCAAAGGTTCCTTCCTCACCCATGCGCATGCAATCCGGTTACTGGTTCACCCGCTCTTCAGTGGCACCGCACAACAGGCCGATCAATCGCCGGACCTACAATTGACATCACTGCGCGTATCTTTTGACGACAACCACATCCATGTGCGCGGAACGCTGCGAGCCAAGATCCCAGCAGTTGCGATGATCGCCTACAACGACCGCGAAAACCCAGGCCAACAAAGATATCAGGTCAATAATGATTACGATGCCACGACCTGGTCATCGGTCGTCAACTCGCAACAGGAATTCTGGATTCGAGTTGGCGATCTCCAGGACGGAAACCATCAATTGCGGCTCGTCTGCGTACATGCCAACGGGTCAGCGGTCACCCATCGGCTGCATTACACGATGACGGACGGAATACCAGATTTCGATCGCACGCAGCGAGACATCGCCAACACGACGACGCCCTGATCTGGGCGCATCGGCGCCATTTCGACCGTTTTCCGCTTCTGTTCACCGCACTCGATCGCGACGGACCTTTGAGACAGCACCGCCAATCGACAGGATCTACTGGATGAGCAGACTCCTCATCATCACAACGCTTGTGTCCCTGCTGATCGATCAACAGACAATTGCACAAACGCAACAGAACGAGCGCATCCAGAATGGCCGTATTGTGGTTCAGGAAACCCTGATGCTGGAAGGTACGGTCGCCTCGATCAGACCTGGCCGTCTGAGCCTCAAGGACCGCAGTGGGAAGCTCTGGAATGTGCTGGTCGCGCCAGCGGGTCGCGATGTGGTGACACTCGCCAGTGGCCAGCGCCTGCGTTTTCCAGCAGACATACAAATTGTCGGAAGCTACCCGGCCAAAAAACTTCAAGCGGGTCAGATCTTGCGCTTCCAGGGCGCTGTCAACCGTTTGGGAAAAACACAAGGCCCTCTCCAGACACTCCAACTCGTCAGCGATGAAACCGTCACGACTGGCATCAAAGTCTTGCAGGCTGCACGGAAAGCCAACGAATATTCAGAGTGCGAAATCGTGGGCAATTTCATCCGTAGTTCCAAGGGTCGGCTGTTCGTGCGGATTCCAGCCAAGAATGGGTTTACGCGGCGCTCGACACTTTCTTTTGCGATGGCCGACAACTTCAGGGCCGAACTGCGCACTGCCGATCCGAGTCGGGCGCGGGCCGGGGCCAAGGTCATCCAATTGGAGGTGGTCCGACTGAACACGAAAGACCTGGTTGCCAAAACGCTTCGTGTGGAAATCAACGCGCTGACAAGCCGAGCGGAAACACTCGATGAACGGCTGAAAAACAAGTACAGCCATTTATCTGACGCCCGGCGGCAACCCCGCATAGTGCGATCGCCACGCTTCACGTTCATGACCGATATTTCCGACCGGCAAGCGAAGATCCTGCTCGATAAGCTCGAAACCATGGCCACCTTGCTCACCAGATATTTTGGGCGCGGGCCCAAGACTCGGATGGAAGGATTTATTGTCAGCGACCTGAGTGTGTGGCCAGAGGGTGTCCTTACAGAACCGGCCGGAATTGCCAAGATACGAGAAGGTGCTGGAATTTGTTTCACCAGTTCACTCGGGAACCAGCGTCGCGCCACGCTGTACGCCTGTGACGACCATGGGGTCATCCAACACGAGTGTACGCATGGATTTTGCAGTCTTACTTTTGGATCCACAGGCCCTACCTGGCTGGCGGAAGGAATTGCAGAACTGGGACAGTACTGGAAACTGGGACAAACCGCAGTCGATATCAATCCCCGGGTACTGGCGTATCTGCAACAAGCAAAGCCGAAAAAAACACTGCTGGATATTGCCGTACCAGGCAACGTGCCAGCCGGGGGTTGGCGCGACTACGCCTGGCGGTGGGCGCTGTGCCACATGCTGGCCCATAACCCCAACTACGCGACGCGCTTCAAGCCACTGGCCATTGCCTTGATGCAACGCACAGAAGGCGTCAGCTTTACCAGCGTCTACGGCCCACTGGCACCACAAATTTCCTTCGAATACAGCCTGTTCCTGCAACACATGGAGTTGGGGTATCGGGCGGACTTGTGCGCGTGGCAATGGAACACCAAGTTCAGACGACTCAAGGCACAACAACGCGCACAAGCCAAAATCAAGGCCGCCTACAGCTGGCAAGCCAGTGGCGTCACGCTGCAGCAGGGAATCTCGTATGACCTAGCGGCCACTGGCACCTGGGCACTCGAACAAGACGGCACCCGCTACGACGCTGATGGCGATGACACGGGGCGGGGGACACTCATTGGCTGTCTGTTCCGTGATTATCGGCTCTCGCCGGTCATGACTCTGGGATCGTCCTCCACATTCCGCGCGCCTTCGGACGGGCAGCTCTTTCTACGCTGCCAAGACAACTTCAACGCCCTTGGCGATAATGCGGGCGAGATCGTCGTGCATCTGCGACGTTCACCGTAGTGAATGATCCCGCCTTAGACCATCTCGCAGCAACACTGTCAGCCACCAGCCGACAGAGTCGCCCGTACGCACCGAGCGTGACTGGCAGCGCGACGACGAAGGCCACCGGTAGCACTGCAGGAAAAGAAAACAAGACTGCCAGTATGGCGTGGTAGAACCGCCGCAGTCGCCTGTGCAAGACAGTCCGCCCAGGCAGCCACAGACTATCAGGCAACCCACTTGACGTAACCTGGATCTTTTCGGGTACCTGAGATTTCTTTGTCGTGGGAGATCACATCGCCAGCAGATGTTGGCTAGAATCATCAGGGTTGGGTTATGCGTTATTGCTACAAAACTATCTGTTTTATTGATGAAAGAACCACTATGACTTTAACTCGGTTCCCGTTTGTACGCCTATTGTTTTCCGCAGCAGTTTTTCTCGGTCTCGGCAGTAACGCGATGGCAGCAGACCAGGAAAAACTCTGGCAGGTGAGTGAAGGTCTCGATGGCCCCGAAAGCGCGTACTACGACGCGGAGAGCGGATTTGTATTCCTCTCTCACGTCGGCAACGGCGGCGCGGATCAGGAAAAAAACGGCTTCATTTCCAAACTGACCCTGCAAGGAAAAATGGTCAAACTGAAATGGTTTGAAGGCCTACAAGATCCCAAAGGCGTGCGGTCGCACAAAGGAACATTGTGGGTCAGCGACGTCACGCGCATTGTGGCTGTCGACATCAAGAGTGGCAAACAGGTAGAGGAAGTCGCAATCCAAGGCGCTGCGTTCCTCAATGATCTGACGACCGGTCCCGATGGCACGGTCTACGTCGCCGATATGGTGAAGAGCACCATTCACCAGTACAAGAACGGAAAACAATCCGTCTTTGATTCAGGGGAACACCTGGAACACCCCAATGGGTTACTGGTGGTTGGGCAGACACTCTATGTGGGCGCCTGGGGTACTGGATTCAATCCAGAAGATTTCTCGACCAAAGTCCTGGGTCGATTTTTCTCGGTCGACCTCAAAACCAAAAAGAAAACGTTAATCACCCAGAAACCGACTGGGCATCTGGATGGTGTGGAAGTAGACGGCCAGGGCGGGTTCATTGTGACCGACTGGATCCACGGCAAGGTATTCCACATTACCAAGGCAGGTTCCGTCTCTTTGCTACAGCAATACGAGAAAGGTGCCGCGGATCATGCGTACCTGCCAGCCACACAAACACTGCTGTTACCGCATATGCTCGACAACACGCTGACGGCATTCAAGCTGGGAAACCTGCCCAAGTAGTGTGGCCCGCTTGGACTCCAGTCAACGAGTGCCTTGCCAACAACCCCTGCGGACCTGCGCAGCCCGCGGGACGGGTCGTCGCTCTGCGCGGCGGCCGGTCACTGCGATAGCCCAGATATCGCGAGTGGGGTGATACGGTCTTGAAGTGGTAATTGCTCTCTCTTGAAAAAGGGTAACGCAGCATGACGCGTATCAACGTTAACGGTGAAGCGCACGAACTTGTTGATGTCGCGGATACGACACCGCTGCTATGGATTTTACGGGATCACTTGGGTCTGACCGGGACCAAATACGGGTGTGGCGTATCCGAGTGCGGAGCCTGTACCGTTCACATCGATGGCGCAGCGAGGCAATCCTGTGTTACTACTCTGAGCGAAGTTGGCGATGCGCAAGTCGTCACCATCGAAGGTCTCTCGGCCGATGGTTCCCACCCTGTTCAAAAAGCGTGGAAACAACACAGCGTGCCGCAATGCGGCTACTGCCAGGTCGGACAAATGATGGCGGCTGCGGCCATGCTCCGCGACAACACGAGCCCGTCCGATGCAGACATCGATGAGAGTATGTGGAATATCTGCCGCTGCGGAACCTATCCCCGCATCCGTGCTGCTGTCAAAACTGCCGCCCAGGAGTTGCGGAAATGAGTCATCCCCGGAAACAGCCAACACTCCGAGAGACGTCTGTTCGACCTGAACCACCTGACTACCTCAACCGGCCCGTACCCCGCCATGATCTGTGCACTTTATCGCGACGCCACTTTCTGGCTGGTACTGCGGCCGGTTCACTGCTGCTGATGGGCAAGGGATCTGCCACTCCGGCTTTCGCCGACCCGAACCGGGTCGACGTGGAGTCCTTTGCTCCCGATCTGTTTGTCTCCATCAACACCGACGGACGGGTTGACATCCTGGCACATCGATCGGAAATGGGAACGGGCATCCGCACCGGCCTGCCGCGGGTGCTGGCAGACGAATTGGAAGCCGACTGGGAACAAGTCCACATCGTGCAAGCCAAAGGGGACAAGAATCTGGGTGACCAGAACACGGATGGATCCAATAGCATCCGGTTCTTTTTCCAGACGATGCGAACGGCGGGAGCTATCGCCCGCACCATGTTGGAAACTGCGGCCGCGCAACAATGGGGGGTTGATGTCAGCACGTGTTTTGCCGACACCCACCAGATCATACATAGAGATTCCGACCGACGTATTGGATTTGGCGCGCTGATCGAAATTGCCAGGACACTGGAAGTTCCCGCCGTGGACAAACTCAGGTTGAAGCCGCGTGAAAAGTGGAAATACATTGGAAAAGATGCGCCGCTGGTCGACCTCGATGACATCGTCACGGGAAAAGCCATTTATGGCATTGATGCCCGCCTGGACAATCAGCTGTTTGCCGTGATTGCTCGGCCGCCCGTTGTCGGCGGCAGAGTCAAGTCATTCGACGCGACCGCCGCCCGCAAGCTACCCGGCGTGGTCGAGATCGTTCCACTTCCCAGATACCGCGGCCTGCCAGAATTCCAACAACTGGGTGGAATCGCAGTCTGTGCCACCAGCACCTGGTCCGCCTGGCAAGGACGCGACGCACTCACGATCGAATGGGACGATGGTCCCAACGGATCGTACGATAGCCAGACTTTCGCGAAAGCGCTCAAAGCAACTGCCGCGCGACCGGGAACACTGCTACGGGCTGCGGGAGACACAGAGGCGGCACTCGAAGACGCAAACCGCGTTATCCAAGCGAATTACTCGGTGCCCCATTTGGCGCACGCTTCCATGGAAACCACATGCGCTGTGGCCGACGTGAAAACCGACAATTCGGGTCGTGTCACCACATGCCACATCCTGGCCGCCACACAGAATCCACAAGCTGTCCAGGAAACGGTTGGCAGAGCCATGCGGATGCGCGGCGAGGATGTGTTGGTCAACGTAACACTTTTGGGATCAGGATTTGGCCGCAAAAGCAAACCGGACTACTGCGTCGAAGCGGCGCGTTTATCCCGCGAATTAAAGCGCCCCGTGCATGTCACCTGGACCCGGGAAGACGACTTGCGACACGACTACTTCCACGCCATTTCCGCAATCCACTGTGAAGGTGCTGTGAACGACAAGGGACAAATTACGGCCTGGCTGCAGCGGGCCGTGTACCCTTCGATTGAGGCACTGACCAAGCGCCGCAACAAGATGCCGGCCGCCTGGGAAGCGGAAATGGGGCACACCGACTTGCCCTATGACGTTCCCAACCTGCGTCTCGAGGTGGGACGGGCGCGGTCGCACGTCCGGACTGGTTGGCTGCGCTCGGTCTGCCACATCCAGCAGAACTTCGCGGTAGGTTGCTTCATCGACGAGCTGGCACATGCGGCCGGTCAGGATCCTTTCGAGTTTGTGCTGACAGCACTGGGTGACGACCGGCAGCTCGACATGGCTGCTCTGGGGCTGAAAAATCGCGACGCCGATCCCCGGGTGTATCCGTATGACATCGGTCGCCTGAAGAACGTGTTACGCCGCGCCGCGCACAACGCAGCCTGGCAGCGTAACAGCAACCTGCCCAGAGGCCAGGGCCTGGGAATCGCTTGCTGTCGGTCGTTTCTCGGCTACACCGCACATGTCGTCGAAGTCGAAGTGAGCCCACAGGGACAACTCAGCATTCCTCGCGTCTGGTGCTCGCTCGATTCCGGTACGATTGTCAGTCCTGACCGTGTGCACGCACAAGTGGAAGGGGCCGCGATTATGGCTGCCTCGCACGCCCGCTGGGGAGAAGTCACCTTCCAGAACGGCCGCGCTCAGCAATCCAATTTCGATGATTTCCAAGTCGCTCGGATGAAGGACGCGCCTCGGGACATCGTCGTCGATATTGTGGAGAGCACTGCGGCGCCTGCCGGTGTCGGTGAAACGGGAGTTGCCTCATTTACCCCGGCATTATGCAACGCGATTTTTGCAGCTACCGGGAAACGCATTCGTGACTTGCCACTAAAGCATCACGATTTGTCCTGGTCGTGACGCACACGACGCCAGGTCGTACGACGGCCAGTGGTAACCGCAATTTCGTCACTGCAGGTACCGGGGGACTGGCTCTTATCTTGCGGGCTCTGTTCGCCAATGCCCAGTCACTCAGGTCATGCCAGGGTCGTCGAGTCGCGCTGCCGGAAAACAGGATTCCGACGGTCCCCGCGACGTCCAATCCGCGGTTATAATTGGAAAGGTCACGACCGGATCCAGAGTCATCTGATTTACCTCCACGATACCGGTTGCTTGTCATCAGCCCGTTGTCATTTGTTTGCCGGCACCCTTCATGCTTTCCTTTTTTCCAGACCGATCTCTGAATCGCCGGGCCTTCTTGACCGTCGGTAGTCTGGGAGGACTTTCCCTGCCCCAATTGCTGGCTGCCCAGGCGCTGGCGAAGGGACGAGAAAAACCGATCACCACGGGCAAGAGCGTGATCTTTCTACTGCAACATGGTGGGCCCAGCCAATTTGAAACTTTAGACCCCAAGCTCGACGTCCCCGATGGCATCCGGACCGTCGGTGGTGTCACGCAAACCGCGGTACCGGGGATCCATTTAGGGGCGACACTCCCGCGACTGGCCAGGCAAGCCGATAAGCTGGCAATCGTGCGTTCCTACCAATCCGGCAGTAACGCGCACAGTACACGCCCGATCATTGGTGAAGCATCGCTGAAGGCAAATATGGGCTCCCTCTATTCCCGGTTGGCAGGTACCAACGACCGCGAATCCGGCATGCCCCTCAATGTCACTCTCTACCCCAACTCTGTGGAACCCCAGGCGCTCGGAGCTGACGAGCGGTTTGGCAAGTTCACACAAACTGGCCCGTTCGGAAAGTCGTACGAACCATTCGTGCCAGGGGGCGGGTCAGAGCTGCAAAAAAACCTCAGGCTGGCACTGTCTCCCGAGAGGTTAGACAACCGTAAAGCGCTGCTGTTCGCCCTCGATCGATTGAAATCGAAAGTCGATAGTTCAGGAACCCTGGAGGGGATCGACAAGTTTCGCCTGCAGGCTTTTGAGATGGTCCTGCAAGGTGTGGCCAAAGCATTTGACCTGAGCCAAGAAGACCCGCAGACCCTCGCCCGCTACGACACCAGCGCGTTTGTCAACGAAACCGCGTACGCCCACAAAACAAACGGCAAAGTCAAGCGCCGCTGGTATCAGAACAACGCCCAGACACTGGGCAAGTTGCTGTTACTCGCCCGCCGTCTGTGCGAAGCCGGGTGCGGGTTTGTGACCATCACCACACGTTTTGTCTGGGATATGCATGGCGACCAGAACAACCTCGGCATGCAACAGGGCATGGCGGCAGTCGGCCGCCCCTTCGATCACGCGGTTTCGGCCTTCATCGAAGACTGCCAGGCGCGTGGTCTGGGTGATGATATTCTGCTGGTCAGCACCGGAGAAATGGGTCGGACACCACGGATTAACAAGAATGGCGGCCGCGATCACTGGGGTGGCTTGACGCCGCTGCTGGTGTACGGTGGCGGCATTCGCGGTGGCCAGGTGGTCGGGCAGTCCACACGTGATGGCAGCAAACCGCTGACCGCGCCCTGCAATTCCAGAAACCTGCTGGGTACGCTGATGGCGCAGCTGTTCGACATCGGCGAGTTGCGGATCAAGCAGGGGTTGCCGACCGATCTCGTACGGTATGTGTCCTCGGCCACCCCAATCCAGTTCGACTAGCGCTTCACCAGCGTCTCGGCGACCAGTGCTGTAGCCGTGCGCAAGACACTGGCCACCAGGTGACATGGTTCAAGTGGCGCGTAAAAATAGACTCTGCGAAATCCACTTCCCGGGATCCGAATACATGGCCCACCGCGCACCATTCCCTGCGAGATCCACCGCGCAGCAGTCGCGTGCATCACTGGGCAGTCTGGTGTGGTGCGCCGCCCTGTTCGGTCCTCTCCTGATCGCGTGCACTCCGGACACACCGCCAGCAACTACCGGACCGACCAAGTCGGTGCGAACAACCAGTCCACCACCACAACCACCTCCCCAGAAAACCCCAGCCCAATCTCAACACGCCACCACCGAGGCGCCATCACTGTTTGCGCGGCAACATCTGCTGCGCGTGGATATCACTCTACCAGAGGAAGACTGGACCGCCCTGCGAATGCAGACTCGCAGTATGGCCACAGCGCTCAGTCTACGACCTGGGCCCACTCCGTTCTCTTACTTTCGTGGTGATATCACTGTCAACGGAACAAAATTGTCATCCGTCGGTATCCGCAAGAAAGGATTCATCGGTTCTCTGGACAACGTGCGCCCTTCACTGAAAATCAAGTTGAACCATTTTGATGATGGTACGCGGACGCTGGAGGGAATGGACCGACTGACGCTCAATAACAACAGGCAGGACCGATCGCTGGCCAGCCAGTATCTGTCTTACCATTTGTTTCACCAGGCGGGCGTCCCGGCCCCACGCTGCAATCTGGCAGTGGTCACCGTGAACGGCGAGAACCTGGGCATCTACTCACACGTCGAGGCGGTCCGTAGACCTTTCGTCGACCGCCATTTTGGGACGACAGCGGGTGCGGTCTTCGAAGGGACCCTGACTGATTTTTTTGCCGATCGTCTGGAACGCTTTGATAACAAAGGCAATAAGAAATGGTCCCAGACGAAGGGGCGCGAAATTCTTCGACAATTGTGCGACGCACTGGAAACGGAAACTCCAGAAACGGACAAACAGCTCGACGAACTGATTGACGTATACGAATTTCTCAAATTCTGGGCGGTGGAAAGTCTGATTGGGTTCTGGGACGGATATTCGGGAAACCAGAACAACTTTTTTGTCTACCTCCGCGAGGACGCCAAGATCCGCTTCATTCCCTGGGGAGTGGACTCTGCCTTCTCCAACCGTCGCTTTGGGTCTCGCAGCAACGGTTATCAATCAGTATTTGCCAAAGGCTTACTGGCGAATCGTTTCAACCGAAATCCTGCCATCCGCGAGATGTATCAACTGGTCCTGGAAATCGTTCTGGACGAAGTCTGGGATGAAGAGGCTCTGTATGCCGAGCTGGATCAGGTTGCCTTGCTGGCCAACGATCATCTCCATCCCCGCCAGCAAGGCCTCCGCGAAGGTCTGGATGAAGTCCGACGTTTTATTGGAAATCGCCGTGCCGAGATTGAACAGGAGACCCAGGACGGTGCGGTCGCCGTGGAAAACAGAACACGACGTCCGATGCACACCATCGCCGTCGCCAAACTCGCAGGATCGTTTCAAACGTATTGGAATGGGACTAACGGCGAACCTGTTTCCCAATCCAACGGCACCCAAGTCAGGGGATTACTGGAGGATGGGTCCTTCACGATTAATGACATCTCAGCCATCGCCAATATGGGGCGTGCCCGGCGCTGGGGCCGCGGAGGAACGCAACCCACCATCACACTCTTTGGTGTGCGGTCCACCGACGGTGAAGATATTACTGTCACCATCACCGTCCCCCCGGCACTATTTCGTTCCAGCCCCACACAACCTGTCAAAGTCCAGGGCCGCTTTTCACAAGGCCGGCAACGGCGCGGATGGGGCTCGGGAATGCTCGACGGCCAGATCACACTGCGTCAAGCCGGAACCACCAATGGCGCGCGTGTGACGGGGAACTTCGAGCTCGACCTGTACGAGATGCGCGGACGTAACTGGTAACCCATGCCAGCCCGCGTTACGCCAAGAGTTCCGCCAGTGGGCCCCGCTGTGTGGCCGGGTCGAGATTCAAGTCGAAGCGACCGAATTGATCTTGTGGTTGCCCCACCACGTGTAACAACGTGTTGTAGAAATTGGCGATCGTATGATGATTTGTTTTGCCGTATCCCGGGTATTGCAGATAGCGACCTCCGGCTGGTCGCCTCCAACGAGCGCCGAGTCCACCCAGCAGCAGAAAGGGCCATTCGATACAACTGCCGTGATGTTTCTCCGCCGCATCGCTCAAATAAACGATCAGCGTATTGTCGAGCATGCTCCCGTCCCCCTCGGGAATCGACCGGAGCCTGGTCGCCACGCGCGCGATTTGTTCAATGTGGAACCGCCGAATACGATTGCGCGCCTCAACAGCCGTCATGCCCTGAACCGATTCAGCATGCCCCAGACCGTGAACGTGTTTTGAAATGCCCAGGCCGCGATACGTCACATCCAACGTATCGGGACGGACCGTGACCACGTTTGACAAGCCGGAGATTAACGTGGCTGCGGCGATATCAAAGTGGGCTTCGATCCGGTCGGTTTCGACATCGGAAACGTATTTATCGTCGACTTGCGGCGCGTGGCGACGGATTTGTGCTTCAAGTCCCTGCAGGCGACGGCGACGATTACGCAGATCCTCGAACGCTCCCAAATACTGATCAAGCTTCTCTTGATCAGCCCCTCCAATTCGGCGCTGCAATCGTTGAATGTCGTCGACCAAATGGTCCAGCAACATCGCACTGAGTTGTTGTTCCGCGCGGGCCGCTCGGCCGGTCGCCGCGAGCCCAAACAAATTCTTATAGGCCATTTGCGGACTCGCCTGGTAGGGCAAAGGCCGGTCGGTGTCGAGGGCGGAAATACCCGGGTAGACAACAGAATCTTTGACACCGGAGAGCACCTTCCCCCCCAGTGTCAAACCCACGTGTGGAAAAATCGCCGGCAGCGCGCGGGCCAGTAGACCGTCGATCGTGGGACTGGCAGCTCGCCCGGGACTGCCTTCGCTACCCGTATGGTAACAACCGAGCGCGCCATACCAGGCCGAATGGCCGCCCCGACACATCCTGCCCGACAAGCCCTGCAATAAGGTGAGATGATCCTGGAACGGTGCCAACGGCTGCAACGAATCGGGCAGCGTCCGCTGGGCCAGGGAGAGGTCGGTCAGGGTGTCGACAGGGCGCAACCGATCAGGCCAGCCCGCTTCTTCCGCCGGTTCGACCATTTGTCCGACCAATTCTTGGGGAACCAGCTGCGCGGGAGTCAGCCCACTGCACTTGACCACAAACAGGAAACGCTGCGGACCTCGCAACGGCCGGCCGGCAGCCTGCACTTGGACTTGCTGCAGGAAGGGCCAGAAGAGTGGAGACAACCCGGCTGTCATGGTCGCCTTGAGAAGTTCTCTGCGCGGGGAGTGCGACATCGGTTTACTGCTGCTTTCGGTACAAGAATGCGTCGGAGGACAACAAGCTGGCAATCAGCGCCTTCATGCTGCCGCCGGTCCGTACATACGCCTCATCCGCCGCCATCAAAACGGGTGAATCCTCAAGCGTCTCATTGCGGCCCATCCAGAAACGAAATGCATGGCGCACAAACGACTGGCGCACCCGTGGGGAATCGGCCAGCCTGTGGACCAGTTCAAAGGCATTTTCCACCTCGCCATCCAGGGCCTGATCACCACTGGCGACAACGGCACCGGTCACGTCAATTGGCTGCCTGGCGGCTTCCGTATGCCGCTCTGGAAAAATCGTCAGCAACTCACCCACGAGCGCCCGTGTCCGATGGCGACCGAAGTCATCGAATTGTTCAAATGGTAATCCCAGTGGGTCCATTTGCCGGTGGCACTTCCAGCAGTAGGCCTCCCGAGTCACCTGCAGGCGTTCCCGCAACGTCTGGTGCGGGTTATCCGGGACCACCGCATTCACATCCAGCGGCACGTCAGGAAGCGAACCCGCCAGCAGGTGTTCGCGGATCCACTTGCCGCGTCGAATCGGATCGTTGTCGAAGTTGCCGCTCCAGGCGATCAGCCAGGCGGGGTGCATCAAGATCCCGGCGCGCTGTTTGGCGGGCATGGTAAACGGCTGCTCGGTCGGATAATCCCAGGTTTCGTGATCCAGGTTGTAAAACCCCACGTACTGGCGCGCGTCGGGTCCTTCAATCGGAATCGGGTGGCGGCCGGCTGCTTCGGCCCGTTGCACGTACTGGGTGTTGAAACGAAAGTTGGCATCGTTCTTGTTGGTTTTGATGTAGTGCAGATCTTTGGCAATGTGCTCCCGCGACCCAAGATAGGCCACGAAGTACTTATCCGTCGTGAGCAAGCGTCGTAATACATCCCGGTCTTCATCAAAGACGTGCATCACCAACTGATCGGCGTCGTCGACCATGCGCTCGGTGAGATACCGATCCCCGTGCCCGATGCGCTTGGAATCCTTGAACACTTTGGGGGCATGGTGATAACCAAAAAACTCCTGAAAGAACCGCAGGACGCGCGTGTTTCGGACACGATGGTCTTCGGTAAACATCCGGTAGTCGGCCGTCGACATGTTGTTGTCAGTGAGAATCTGAATGACCGCGTGCCGCAGGGTCTCTGGATCTGACAACCGGCCTGCCAGACAAAGTTGCAGCAACGTCTGCGACCCCCTCTCTCCAGCGACTGGGGAACCGTCAGCCGCTTCGCCCGAAGATACAGACCGGGTGGTACTCTCCAGTGGCAGTCGCACGCGGATTTCGCTGGGACCCAGATCAGTCAGAGCACGGGCCAGTGCGAAGGCAAGTTCATAGCCCGACAGACTTCGTCGACCATACTCGTCCTCGGGCCCCAACCCGATTTCCAGGCGATAGACGGCTTCGGGCTGCATCAAGATAGCCTGGAGTGTGGTCTGCAGTCCAAGGACTGCACCCCCGGTGCGAATGGCGCGCTGGCACAATCGGCCGAGCCGCTCCATTTCGGCCGCTGTGGGCGGTCGTTCGAAAAGTAGCTGGTATTCCAGTGCGATTGCCTGCTGGATCTGTTCAGGCGTGGCCATCGGATCCGCGCTGAGAATCGCCTCGAATTCTGGTGGTGTCTTGCGTAACTTTCGCAGCTGGTCCTCGTGATCCCGGTAGACCACACCCGTGGTCTGATAGGCGGCAATCGTCTGGCAGTTCATCATCAACAGTTGCAGCGTGGCGGCGTCGGCAAACTGCTGTGCAGCGAAGTCCCCTAGCACCCCTTTACCAGCGTCCAACGGGTAGGGCTGGTGAATGGCTGTTTGCCGACGGAGTTCACGACCCAGGCCATCCACAAAGCGATCGTATACGTACGGGCTGAGTCGCCACAGTCGGGAAGGAGACGCACTGGGGCCCTGCTGGGAACCGTCAAACAGCTTTGTGTGATTCACTCGATTGCCAAATTCCGGTGAGCGCAACTTGTGTTCGACAAGGGGCCGCTGCTGGACGCGGCGCAATTGCTGGACAATCCACTGCGTCACGCCCTGCTGTCTGGCGCTGTCAGGAACAGGTTCACTCGCGGGGGGCATGGCCCCGAGTGCCAGCTGTTCGAGAATACGCTGCCAGAGATCAATCTGCTCCGCGTTCGAGAAATCAGTGGCCACACGATCGAGTACCAGGCCAGCTGAGGGTTCCTCCGTTGCATGGCAGGAACCACAGTGCGTCTTGATGAAGGAAACGACTTGCACCTGGGTTACGGCGCCGGCCGCCGGCGGTGATTCCCTGGCATCCACCTCGGCAACCATCCCCAGCGCTGTAACCCACGCAACAACACATGCAATCCGCAACATTGGTGCTTTCTCTGCCACGATCCTGGTGTCATGGGAAACCCGACCGGTCATGAAAAACCGGGCCATTTTATCTTAACACAGCTCCAGCTCACGGTTTCCCGCCAGGTGGACCGTACGATAACCCACAACCGTGACAAATACGGCGGTAACTGCTCTTTCCCTTCCCCAGGAGACGTCGCGTAACGGACCCTGCAATGGGCGGCTTGTCAGGCAACACCGAGGGAACGAAACAGGGAGGCTACACCACGCAGCGCTCGGGGGGTATAAGAGACAGTCATCCGACCGCCGGATGCTGGACTAGCTTCCTCACCCTGCCAATCCGGGAACAGATTGATGAGACACCTGTTATCCCTGTCGACGGTCTGCCTGCTCTACACGATCGGTCTTGGCAATGACCCGGACCGGGACCCCGACTGGAACCAGTTTCGAGGCGGTCATGGCGATGGTACTGCCTCCTTTACTGGAATCCCCACCACTTGGAGTGAAACCCAACACGTCGCCTGGAAGACGGCCATCTGGGGTAAAGGGTGGTCGTCCCCTGTGGTCTGGAAGAATCGCATCTGGTTGACCACCGCCACGGTGGATGGAAAGCGTCTGGCAGTTCTCTGCCTGAACCGCCAGACGGGCGCGGTGCTTCATGACAAGATCATTTTCACGCCAGACAATCCGCAGTACTGCCATCCGTTCAACAGTTACGCGTCCTCGACCCCCTGGGTGGAAGACGGACGGGTCTACGTCCATTTCGGGAGCCTGGGCACCGCTTGCCTGAATGCTGACACATGTGCGGTCATCTGGAAACGTACGGATCTCCCCTGCAATCACTTTCGTGGCCCCGCGTCCAGTATCGCGATCGATGGAAACCGGATGTTCCTGCCATTCGACGGCTCAGACATTCAGTACGTGGCCGCACTCGACAAGCGAACCGGCGAGACGCTGTGGCGGACCGATCGGAACGTCGATTTTGGTGACAAGCCAGGACCCTACCGAAAAGCCTACTCGACGGCCCGCGTGATCACGCATGAAGGTCGTAAACAAGTCATCATTCCGGGCGCCATGGCGACGATGTCTTACGATCCTGCCAGCGGCCAGGAATTGTGGCGGGTCATCCACGGCGGCGCCAATGTAAGCTGCCCACCACTGTTTCACCAGGGCGTACTCTACTTCACCAGTGGCGACGTCACCAACCGCTTGCTGGCGATGATCCCTGCGGGCCAGGGCAACATCACCCAGACGCACATCAAGTGGTCGATGATGCGCGGGGTTCCTTCCCGGCCATCGGTCCTCCGCGCCGGATCCTCGATCTATATGGTGAGTAACAGTGGCGTCGCCTCCTGTGTCGATATTGAGACCGGGCGGACCCGCTGGAGTCAGCGGCTCGGTGGAAAGTACTCGGCGTCACCGATCCTCGTCGACAAGAGAGTCTTCTGCTGCGAAGAAGAACAAGGCATTTGTCACGTCTTCGCCGCGGACCCCGCGGGTTACCGAGCTTTGGCAACCAACAAACTGGAGGCCAGCTTCATGGCTTCGCCAGCGGTAGCCGACAAAATGTTGATTCTGCGGACCAAGACACATCTTTACGGCATCACAGAATAGCAGGGCAACCGCGAATGCCGGCTCACTTCCCGGCGATGCAGAACAGGTGCCGCTCACCGCGGATGAACAACCGATCCAAGGCGGGAACCGGCGAGGCAATCACGCGATCCTGCATATCATTCTCGGCGAGCAACTCAAATCGTTCTTCAATCCGCGCCACAAAGACCACGCCATCTTCACGCGGGGCATACAATTTGCCGCCCGCGATCAGCGGTGATGCGTAGAAAGCGGCGCGATTCTTGGGAAACGATCCCGTCCATAACATTTTCCCCGTCGCTGGATCGACGCACTGCACGCGACCCCGATCACCGACCAGATAGACACGGCCCCGATACGCAATCGGACTCGGGACAAAAGTCCCCACATCGTTGCGTTTCCACAGGCGGCGCGGGGCGTCCGGGTTCGGCTGCGCGCCCAGGCGAATACCGTGAAGTCGCGGGATCCCGCGATCGTTGCGCCCGTAGGCAATCACGGCGATATCCCCCGCGATGACGGGTGTCGAAATGGAAGGCCACAGCTTATTGGACTCGGGGTTGAATCCCCCATACGACCAGAGCAACTTGCCATCCTCGGGATCGTACACGGTCACATGTTCGGCACCCCAGACCAGGACCGCATCGTTACCGTCATGTTTGATCAACATCGGCGTGGCGTACCCGTGATCCCCTTCGACAGGTGTTTCGTAATTGCGGGCTACCTTCCAGCGAATCTCTCCGCTCTTTTTGTCAAACGCAGCCACCCAGGATTCCCCGTTGTGCATGCGCGCCATAATCACACTGCTGGCGGACAGGATGGGTGACGTGCCATGGTCCCAGAACAACTTGGCGGGGCCAAATCGCTTGACCAAATTGGTTTGCCAGCGGACGCTGCCGTCAAACTCGAGCGCAGCCAGGGTACCGCTCTTGAAGTAGACATAAATCGCCTGGCCGTCGGTGACCGGAGACGCATTACTGCCCGAGCCATTACGGTGCTTGCCCGGGTCTTCCGGGCCAAACACGGTCTGCCAAAGCGGGCGGCCCGACCAGTCGAATGCCAGCACGCCATCGCGCCCGTCGACTGCCGCGGTCAAAACGATTGTTTTGTTCCAGAGGATCGGCGTGGAACAGCCGCGACCAGGTAGCGCTGCTTTCCACAACACCTCGTCCGCTTTCCACTGGGTGGGATAGCTGCCCGCTTCGATGCTGCCATTGTCCTGGGTGCCGCGCCACCGCGGCCAATTGGTCGGTTCTGCGGCCGAGATACGGGTACCGACCAGCAACAGCATTACGAGGACAAAACGAGGTCGATTCCAGTGCGTCATGATTCTTGGTTCACCTCTGGGAAGAACGAAGCGCGGTCCCGACAACAACGCGACCCGCGTACACCAATTGGTTCACACCGCTGTCCATCTGTTTGGCGCAGCCGTGTTTGCCGGGGGGCCGACGACCCGCGCGCCATGCCCACTGTAATGGGCCCGGGTATCCACGTCAAAACAGGCAGGCAAGCGGAACCTGTCTGCTGCTCTGCCCGCTCCCGCGGCGCCGGTCCTGCTGAGCAACCTGGTTCATCCGGGCAGACCAGAGCTGTAGAAACGGCATCCGTTGATGGCATCGCCGGTTGCGCCATGCTATAAACCCGGCGCTATCAACTCGGCAGTTTTTCCTCTGTTCACGAGAGCTTTCGACATTGAAGACCGCCTTCCCTCGGAGCATCACGACCATGAGCGAACGTCAGACTTCCCCTTCACGTCGCGGATTCCTGGGTGCCACCGGAGCTGGGGCACTCGCCCTGGCAGCTGAGAGCGCTGCCAGCGCAGCACCGATTAGTGAGGTCGAAAAGGCAAACGAAAAAGTCGTCAATGATTTTTGCGCTGCCTGGAAGACCCGTGATACGGCCAAAATTGGCAGCTTCCTGGCCAAAGACGCCGTGTACCGGATGATCGAAACGAGCCCACCCACCAAAGGTCGAGACGCCATCATCGCAGCGCTCAAAGATTTTCTGGGCAAAGCCAAGAGCGCGCGTTTTGAAGTACTGCGCTCCACGGTCATGGGAAACACCGTTCTCAACGACCGCATCGATTATTTTGAACTCGAAGACAGCAAGCTGAAATTCCACATTTCTGGATTTTTCTGGGTCGTAGACGGCAAGATCAAAGAGTGGCAGGACTACAGCTGGCCCAAGGTTGATGACAAGCCCCAGACCAATTCCTGATCCACGTAGACCGCCCTGCCGCTCCGGCGCGCAGCGCCACAGCAGACTTCCCTGTCAACACGCTACTTCATACGATTGGTGTCCAGCATGAACGTACCGCACGCACGTCGCACCATGGGAACCCGGCACGGACCGTACGGACTGGTGTTCATGATCACCGTTCTGGTCAGCACGACCTCTCCACTGCGCGGCAAAGACCTGTTCCTGCTGCATGCCGACGGACCGACGGCCAATGCCGATTACGCGGTCGGTAAGCGCGACGCGCGACCGGTTCCCGCCAACGGCTACAAAGTGGCGGGGACCAGCGACGAGGGGCGCTGGGGACGAAGTGTCGATCTGACCGCCACCGACACGACCTGTATTTTTGATGCGCAAGGAAATATCAACCCGCAGCGGGGAACCGTCGACTTCTGGTTCCGCATCACAGCGCATCAGGAAAATATGTACCACCCGCTGTTTGGCTGGTACCGACCACCCAATCAACCGGGTAACAAGAAGCGCGTATCGGGAATGGAAGTCTACTATCAGAACTCCGTCCTCACCCTGGGCCTGCATACGCCCAAGTCCAAAGGGTACTCCCAGGCGGCCCCCTGGAAACTCAATCAGTGGCATCACCTGGCACTCCACTGGGATTGTTCGGGGGGTGCCGGACAGAGTGTCTACAACGTGTTCCTCGATGGGCAGAACGTGATTCAGGTGACAGACGGCGGAACACTTTCTGGCGAGGGAGGTGAATTGCATCTGGGTATCTGGGACTATGGCTGGGGCCATTTCCTGCATGGTCAGATCGATGAGCTCAGAATTACCGACCAGATTGAGCACCCAGTCGCCTTCACACCGCCCACCAAGCCGTATGCGCTGGCCGCCACACTCCCCTACGCGCAGCAGACATATCAGCTGGCCCGCCATCGGCTGCTGAAATTGCGCGCCGAAATGAAGCAACTGCTGGCCTTTTCCGGCACCCAGGGCGACGAGGACGCCGCGCGCATTCTGCGGTCGGGGCAACAGACGTCGGTAACCAGCGAAGCAAAGCTGGGAGCGCTCCAATCCGCCCTCAAGGCGCAGAAGCCCGACATCGCTGATCTCTGCCTGGCGGCCGACGGGATCGCCCGAGAGATCAACACGGCCCGCGTGGCGATCTACCGAATCTCCGCCGAGGCGCGCGCGCTGGCGGCACAGGAAGACCAGCGGTCGCTGCTCTTCAAAGACCTCAACGATCAACTGGCCGGTGAGGCCTTGATCCTCAACGGCAAACAGTTGTTTCTCGACGACTACCTGATCGCAGAAATGCAGGGCGTGCAGAAAGTCCTCAACCGGCCGACCAGGCACCCCCGCAACCCGCTGGTGGTCCCCGACCTGCCCTGGGAACAACACGGGTTCTATGCCAACGGGACCGTGTTGTACGACCGACAGGAACGCTTGTTCAAAGCTTGGATCCACCTCTGGAAACACGCGGGTGAAGAACTGGCAGCCACCCAGGGCTTCTACGCCTATTTGACCTCGCGCAACGGGATTGACTGGACCAAACCGGTGATCAACGCCGCCGAACAGACCAATCGCATTCTGCCGCCGGGCGGCGCGGCGGGATTTTGCGGTCAAGGCATCATGAAAGATCCGCGCGCGGAGAATCCGGCGCAGCGGTACAAGATGATCTTCAACAGCCATCCGGCCGACCATCCCCAGGACCTGCAAACGGGTGTCGCCTATTCGCCCGATGGCATTTCCTGGACAGCCGATCCACAGAATCCAGTGATTCCTTTTGGTGACACGCAAAGTGCGCCGTTGTGGGATGCCCGCCGCCGCGCGTACCTGGCCTTTGTCCGCACAGGACCCCCCAACGTGCGCGGCATCGCTCGCGTAGAGAGCCACGACTTTCGTCACTGGTCCCCCAAGATCACCGTGTTTCCACCGGGGGCGACCAAACTGGACGCCCCGTTTCGCAGTGTCCCCTACGGCATGAAAGCCATGACCTACGCGGGAAATTTCATTGGGCTGCTCAACATGTACCATTGGGAAACGCTGGGACCGATTCCCCAGGACAAACTCTGGCAAGACAAAGTCAATGTGCAACTGGCATTCAGCCGTAATGGCGTCACCTGGAACCGAGTGGGACCCCAAGGCGTGATCCCCCATGAGGCACTCTCAGAGGACCGCGATTGGCAAACGATTGCAGAAAACCAGGTGTTCCTCCAGTATGGGAAACACCAACAGGAGTGGGACTGGGGCCAGATCTATGCCCACCACGCACCGGTCGTTGTTGATGACAAAATCTGGATCTACTACACCGGACTGGGAAGTCGACACTGGTCGAATTACCACGGCGACGAAAAGCCTCCCAAAAGTGGCCTGGGCCTGGCGACGCTGCGTTTGGACGGTTTTGTTTCGGTAGATGCGGCCGGCGAGGGATCTCTGCTGACCAAGCCCTTCATCGCGCTGGGCGATACCCTGGTGATCAATGCCAACGCCTCCCAGGGAGAAATCCGTGTCGAGGCAATCGACGCGCTGGGACGCGTCATCAAGGGTTTTTCAGAGGCCGAGTGCCAACCGATCAGCAGCGACCAGGTCCGTCACGTGGTGACCTGGCAGCAGGGCGCCAACTGCCATCCCCTACAGGGCCGTCCGATCCAACTGCGGTTCTATCTCAAAGATGCCAAGCTGTACTCCCTGGAGTTCCAGATCCGCCACAAGCATTATGTGCCCATCTCCTACTC
>PBOG01000101.1 GCA_002724245.1 Planctomycetaceae bacterium
CGAATCACAAACTGCCAGGTTTGTTATCGATAGAGGGTCAACACTATGATTTCCACGCTGCTGACCACAGTACTCGCTCTTGGTAGCGGGATACCCGAAACAGGTACGATTCTCTATCTGAAGCACAGTAACGCTGTGGTGCAGCGGGTTACGGGGTCGGATTTATCTCACGTTGCGATGGTGATCCAGATTGCGGATCAGCCTTGGGTTTACGAGGCGACTCCGGCGGAAGTCCGCCGTGTGGCGTTTGCCAGGTACCTGCAGGAGATATCCTTGTTGAATCAGTCGCGTGGTACGAAGATCCAGGTCTTTGCCATGAGGCCCCAGGTCGCACTAACGACGAATCAAATACAAACGATCCGGGCTTATATGGATGTTCAACTAGGACGTCGGTACTCGGTTGCTGCATATGTGCGTGGGCGCAACGGAGATGGAATCCACTGTGCTGAATTGCTTGCCACTGCGTTGGACCGTGCGGGTGTCAGGGACTATGAGCAACGGCATCGGTTGAGCCCTGTCGGATTCGTAAACCACGCACAGTCGGTTTACCGGAAAGCGGCAAGGTTGGATTTGCCTGTAGTACAGCCTGAAACGGACTGGTGCGATCAGCAATGGGATTGGTGGCTAGGGATGATTGCCTGGTGCCAGTGGGCTTGGGATGAAGCCTGGAGTTTTTCCTGGTAACTGGTAACGTCCGTCAGCCAATAAGACGTTTAACACTGTCAAGCAAACGGTCCATCGAAAACGGCTTGCGAATGTAATCGTCGACGCCGAGCATTTCGGCATACGCTTTGTGGCGACTTCCTTCATTAGCCGTGATCATAATCACCCGCACGGGAACGGAATGCGAACTGCGGAGCTTCTCTAATACGAGAAAGCCGCTGCGTTTGGGCATCATCATGTCCAGGATCACGAGATCGGGATTTTCGCGTTCGCTGAGGGCCAGCCCCTCGTTGCCATCGCGTGCGACAAGTACTTCGTAGCTTTTTCCCAGTGCGTACTGGATCGCTTCGACGATTTCTGCGTCATCGTCAACAAGCAGGATTCGTTTTTGTGCTGCTGTTACAGGTTCGTTTTCGGTTTGTGATTGGTCGGTCATCAATCCACTTTGCCTCGGTCTGTACTGGAGGACGCGATGTGAACGCACCACGCATCCTAGAATTAGCGAAGTTCTCGCAAGGATGCAAGCTGGAAGGGCCGGTTTCTGTGGTTGGCGGCCGGTATAAGATCAGGCAACGGATACGGCGAATAACTCTCAATCAGCGAAGTGCCACAGGCAAGTCTGGTGGTCATGCTTGCATAAAAGCTCAAGGGGTATCGCGACGATCTGGACGTTGCCACGGAACAGCACCCCCACGTTGAAGTTGAATCCGTAACGCTGCGCTTAGCTCTCGAAAAATACGCGGCTCTTGTTTCGCAAGATCTGTTGCTTCAAGCGGGTCCCGAGCCAAATTGTAGAGTTCCAGAGGTGCGAAAGGGCTGTTTTGCAGTAACTTCCAGGGCCCGCGACGAATGGCCTGGGTAGTAAGTCCGTTGTAACGCTGCCCTCCCTCGCGGCGATGAAAGAACAGGTCGCGATCCGGTAGTCGCCCTTCTTTGCTTTGGAGAATTGGCAGTAACGAGTGGCCATCGATCGGATGTGGAATACGGACCCCGGCCGCAGCGCAAATCGTCGGAAACAAATCCATGGAAATTGCCATTTGGTCACTACTGCTACCTGGTGGGATGTGGCCTGGCCAGACGATGCCCGTCGGCACCCGCAGGCCACCTTCGTACATGTCTTGTTTGCCAGCGCGGAGTGCTCCATTGCTCGCGCCGACATTCGATTGTCCCCCGTTGTCGGAAGTAAAGATCACCAGAGTATTGCGGCCGTGACCCGTTTCTTGCAACGTTTGCATGACCTGTCCGATTCCATCATCGAGGTGTTCGATCAACGCGACTAAACGAGCACGGCGGGGGGGCAGCGTGGGGTTGCGCTGCTTGACTTTTTCCACCCATGACGGCGGCGGCTGAATCGGTGTGTGCGGAGCGTTGTAGGCCAGGTATAGGAAAAAGGGTTGTTGCTTTTCGCGCCTGCTACGGAGATAGGAACATGCCCATTCTGTAAATAAATCTGTTGCATGCCCTGGCGGGTCGATTTGAACACCGTCTTGACGCATATAGTTGATGCCGTGACGCCGATGATCGAAATAGTCATCCATCATGTCACCGAGAAAGCCATGGAAGAAGTCGAAACCGCGTTCATTGGGCAGATTTGGACTTTCCAGACCTAGATGCCATTTTCCTACCATGGCGGTGTGATAGCCGGCTGGCTGCAGCATGCTGGGAAGGAGGATCGCATCTTTTGACAGATGTCCCCAGTTGTTGTGTGGATACGTTCGGACGACACCAGGTACTCCGACAAGTTCCGGGTAGCGGCCGCTCAGTAGTGCAGCACGGGTGGGCGAACAGACTGGACAGTTGGCATAAAAGTGCGAGAACCGCATTCCGCCTTTCACCAACTGATCGATATGTGGCGAACGAAGGTCCTGGGCGCCATAACTGCTCAGGTCACCATAACCCAAATCGTCGACCAGGATTAGCAGGACATTTGGGGGTGATGGGCCTGTTGCGGCGCGTGTGTCTGCATCCAGTTGTGTGGTGCATTGAAACAAGAACGTGAAGACGGCGCAGCAGTAGAGCCAGGTTGGGGAGCAGATTGTGGGCATCGGTGATGGTCTTCCAGTGAACTCTCTGTAGTTAAAGCGAAGATCAGCTTGTGCAGGCCACCTGGCCGTGTCACGGTGGAACCGAGCGGCCGGAGAATCCGCAAAACTGGAACGTCGACATCACGATCCTACCCGTTGTCCATTTGAATACCAGCCAGCGGTGATTGTGTTTTTGAGCCTGACAGTAGCTGAGGGGAATGGAGTTGAACGGGGTACTTGAGTGTGCCAACAGGGAACGAAGGTTTCACCTAAATACTTGACCATTGACATCTCGTCTCGCTAAAATGAGTTTGACGTTAGTGTTTTCTGTAAAACGACTTATGGGCTTCCGGGGTTCTGCTGGTACAGAGCTGGTTTGCAGTCGTGCCGGCGGCGAACGCAATCTACTTTTGCTGTATTTGCCCCTTGTGAACTTGCTGCGTTCATCCGAGTTGGACTGGGTGCCATTTTGGATTCCTCACATCAGCAGCCTGATGATTCTGCGGTGCAACCAGAGGTTGAATCTGAGCGCGATGTTGCGCCGAAGCCGCAGTCGCTACCGCCACAAGATTCACTGGAAAAGCAGAAGACGGTCGCCTCTCGATTGCCGCCGGTGGGTTTGAGTTCGGCAGCTACGGGTAATCGAGTAAGGGAATCTGGGAATGACCTGGAGGGTGTGCAGCTTGGGCATTTTCAGCTGGAAGAACTGGTGGGTGGCGGCGGAATGGGGACCGTCTATCGCGCCACCGATACTTCGTTGGGACGCACCGTAGCAGTCAAGGTAGTTGCCCGTGAACAGTCTGGCGATGCGACATTGGCCCGCTTCAGGAATGAGGCGCAGAGCGCGGCGCGATTGGACCACCCAAATATTGCACAAGTGTTTTACGTAGGGGAAGACGCCGGGTGGCATTACATCGTCTTTGAGTTCATTGATGGCGTCAATCTGCGCGATCTTGTGCAACGGGCTGGCCGCTTGTCGATTGCGGATGCAGTCTCTTTCACATTGCAGGTTGCGGAAGCGATCGATCATGCATCGAGACGGGATGTGATCCATCGCGACATCAAGCCATCGAATGTACTGGTAATGAAAGATGGAAAAGTCAAACTGGTCGATATGGGCCTGGCTCGGCTTAGCCACGTCGAGTCGACTACTCATGATTTGACTGCCAGCGGCGTGACCCTGGGAACTTTTGATTACATTTCTCCTGAGCAGGCTGCGGATCCGCGCGACGCCGATGTGCGCAGTGACATTTATTCTTTGGGATGCACGCTGTTTTTCATTTTGACTGCTTCCCCACCATTTCCGAATGGAACGGTGCTCCAGAAATTACTCAGTCACAGCGGTGAAGCACCACCTGATGTGCGCGAGTACCGGGATGATGTCGATGAGGCGTTGGCTCAAATCCTCGCAAAGATGCTCGCCAAGCAACCCGATGAACGCTATCAGCAGCCCAGTGAGTTGTGTGGTGAGTTGTTTTTGCTGGCAGAACGCCTCGAGTTGCCGTTGCGGCAGTCGGCGGGTGCCATTTGGATGGAGCCGAAGGCCAGGCGTCGTAGTCGATTAGAAAAGCAATTGCCTTGGGTGGTGCCGATTCTCGGATTGCTGCTGGCAATTCTTGCTGTGTTTCTCGACTCTCGATCTATTGATCCTTTGGCTAAACCTGAGCCACGCTTCAGTCGTCTGCCCGTTCCATCGACATCGATGCCAGTAAACACTGATGGAGATGCGTTAATTCCGTCGGTTGTTGCGCCAGTGGTGCCGCCAGGCGAAACGCGTGGGGTTTCTTCCGTTGTGTCGAATGATACGGTGGTCGACACCGATCCATTGCCAGACCGCAGTTCCGACGGTGAAGTCGCCGCGACCGCTGAACCACAAAGTAACTCGAAGCCGGGCAGTTCGTTTCAATCAGTAGAACGTGAAGTTGAAACCCTTCGCAGTGTCCCGAAAGATTCGAGCGGGTTGCGATCATTAGGTTCGGATGAAGATCAGATGTCTCTGAATTTGTCGGATACAGAAGGTCGCCTGGCTGACGATGTTCAGGTGGACCGGATCCTGGTCTCCGAGGAAGAAGGTGTTGCCGCTGCGGGGGCTGTGGTTGTTGAATCGCTCCAGCGGGCGTTGGAAGTAGCGGCGAATAAATCGCGAATTCAACAAATCGAACTTGCATTCAACGGTACGCGGCGAGTCAGTAGTTTCGAGTTTCGCTTGGACCGGATCGCTCAGTCCGACTTGACGATCCGTGCAGCACCCGGTTACGCGCCTCTATTGTTGTTTCATTCTCCACGAGGTGAAACGCGTGATTCGAAAGACCCAGCGATGGTTGAGGTAGTTGGTGGCAAGTTGACGTGGGAAGGAGTTCATTTCTTGTTTCAATTGCCGATGGATCAGGCAGACACACAAGATAGCGCGGCGCTGTTTTCATTGGAGGGCGTTGAGAGTATTTCATTGAAGGCTTGTACTTTAACGATTGAGAATGCGTTGCGGACTGGTGTTTCGCGTCACCAGAATGTTGCGTTCTTTGTTGTTGCTTCGGCCCGTCAGCGTCCGCCGCAAGATCCCGGCGATTCGTCTTCCATGACGACGAATCGCATTCGTCTTGAAAATTGCCTGGTTCGTGGTGAAGCAACACTTATTCGCACGGATGAAACGGTTCCCTATCAACTAATGTGGAAGAACGGGTTGCTCGTTACGTCTGAACGACTGTTCTGGTCTGATGGTGCATCGCAACGATCGGATGGTCAGTGGAAGATGCGGATTGACTTGCAGCATGTGACGGCAGTGATGGCACGTGGGATAGGCCATGTAGAGGTCGGTGTCGATGGGGCCTTGCTTCCCGAGGTTGAACTTGCCTGCAACCAGTGCATCTTGACCTCGGGAGAGGCTGGGGACGAACGTGTCTCGCTGTTTGAATACCTGGGAATACGTCGCAGCGAAGGCGCGTGGCAAGGGCTACGAATCGAGGGGACAGGTAACAGTTACGAGGGTTTTCAGAGTCGTTGGGTGATTGATCCAGTCGGTGAGGAACGCCACGAGTTTCCACTCGTTCCCAATGGTGAGACCTGGTACCAGGAAGCTGGTATTCAGAGGAGTGTGGAGTGGTTGAACTCGCGGGTAGAGAGCCGACCCCATCATCAGGCCGTTCCCCAGGATTATCTGGTACAGGATGCGACAGACGGTAACGCTGCGGGATTCAAGTTGGCGACGCTACCTGCCATGCCCTTGGACCCAGGCAAGGCGCGGAGAAACGAGGACAGTCCAGTGGATGATGGTGCGAGGCTTCCGGCTCCGTAAGCGAGCGGCCGTGGCACCCGCTGTAGTGCCCTCTGTCTGGATTCCGGCTGAGCGTTTTGGGCCTGCGCAAAAAAAAAGCTCCCGGAAGCTTCTCGGGTCCCAGGGGGGCAAAGGACTCCGTATCGTTCCGGGAGCGATTGGACGGCAGAAACTCGGCATCGTGCGTTGATCGCTATCCACTCAAGCTGTTGGCCAGTTGACAATGCACTTAATTGGCTTCCATGCCTTTCAAGCCGCATTGCGGTCCGCAGAGAAAGACTTCAGTTGTTCTCCGAGTGCAGACTCTTCCGACCACCAGCTTTGCCATTCGGGGTCCTGGAGTGGCCTCTACATGTGATTTGCACCACGTCGTACAAGCAAACACAAGATCCCGTTTGACGTGGCGGGAGGATATGGCATTTCCCGGGTGGAGGTCAAGATCGATTTTCCACCAAACAGAGAATCGTGTGAATTGCTTTCAGTGGCGCCGCTGTGAATGGCAGCGGAAATGGCTAAAGTCACTTGTCAGTGGCGTTGCGTACAGAGATCCAAGGGAAGCAGAGGCGTGCAAGCTATCATTTTCATGATGTCTGTTCCTTCGAATGGTCTCGGGATTCTATAGACGCCGAGTGGTAACGGACTTCCTGGTGTACTTGCGAAGCGATGGCTGCCGCCCGCGGCTCTGAGTGCGTTGTAGAATCTCACCTGGGTAGTTGCCCGGCGGTCCATTGTCTGCCATTTCATCTATCGATTCATGGCATTTGTTGTGGGCTGGCATACTGTGTTGGTGGACAGTTGTGAACGGGCGTTTTTTGTGGCACGATATTGCCGCCACCGGAAAATTCTCAATTCGTGATCTGCTAACCGAAGAGTCTCCAATGACCGCTTTTCCCGACATTCAAAAAATTGCCTACGAAGGACCAGAATCAAAAAACCCGCTTGCTTTTCGCTGGTATGACGAAAACGAGGTCGTAGAAGGCCTCACCATGCGGGAGCATTTACGTTTCAGTGTCTGTTATTGGCACACATTTCGCGCGAACGGTAGCGACCCTTTCGGTGCACCCACGATGCTTCGTCCCTGGGAGGACGGAACGGATTCAGTTGACAATGCACGACAACGTGTGCGAGTTGCCTTTGAGTTCATGGAGAAGTTAGGTGCTCCCTACTACGCTTTTCATGATCGTGACGTTGCGCCTGAAGGAAGTTCGCTGGCGGAAACCAATCGCAATCTCGATGCCGTTGTCGAAGTGCTCAAGGAAGAGCAACAGCGAACCGGTATCAAGCTGTTATGGGGAACCGCGAACCTCTTCAGCAACCCGCGTTACATGCACGGTGCGTCGACAAGCTGTAATGCTGATGCTTTTGCTTACGCTGCAGCGCAAGTCAAGAAATGCCTGGAAGTCACACATGCGCTAGGGGGCGAGAATTACGTCTTCTGGGGTGGGCGCGAGGGCTACCAGAATTTGTTCAATACCGATATGAAAAGAGAGCTGGATCACATGGGCCGCTTCATGCACATGGCGATCGGGCACGCACAGAAAATCGGTTTTGACGGTCATTTTCTGATCGAGCCTAAACCGAAGGAACCAACAAAACACCAATATGACTCTGATGCGGCTGCCTGTATCAATTTCTTGCGCGCGTACGAGTTGACCGATCGATTTAGACTGAACATCGAAACGAATCATGCGACTTTGGCAGGACACACCATGATGCATGAACTGGACTATGCGGGCCACCAGGGACTGCTCGGATCGATTGATGCAAATACAGGCGATCTGATGCTGGGTTGGGATACGGACCAATTCCCAACGAACTACTACCTTACTACCGAAGTTATGCTGATGTTGTTGAAATATGGTGGAATAGGTCCCGGTGGCGTCAACTTTGATGCGAAGGTGCGTCGCGAGAGTTTTGAGCCGGTCGACTTGTTCTATGCACACATCGGTGGCATGGACGCATTTGCTCGCGGTCTGCGAATTGCCGCAGCGATTCGCGCCGATGGTGAGTTGTCAAGATTTGTGCAGCAAAGGTATGCGAGTTGGGATGCCGGGATCGGAGCCGAAATTGAATCCGGCAGTGCTGACTTTACGTCGCTGGAAGCGTATATGCTTGAGAAGGGCGAGATTGACGCCAACCAGAGCGGCCGACAGGAGATGCTTGAGCATCTCGTCAATCGGTATTTTTGATTCGCGGAAATGTGTTCTGGGAATCGAAAGGGCGCACGGTTGGAGCTAACGCTTGTTGTGCCGTTCCGCACTTGTCATCGGACTACTCGACGGTTTCCAATTCACCACTCAAGTGCTTGATGGCTTCGACGGGGCTGAGATTGAAAATAGCACGCCCGCTGGTTTTCCATTCTCCGTCATCGAAACGAAATACTGCGGTGGCGGCTCTTAAGTTGCCGACGGCTTCGACGTGTTCCATATCGCCGCCTGGAATGGCTTCAAACCGAATCGTCACGCCCACCAGGGCCTGGAGTTGATTACTGTGGCGATCGCGCGCCAGCGATTCGGAATTTTCGAACTCGACATCTTTCCAGAGCAACCCGCGAGGTCGGCCGCTTTTTTGCGCCAGGTCAACAAATTTGGCTTCCAGCCACTCACGGCGCAGATGAAAAAGTTGCCGCGCAGAAGTCAGCGTGCGCTCTCGGCGCCGTCGATTCCATTGAGGGGTCAAATATGCGACAGATGCGACGGCGATGCAGATTGCCAGGATTGTCCAGAGCAACATGGCGATAATTCCTGACGAGTGTCGAGCGTTTGGCGAAGTCACTACCGGGAAGCGGACCCCGCAACGGCTTCTATTTTGCGGCCTTGAAGCTTCCTTGGCAATGGTCTTGTGGTATCAGTTTTTGGGGGCCTGTGCCTGCGTTTGTTGGCGGGCAGGCAGGCTGACGAGTAGACTGCCGCTGTAGCGTCAGTATTTTTCTGCTGCGGTTTGGTTGGTGGCGCCTTGGAGGTTTTTCACCGGTAATTGTGAGGTTCTGGTTTGCGGATGTTGCTGGCACATCGGCCGGTTCGTGGGTCTCGGAGCCCAGCAGGTGTGCTCAGCGTATGATTTTGAGATGGCCCCATGTCGCTTGCGATCACCTGTACAAGTTGTCAGCATTTGCTCTACGTCGAATCTGCTCATGCTAACCAGTTGGTCCGTTGCCCTGTGTGCCGGAGTGAGACGCGCGCGCTACCACAGAGTTCTAGCCTGGTCTCTGGGAGCGAGGGCAGAGAGGATACGTCCGCGGCCCCGGAGCAACAATCGACGGGTAACGAGACACAGAATTCTCAGGAGAACGGCTATGGAAGTTCTGACGAGGTCTGGTTTATGGTAGTCCCCGAGGGGCGTACGTATGGTCCTGTGCAACGCGACGAGCTTGACCGGTGGGTTGCTTCCGGGCGCGTTGCCGAAGACTGCCAACTGCGCTGTGGAGGCGGTGCCTGGGCTTCAGCGGAACAGTTTTACCCAGCCCTGAAGTTGCCGCTCGCTAGCGTTGCAGGCAGACACTCTGAGCGACATGCCGTTGCCCCAGCAAGTCGTTCTGGCCTGCCTCGTGACACAGGGGTGACTCTGAAACCGGACCGCGGTCTGTTAGTACTCTGGATAGGCATTTTAGGGAGTGTACTCTTTTTTGTGCCCGTGTTTGGTGTCATGGCCTGGGTGATGGGCAGCTCCGATTTGAGGGAAATGAGGGAGGGTACGATGGATTCGCGCGGAGTTGTTTTGACGCGAGCAGGGCAATTACTGGGCATGATTGAAGTGCTGGCGTTCATTGTGTCAATGGTGGTTGTCCTCTTTGGTTGGCTGGTATTCAGGGTCGCCTGAAAGAAAGAGCAGCACGTGATTGGCCACTAGCCTGACTGGCCACTTTTTGCATTCACGATGTCAGTAAACTGGAAAGTTGTTTTTTTGGATGCGCTCCAATTGCAGCATAGGCCTGATCGTGGAAGATTCTCTGGTGGCAGTTGCCAGGAAGCAGCGTAGTTTGTAGTTGTTTGCTGCTGTCGTCGCCGAGTGCATAGCGAAGGACCCACTTCATGCCCATTGAATTTACCTGTGCTGGTTGTCACACCGTATTGCGGGCCAGCTCGGCTTCAGGAGATCAGGCGCGTTGTCCCCGGTGTGGCGTGTGTGAGCGTTTCTTGGTGATGGACTATTCTGAAGTGTCTCCGGAGGCGACCCGCTGGTTGCGGGCACCTGACCAGCAGGTGTACGGGCCTTGCAGCCTTGCCGAGATTCAAAGCTGGGTTCTTGAAGGCCGGGTTGATGATGGATTTCATGTTCGCCACGGCGACGACGGCAGCTGGCATCCTCTGCGGATACAGATTTGGGATGAGTCGAGCCCGTCCCGTGGAGCAGCCTCGCCAGCGACAATCCGGCCACACCGGGCTGGCCGGATCCTGATGCTGGGAGGCGCCAGCCTGCTTTGTTTTCCACCCTTGTCGATCGTGGCCTGGTTCACGGCGCGGCGAGACCTCGCAGCGATGTGTGAGGGTACGATGGATTCGCGTGGACGCGGTGCCACACTGGCGGGGATGAATATGGGTGTGCTGAGCGTGCTCTGGCAGCTGTATTGGCTGACGGAGTGGATTCCTCCGTTGTTTCAGGGCTGGCTGACCTGACGACGGCAGGAAATGTTCGTTACAAACGATTGTCGACATCACGCTGCGCATTGTCATGGCCGCATCGATTGATTCTTGGATGCCCGTTTGGGAAAGCGGGAACAAGGACTGCATGGCGTCCCAAGGGGATGACGCGGTCCAGGCGATGCTGGCGTGAGCACGAACGGGGTGCGCAGCACCCCATCAAACGGTTGAGCCCGGCCCTCCGGGTTATGGAGGCATGCCTTGCAGCCCCGGTGCGTCTGGAGCAGGAACTCGTGAGTGGCTTTCCTGTTTTGTTGATCCTCAGGTTTGCAACTGCGGTCAAATTGACCGTATGATTTCTGATTGACTTGCGGAAGGGCGACAACGCAGACTGAACGTGGTTTAGCTTCAGATGCGACAGGGTTTATTCGCAGTAATGTATTTAATAGCAAAAGGTTGCGGTTGGATGGGAAATTTTCTGCGGGCACTTCCGGTGGCGTGCGTAATTCTCTTCGAATGGAACGGTTTTACTTTGGCGGCGGAAACCGTTGACTTCGTTCGGGATGTGCAACCGCTATTGAAAGCCCGTTGCCAGCGGTGCCATAGCCCGACTACCCGCAAGGGTGGTTTAGATCTTAGCACCGCCGCCGGGCTACTGCAGGGGAGTGAGTCGGGGCGAGTTCTGGTGCCAGGCAAACCTTCTGAAAGCCGCCTCTGGGAGGTGTTGCACGAAGGAGAAATGCCACCCGACGGCAACCAGGCTTTGACGGGATCCCAGGTTGAACTATTGGAGCGTTGGATCACCCAGGGGGCGGTGTTGGGAGAGACGTCTCGGAGTCAGAAAAAGACACTGAATCAACACGATGTATTACCGATTTTGCTACTGCGGTGTGTGACCTGTCATGGTCGTCAAATCCAGGAGGGAGGACTCGACCTGAGGTCCACCGCGGCGATGCTAAAGGGGGGGGAATCAGGCCCTGCCCTGATTGCGGGGGATGCAGACGCAAGCCTGCTGATCCAGAAAATCCGCGCCCAGCAGATGCCCCCACGCGAGAAATTAGCTGCGTACAGTATCAAGCCGGTGGAGGCTAGCGAACTGGAACGTCTGATTCAGTGGATTGAACAGGGGGCCACAGAAGTCAATGTATTGGCCGATGTTGCAAATGGTGAACCGGACTCCATGGTCGATGAGGAGGATCGTCAATTCTGGGCGTTTCAATCTCCTCAGAAGCCGGACCTGCCTGCTGCAGCTGTCTCCAACGCGTCACCAGTTGGAATGTCTGCTTTGCAGAATCCGGTTGATCGGTTTGTCCAACAACGGCTGGCAGAGAGAGAGTTGCATCTGACGCCGCGTGCCGATCTGCTGACACTCCTCCGTCGGGCGCATTTCGATCTGCTGGGCTTGCCTCCCAGCGCTGCGCTTGTACAGCAGGTGATTGAGAAGGCTGACCCGTTGGCCTACGAAAAGTGGATCGACCGCCTGCTCGCCTCACCTCACTACGGTGAACGCTGGGGGCAGTATTGGCTCGATCTGGCAGGTTATGCGGACTCCGAGGGTGTACAGCACAGCGATCCTGTACGGCCTCATGCTTTTCGATACCGTGACTACGTGATTCGCGCATTCAATTCCGACAAACCTTACAGTCGATTCTTGATGGAACAGATCGCCGGTGATGAGCTCGCGGATTACGAGACTTCCGCCGTTATTGACGAGGTCATATATGACAATCTGGTGGCGACGGGCTTCTTACGTATGTCAGCGGACGGGACCTTTGCAGGAATTACTGGTTTCGTTCCAAATCGTCTTGACGTGATTGATGATCAATTACGCATTCTCACGGCGTCCGTGATGGGGTTGACAGTGCGCTGCGCGCGGTGCCACTCGCACAAGTTCGATCCGATACCACAGCGTGACTACTACCGATTGGTTGCGTTATTGAAACCCGCTTTCGATGAAAACGACTGGTTAAAGCCGATAGGTGGTGGAAACGGGCAGGCGGCAGGGAAAGTACGCTATCTGCCCTACGTCACCACAGCGGAACGCACTGCGTGGGAGAACGCGGAGCACAAACTGTCCGAACAAATTGACGCGCTCCAGGCGGCAATCGAGAAAAAGTCGGGTGACGATGCGTTCAAAAAGAAGGCCGAGACGCAAATCAAGAGTCTTGAAGCCCAGCGTCGTCCTCAGCCCATGGTCCGTGCGCTTTGGGATCGCGGGCAACCCTCACCAACTTACCTGTTGCAACGGGGGGACTACTTGCGCCCGGGGCATCTGGTGGGCCCTGGCATTCCGTCTGTGTTAATGAGTGATCAGACACCATTCAATCCGCAACCCCCGTGGCAGGATGCCAGGAAAACGGGCAACCGATTGGCATTGGCACGGTGGCTGACACGTGCCGATCATCCACTTGCAGCACGGGTGATTGTCAACCGTGTATGGAAGCACCATTTTGGACGAGGTATTGTTGCCACGTTGGATGATTTTGGTGCCGCCGGGGCGCGGCCCACACATCCAGAATTGCTCGATTGGCTAGCGGTGGAATTCATCGAATCGGGTTGGAGTCTCAAGCAGCTACATCGTCTGTTGATGACTTCCGCTACGTATCAACAGGATTCTGCGGTGGTGCGTGAACACCAGGTGCGCGATCCGGATAACAGATGGTTATCGCGTATGTCGTTGCGACGTATGGAGGCCGAAGTTCTACGCGATTCGCTGTTAGCAATGTCTGACAAATTGGACCGCCGGGCTTTTGGGCCTGCCGATGCGATTGAGTCACGGGAAGATGGGCTGGTCACTTCCCGGGCGCAAGATGGTGGATACCGTCGCAGTGTTTACGTGTTGAAACGTCGCACGAAACGTTTAACGATTCTGGATAATTTTGACCGTCCCCGCATGAGTCCCAATTGCGTCGATCGAACGGTCTCTACGGTGGCCCCTCAGGCCCTACACCTGATGAATAACAAGATGGTTCATCAACTCAGCCTGTCTTTTGCGGATCGTATGATTTCTGAGACTGGGAAGTCTGCTTCAGCGCAGATTCAGGGTATGTATTTGACAGCGGTTGGACGGCCTCCAGATGTGGTCGAATTGGAAGTTCTCACAGACTCGCTGGTTGCGTTGCGTGGGCGTTGGGAAAGGCACCTGATACAGAATTCCAAAGCACCAGATGGGCAGCAGGTTGAGCCTGCTGCCCACCGATTCGCATTAGGGAACCTGGTACACGCGATGATGAATTCTGCTGCTTTTCTGTACATCGATTGACGGTGCCTCACTGGGTGGTGTCGCGTCTGTGAGGAGAGGAGACGGTTATGCAAGGTCCGCTAATGAACGGTTTCGTGAGTTCCCCATCATCGAGGCGCAGTTTTTTCGAACAGGTCGGGAGTGGCCTTTGCGGTGCCGCGCTAGCCTCTGTCTTGTCGGATGATTTGTTCGGGCGTTCGCTGCAGGCAGCGGACCAAACGCATTCACAAAATGCGATGGTAAAGCAGTACGATTTGCGTCCGAAATCCACGCATTTCAATCCGCCAGCTCATTCTGTCATTCAGCTATTTATGAACGGCGGGCCGAGCCAAATGGATTTGTTTGATCCCAAGGAAGAGCTGGAAAAGAAACACGGTATGTCGTATTTCGGTGAGATTGCCGGCGAAGTCGAAAATCCACAGGCTGCTGGTTCACTGGTCCGCAGCTGGTTTCCATTTCGGAAACGCGGTGACTCCGGAACTTGGGTGTCTGATGCTCTGCCGCATCTCGCAGAGTGTGTCGATGATCTGGCGGTGATTCGCTCGATGCATACGACAAACCTGACGCATGAGCCTGCTTTATTTAAGATTCACAGTGGGCAGGAAATGCCAGGTTTGCCGTCACTTGGATCGTGGGTGACGTATGCACTGGGTAATGAGAATCAGAACTTGCCGGCTTATGTGGTGCTCGACGATCCCCAAGGGTTACCAGTCAACCATACGCAGAGCTGGCAGTCTGGCTATTTGCCTCCAGTCTTTCAGGGGACACGGTTTCGTTCGACAGGGTCGCCCGTGTTGAATCTGGAACGAGACTTCCAGGAGCCTGATGGAGTAACGGGGCTGGAACGGGACTTGGTCGCGAGGCTCGATCGGATTCATCGCAGCAAGCGTCCTGGGCAACCACAGCTCAATGCCCGTATTGCCAGTTACGAGCTGGCTGCTCGGATGCAATTGGCAGCGACCGACGCGCTTGATTTAGATCAGGAGTCCCAGCGAACGTTGGATCGGTACGGGATTGGGAAGAAGCCGACGGATTCTTATGGCAGACGTTGTTTGTACGCCCGACGCCTGGTCGAACGGGGAGTACGGTTCGTGCAGTTGTTCATCGAATTTCAGATTTGGGACAATCACACTAATCTGGGAAGCGGATTGAAATCTGCATGTGAGAAGACTGACCAGCCGATTGCAGCACTGCTGCAGGATCTGAAACAACGTGGTTTGTTGGATGAGACCCTGGTTGTCTGGGGCGGTGAATTCGGGCGTTTGCCGATCGCGCAGTTACCCGCCGATAAGAACGAAAAAAATGCGGGGCGAGATCACAACAAAAATGCCATGGTTACCTGGATGGCGGGTGGAGGGATCAAGGGCGGAGTGACGTTTGGTTCGACCGATGAGCTGGGATTCGCGGCTGCCGAGAATAAAGTTACTGTTCCGGATTGGCACGCAACGATTTTGCATCAACTCGGTTTGCATCACGAGTCACTTTTTTTTGAACGCAACGGACTTAAGGAACGATTGACAGGTGTCAATGGCGCGAGAGTGATCCGCGAGGTATTGTCTTGATTTATTCTCTGGTGTGCCAAAGACGGTCTCTGGCGTTCTGGGGCAAACGGTTGGTCGGAAGCAGCGTATGCGGAGAATAATCGACGATGGCAGTCGGACTACTTGATGCCTGGCAAGAGACCATCTGTCCAGTTGTGGGCATGTTGCATCTGTCGGCGCTCCCGGGTTCACCGGCGTTTGATGGTAGCTTGCAGAAGATTGAAGCTGCGGTACTACGAGACGCCGAGGCGCTTGTTGAAGGGGGGCTGCATGGGCTGCTTTTGGAGAACTATGGAGATGTTCCCTTTCTTCCGGGGCGTGTGCCACGCGAAGTTGTCGCTTGCATGACTGCTTGTGCGATTGCCGTCCGCAAGCGTTTTCGATTGCCGCTTGGAATTAATGTGCTGCGCAACGACGGTGAGAGCGCGCTCGCAGTCGCGCTGGCTTCGGAAGCCGAATTCATTCGCGTCAATATACTGACTTCAGCGCGACTGACTGACCAGGGAATCCTGGATGGGATCGCCCATCGCCTGCTCCGTTTACGGAAAAGTCTGGGGGCAGAAACGATAAGGATTTTGGCAGATGTGGATGTCAAGCACTCCTCTTCGCTTGTGGCCAGTGCTCTCGGGGATGATGCGCGCGAATTGGTAGAACGTGGATGTGCCGATGCCGTAATCGTAAGTGGCCAGACGACGGGTAGTGCGATTTCCTGGTCCGATTTGCAGCAGGTTCGTGAGGCGGTACCAGCAGCACCTGTATGGATTGGTAGTGGGGTGACCGTCCCGCAACTGTCTGACCTGCTGCCTCAAGCTGATGGGGTGATCGTAGGAACCTCGCTGAAGGCCAAGGGGCAGGTTCAGCTCCCGGTTGACAGGGAGCGGGTCGCTCAGCTGATGGCAAGACACCAGGAAGTGACGCGTCAAATGTCAGCATCCTAGCGTTCCTGACGGACTCTCAGTAGTGGCTCAGGCACGCGGCAGTTCATGCCTGAGCCTCAGCGGTATCGTCACTATCTTTCAGTCGATAGCAACCCCGTGGAGAGCATCATACTGCGGAGGGCTCGGAATCAGAGAGTGCGTCAGCGACCCGTTGGCAGCGGGCCATCGTCGCTTCGAACTGGGCAAAATCAAGTGACTGGTAGCCATCGCTCAGCGCGTCTGCCGGCGACGGATGTACTTCGATGATTAGACCGTCTGCACCGCCAGCTACTGCTGCGGTCGCTAGATCTGGGACCAGATAGGAATGTCCAGTACCGTGACTCGGATCGACGACGACGGGGAGGTGTGTCTTGTGGTGCAAATAGGTCACCGTCGCGAGTGGCAGGGTAAAGCGAGTGTGGGACTCAAACGTGCGAATGCCACGTTCGCAGAGCATGACATTGGGATTGCCTTCATTGAGAATGTATTCGGCTGCCAGGAGAAGTTCATCGAGCGTAGCACTACAGGCCCTCTTCAGTAGTACTGCACGCGATGTGTTGCCAACCGCCTCCAGCAGTCGGTAATTCTGCATGTTGCGTGCTCCCACTTGCAGCACGTCTGCGTATTCGGCGACCAATTCCACATCTTGCGCCGATACCACTTCCGTCACAACGGCCAGACCTGTTTCATCACGGGCTTTGGCCAGCAACTCCAGACCGACTTTCTTCAGCCCCTGGAAACTGTAGGGACTGGTGCGTGGTTTGAATGCTCCACCGCGTAAGGCCGTCGCGCCGGCCGCCTTTACCGCCCGGGCGCAACCGAGAATTTGTTCTTCGTTTTCCACGCTGCAAGGGCCAGCGATCACACCTAGATGGCCTGCACCGACCTTCAGTGAACCTGCGACAACACACGTTGGATCCGGTTTGACTTCCCGACTGGCGACCTTATAGGGGGCCAGGATCGGCACGACTTCAGCGACTCCAGGGCTGCCTGCGAGCGATTCACGCGTGTCTTCACGTTTTTCCCCGATTGCTGCGACCACGGTTCGCTGGGTTCCGACGATGGTGTGCGCTTTGAGGCCTAATCCCTCAATTCGCTTAACCATATCGTCAATTTGACTCTGGGGAGCATCCTTTTCCATCACAACAATCATGGTCTGTTTCTCCGTAGTGCGCAGGTGCGTTGCTAGTTTCGAGCTGGAACAATCGGCGAACAAGCCGTGTGAAGGTCGCCAGCTCCTTGGTATGAATAGTCTTTACTACAAGTTGGAGTGGGTTGAGGGGGAGCGTGTTCTGTTCAATAAAAAAAGCCCTGAAACCGGTGAGGGTTTTCAGGGCTTTGGGAAATACCGCAAACAGCGATGGACAACTACAACATTCCTCCGGCCCCGCAACGTGGCGGGAAACTAAAGCCGAACCAGCAGTATCTGTTGAGGAGTGCCATTCCGTTATTATGCCCGAAGGTTCAGCGTGATCAACCCGCCTCAGCCAGTCCGACAGCCGAAATCTGGAATCGCTGAGGCGTTGTGATCCAGAGTGGGTTTTACAGCTTGGGTATGGCGCGTTTTGGCGGCGGTTTCTTGAGCATTTTCTTGCGGTCGTCCTGGGCGGGTCCTGGGTTGCCGCCGCCGCCGCCAGCTCCGCGTCTCGCAGGTGGATTCAGGTTCGTGAATTCTTCCACCCATTTCCAGCTCATCGGATCTTCAAGTTCACGCGATGCTAACAGAGCCCAGGGGGTTCCAGGGTGATTGTCGACGACACGCTGGAGATACTGTGTGGCGTTGGCAGCTTGTTTCTTAAGCTGGCTGCCGACGCTGACTTCACCGCTTGGCTTGAGAATCCACGTATTGTTTTTCTTGGTGGTGAATTTCATGCCCCGCTTGGCTTTTGCCAGCATGGCATTGAAAGACTCGGTTCGCACTCGAACCGCCAGGACGCGCCCAATTGCCAGATCGTAACCTGCCTGCCAACGTGGCGAGGCTTCTTGTTCTCGGTCGGTTTCACCGACTTGAAGTAGATTGTGTAACGCTGAGATCTTGGGGGATAGCTTGGCCGCTGCTTTCTGCGCCTCGGTAAGTGCGTTGGCAAAAGAGGCTTCGTCTCGTTTGACAAAACGAAACTGGGGAATTTCCATTGGTGTCAACCAGCTTTGACGCGAAGCCTCAAACAGGGCGGTACGTGCCTTGTTCTGGTTTAGACGTTGCATGTACTCTTCGACCGTCACGTAGTCGGGACGGTACTTGCGCATCACTTCAGGATCAAAGAAGTGCTGCAGGTGTGCCGCGAATGCCGAGGTGTCACGGCGACGTATCTTTTTTGTCGTCGAACGATTCGGGTGAACAGCAAAGTAGATACCTCCGGTTTCGTATGCTAAACGCGTCAATGCGAAGGGGCCGAACCCGGAGTCAATGGGCGGCGTTTCACGCCCCGCACTGGCAGAGAAGTTTAGCTTGATACGTTCCGGGAAAAGCGATTCTGGGCCTTGATTGACTCGTCCCCAGCCCGGAGTTTGATCGTATTTCTTGTCGGGATCGATCCACTTGACGAGCGTTTCCTGGCGTCCAAAGGGGGCCGGTACGCCGACGACGTAGACCGGCATGCTATAGCGTCGGCAGAGTGCTACGGATTGATCCAAGCCATTGCGGTCGTCGCCTGCTTCGTCCGTCACCACGACGATCAGCACATTACGTTCCGGCTCGGCCGGTTTCCCTTTCGGGATCCGTAATTCCTTGAAACGACCGGCCGCCTGGCCGACGGCGGCAAAGACGTTTTCAACTCCGGAGTTATCGAGTTTGATACTGTCTACGGCTTGTTTGATTTCGTCGATGTCGTCCGTCGGTTTCCCGGTAATCATCTGAACCGACTTGCCAAAAGCAAAGACTGACGTCAGTAAAGGTTTATCTCGATGGCGTTTAAACGCAGGATTTTCAGCTTGCTCCAATAAGCCAAGCTCTTCGTAAATCCGGTGCAGACGCCCGTGTATTTCTTCGCGTTGGCGCGAAAGGCTGGCCGATTGATCAAACAGCCAGACAACCAGTGTTTTGCGCTGCTCGAGCGAATGCAGGATTTCGTTCGTCAGCCGGTCGATAGCTCCCAAAGCCCCTGTGGTCCCCTCGCCGGCCGCGCCTTTGACGATCAAGTTCTGATCAAGATGTAACCCTGTCGCGACTTCAATCGACTGATTTAGTTCGATTTCTGCCTCTTCGACTGGGGTCAGCTGCGTGGCACTGGGAATCTCAGAGAGCTCGGCAACGACCGGTGCCAGAGAGAGTGCCATCCCTTCCTCGTCTGCACTGTTGGCTCCGATTTGCTCGGACTGTTCGTCGCTGAAATAGACCTCTTCGGGAATCTTGACGTCAACTTCTTCCTCGGCCAGCGGGGAAAGGATAGTGAGGTGCGGTCTGGCCTGAGGCAGCAGCAGAGGAACCAGACCAAGCGCGAGCAGGATGCCAAAATGGATTAACAGGCTGGTGGCAAAAGCACCAGAATCTGCATCCCAGGGCAGATTCAGGTGTTCTCGGCTTTCGTTCCACCAGTCGCGCAAACGATGTGCCAAAGCAGTCATGACTTTCTCTCCCGCGTTCACCAGGTGAACTTTTGGTGGAATATTTACTTTTGTCCCACCTGACTATTGCATCGTCACCCTGAGCGAGCCTTAGTGATCTGGATTCTTTGAATTTGGGTGTACTGCACAGCCACACGCTGCTAACTGGCGGTAGGCGTTTCGCCAGTTAGCCGGCGAGCAGGCCCAGCCTGTTAACCCCATCCCGGCCGTCCGGTTTCGGAGTCACATGACAGGTTGCAGTTGGCACCGCAGGACGCAGCAAGTGTTGAAAACAAAACACCTTGCGCTATTTTCTCCAAATTGGGCAGGAAAAGCAAGCGAATCCGTTAGCCCACAGGCATTTCTGAGTCCCAGCGGTGGCCGGATTTAGGGCAGTAGTGGATGTCTGTAGTCCCCAGCAGACTGTTCGACGGCCAACAGGCCAGGAACTGGCAGCACCCGAACGCGCGGGATCAGCCAAGGACCGACCTCAGAAAACAAAGTCCAGAAACAGGAAAGGGGCCAGAAAATCGTCTAAAGAGCCCAGAATTCCGCGGGTAACACACGCGGAAGTGGCAAACGGGTTACCGCCTGGACGATCTTCGTTGACCCGATATGGCAACACGTCTACGATAAAGTAACGCGTTACTTCGTGTCGTTTTGGGCGATCTGCCAACGTTTTTTTCCGCATTACGCAGGAATCTGGTTATGAACGAACGCCGCCTGCCAGGTTGGCTTTTGTTGCTGTCTCTGACGCTCGCAATTTCCGGCCCAACGGCATTTGGACAGGCCACGCAAAAAAAGAAACAACCCGGTGTGCCGGTACCCAAGGCGCGGGCTGAAGCCTTGACGACCAAAGACGGTGTGCATCTGCGGTGTATTTATTACGAGTCACCCTTGGCAAAAAAACAGGGGAAGCAGGTCTTCCCTGTGGTGCTGGTACATGGTTGGGGGCGTGGTGCCGCAGATTTTCACTACCTTGCCCAGGGCTTGCAGGGACTTGGATTTTCAGTCGCGGTTCCCGACCTGCGCGGCCACGGCAAAAGTGTCACGCGGAGTCTGGCCAATGGGAATAAAGCTCCGATTACACGGCAGCGGATGAAACCGAAGGACAAAGCTGCTGTGTTGCTGGATTTGCAGGCCGTCAAGAGCTTCTTGCTGGAGGAAAACAACGCCGGTCGCATGAACATTGAGAAGTTGTGCGTCGTAGGCGCCGCGGAAGGTGCCTTGCTAGCGATGAACTGGGCGTTTTACGACTGGAGTCGCCAGGACTTGCCAGCTTTTGAGATAGGTAAAGACATTCGTGGTTTGATTTTGCTTTCGCCGCCAAAGTCGTTCGGCCGTTTCAACGCGCAGGGCCCACTGCAGCACCAGTTCATCTTGCGACAGATGCCAATGCTCATTGCCGTTGGACAAGGGGACCGCACGGCATCGAAGGACGCCGAGCGTCTTTACTCGAAAATCGAGGGACGGCGGAAGGGGGCAGGTAATACGGCAACCGGGCTGTTTGTCAGCACCGCGGATACGAATTTGCAGGGTGCCGAGCTGCTAAATCCACGGTTACCGATCACTAAAGGAATCGTTGATTTCATGAAACTCATGCGCCGCCAGTCCGACCAGTTTCCGGCTTGGACCGAGCAGCGATTTCAGTGATAGCAGGCCAACTGGACACCTGGTTCTTTATCTTGCGGAACGCCTGACCGAGGCGTTTCAAGCAATCCAGGCACTGCTGAGCGCGGATCTGTTGGATCCCTTCGAATTTGGCTGTTGTCTCAGGTTGTGTGCTTCGTGGGAGGCTGAACCTGACGGCCAGCTGTTTGGGTTTCGCTGCGTGGTTACGGTGCTTTTCTGATTGTGTCTTGAGTCAGCCCAGGCGATTGCGTACGATTCGCAGCGACTTGGCGGAGGACAGGCACGTATGCTCGATTTTCATGTTCAACGATGTACCCGCCAGTGCGCTGGTGAGGACCGTGAATTGCTTCCCGGTGAAGTGTTTTATGCGGTGTTGATCGATGAAGGTGAAGAGGTGGTCCGTCTTGATTATTCTGAATCTGCTTGGCAGGGACCGCCAGAAGATGTGATTGGTTGGTGGCGGTCACGCATGCCCGATAACGTGGCACGCAAGTTCCAGTGGGCTCCGAATGACGTCTTGCTGGACTACTTTGAACGCCTTGAAGACCAGCTCGACAGACTTGATGTCCGATTTGTCTTGGCACTACTGATGGTGCGACGCCGGATATTGCGCCTGGAGGAGTCGAGCACCAATGAACAAGGGCAAGAGGTGATGGCCTTGTTCTGTCCGCGCAATGAAAAACAATACCAGGTGATTGTCGCTTCACCACCTGCTGATCGTATGCAGCAGATTCAGGAGGAGCTGGCGAGACTGCTTGAGGCGGACACCGATTGACATCTCTTGTGAGTGTGACGGATTCAATTTGCCGAGAGTTTTGTTTTCGATGGTGGTTATGTGGCAGGAGGTCGTTGTTGCGATGAGCGTGACCTGCAGGAAGGCAAGAGCGTTTGCGGTCTGGCGCAACGGTTGCGCTTTCCAGTGGAGGCGACAGCAAGGGTGTGCTGCGAAGCTGACGCGACAACGAAGCACCGTATTGTTTGTCATATTGTTGCTGTTGTGTAACAGTGGTTGCAGCAGCCTGGGATGGTTTGGTTCTCGAGATCCCCAGGCTCCAGTTGTCCTAGGTGCTGACGCGGGACCGCAGGATGTGGTCGCTGCTGTAAATGGCAATAGCAGCTTGATCCGTCAATTGCAGACAACGAATGCATCGCTGTCGGTTCCGGGTTTACCGGGTCTGGCCGCTGACCTCGCATTAGAGCGGCCACAGCAACTTCGCATTCGAGCGCGTGCGCCAATCGGTTCGCGACCACAACTGGATTTGGGAAGCAATCAAGACCATTTTTGGTTTTGGGTGAACCAGAATCCAACGGGCTTGGCTCTCGGCAAGCCTTCTCCGGTTTACGTCGCTCGACACCAGGAATTTCGTCGCAGTGCAGCACCTGGCGTGTTGCCGCTGGAGCCGCGTTGGATCATTGAAATGTTGGGAGTGGCAACCCTTGATCCCGCTGCCGGATATCAGTTTTCGGCGGGCCCAGAGCAACTCGTTTTGCGTTCGCAAATTCCCAGTCCTGGCTCGCCCTTGACTCGCCAGGTAGTTGTTCACCCACAATTTGGCTGGGTTCTACAGCAGCAGTTCGAAGACGCTACCGGAACACTGGCAATTGCCAATTTATCGCAATTTCGTTACTACCCAGACATGGGGGTGTCTTTGCCGCGGCGACTGCAGATTCAACTTCTGCCCGGTCGCCAGGAAGAGGTGGCTTTTCAGATTGATGTGGGCGATTACTTGATCAATCAGCTGATCGGCGCTCCCGCTCGGCTGTGGCAAATGCCGCCGCTGGAAGGTGCTCCTCGGATTGACCTGGCCGCTTTTCAGGCACCGACTCAAGGGGAAACGCACAACACGGCCAGTCGCGGCCTTAACAGGCCGGCAGCGGCGGCTTTTCGCCCCCGCTACCGTGGCTTGCCGCAATTGCGTTAACCGGTTTTGGGCCTGTGAAGGCGGCAGGACCCTCCCGTCATCGAGCAGTTCGCGTTAGGATCGTGAGGGTACGATTCTGCCGTGATTGTTCCCGTTGATGGACTTGTAGCCGTGCCCAGAGATTTTCTCCAGAATGTCCAGGATAGCTATGACGTAGTCGTTATCGGCAGTGGGCTGGCTGGCATGACCGCGGCTAATATTCTGGGGCGTGCCGGACATTCAGTGTTGCTGTTGGAACAGCACTATAAGTTGGGTGGGTTAGCAACCTGGTTCAAACGTCCTGGCGGCCATATTTTTGATATTTCGTTGCATGGTTTCCCATACGGGATGATCAAAAGTTGTCGACGCTATTGGAATCAGGCCATCGCTGATTCGATCGTTCCGTTAAAACGGATTCGCTTTGACAACCCTGTCTTTTCTCTGACGACAAGCTACCATCGCAACGATTTTACTCGTCTGCTGTCAGAACAGTTCGGCGTGCCGCGATCAACGATTGACGCGTTTTTTGATACCGCTCGTCAGATGAAGTTTTATGATGACCAGGAATTGACGACCGGAGAATTGTTTGAACGTTTTTTCCCCGGCCGGCAGGATATCGTCCGGCTACTCATGGAACCGATTGTGTATGCGAATGGTTCGACTCTGGAAGATCCGGCATTGTCATACGGGATTGTGTTCTCAAATTTCATGTCCAAAGGCGTCTTCACATTTGAGGGTGGGACGGACCGGCTGATCCAATTAATGCACGATGAACTCCTGAGTAACGGAGTTGATGTCGGTATCCGTTGTGATGTGGAACAGGTGGGGGTGGAGCGGGATCGAGTTGTTTCTGTCAAGGTTAATGGACGTACGATTCGCACCCGGAGCGTGGTGTCGAATGCGAACTTGCAGGCAACCATTTTTCGCCTGGTAGGCGACCAGTATTTTGACTCTCAATTTATCGACGAGGCAAGGCAAGTACGGGTTAACAATTCGAGTACCCAGGTCTATATGGCGTTAAAGCCGGATGAATATATTGAGGAATCCACGGGAGATTTGTTGTTCAGTTCAACCGCTCGTGAGTTTGCCACCGATTTGCTGCTCAGTCGTGACATCACGAGTCGAACCTATTCGATTTACTATCCGCGTACTCGGCCGGCAGGGCGGTCGCGCCATTTAGTGGTCTCCAGTACCAATGCAAAATACGAGGATTGGGCTGGCTTGACGAAAGAAGAATACGAACAGAGTAAACGCGATCTGATCGAAACCACTCTTGATGCGGCGGAAAAATATCTACCTAATCTGCGCGAGCGGGTAGCTCACATCGAGGCGAGTACCCCCATCACCTTCGAACATTACACGCGGCATGTGGCCGGTTCCAGTTTCGGTACGAAGTTCGAAGGTCTGGCGGTTAGCCGCGGATTGCCGGAACAAGTCCGCGGTCTATACCATGCCGGCAGTGTCGGTATCATCATGTCCGGCTGGCTGGGTGCCATCAATTACGGTGTGATTGTTGCCAACGATGTCGACGCATGCCTGATGGCGAGCGGGTCCGCGGTTTCTTCTGCGCGGCTTTCTGAGTAAAACCACAGCGCAGCCGAGGTTTGCTGGCAAAAGTGTGGGCTGTTACCGTCAGGTAGGGAGCGCGACAACGTGTGGAAAACAAAACAGCTTGAAAAATGGCTTCTCTGCAAGGTGTGCACATTCTTGCTGGCGTCATTTTTGACGGCGCCATTGTTTGCGGATGATTGGCCCCAATGGATGGGGCCTCAACGTGATGGTGTGTGGAGGGAAACGGGGATCCTGGAAAGCTTTCCTGAAACGGGTTTGCTACGTCAGTGGCACGCGAAACTGGGAGCTGGCTATGCCGGTCCGGCAGTCGCTGGCGGTCGCGTGATCGTGATGGATCGAATTCGACATCCCGACGACGCTGAGAAGATTGCGCGGTTGAAACGGGACTTTGGTCCTGCTCCCAACTACAACTACACGCGTGGTATTACATTGGGCGTGGAACGCGTGGTCGCCTTGGACGTAGAATCCGGGAAAGTGCAATGGGTACATCAGTACGATTGTCCGTATACGACTGCGTTGATGTATGGCGCCGGTCCGCGTGTCACGCCAACAGTCGATCAGGACCGGGTCTATACATTAGGATCCGAAGGGCATCTGTTCTGCCTGCAGGCGAAGACGGGGCAGGTTATCTGGTCACGCGAGTTTCAGCGTGACTACAAGCTGGAAATCCCGCATTGGGGCGTGTCCGCGCACCCACTGGTTGATGGCGACCGTTTGATCTGTACCGTCGGTGGCAAAGGTACGACAGTCGTTGCTTTTGACAAGTATACGGGACGCGAAATCTGGCGTGCTCTGGATGCACGCTGGCCGGGCTATTCATCTCCCGTGATTTACCAGGTAGGGCAGACGCGCCAATTGGTTGTCTGGCATGGCGATGCGATCAATGGACTCAATCCAGAGACCGGTGCGACCTACTGGTCGATTCCAATCAAGACACACTGGGGAATGGCGATTGGCATCCCGCGACTATTTCGTGAACAACTCTACGTTAGTGGTTACCCACGTCAGTCGGCATTACTTCAGCTCAATGCGCAGAGACCTCAAGCTGAGATTGTCTGGCAGGGCGATACTCGTCGCGGCGTCGCGTGTGTGATGAGTACACCGATGATTGAGGGTGGTTATCTCTACGGCGCAGGTCCGGGCGGACGTTTTATGTGCATCCGCCTGAGCGACGGGAAACCGATGTGGGAAAGTTTTGCTCCCTCGACAGGGAAACGGCCCGCCAGTTGGGCGAATGTATTTATTGTCAAGCAGGCAGACCGTTATCTGTTGGCAAATGACCTTGGCGAATTAGTGCTGGCGCGCCTGAGTCCAGACGGATTTGAGCAGGTCAGCCGAACCAAGATCATTGCCCCGACGACTCCCTTGGGGCGACGGACAGTCGTGTGGTCGCATCCCGCGTTTGCCCAACGCAGTGTCTTCGCACGCAACGACAAGGAGCTGGTCCGTTTGTCTTTGGCCGCAAATCCGTAAATGATGCTGTGCTGCCTGGCAGTCAGGCTGTGGCACGCGGAAGGTGGCTGGCCATCGCAAATCGGGTAGGTCTGCCTCGTTTGTGTCTTGGCTATTGAGCCGATGATCGTTTGCCATTGGGCCCACCACTGATAAGTTCACCATCGGGAAGTGGGCGGGCAGCGGTGAGCAGTCCACGGGCGAACAGATGTTCTTTGAGGCGTCTGAAATCTTCGAAACTGTCGCGGTATACCCAAACCGTAACCGTGGTTTGAGGTGTACTTTCGGCCGCCAGCAGTGCGGAGAAGTGCGAGTCTCCCCGCAAGGCATCAGTGAGTGCTTCTCCGAGTTGATCGGCAGTCGGGATCAGTTCGAAATGTGCCAGTTCTGCAAACTGTTGGACGACCGGGCCGAGATCAGTGTTAACTGTGCGTTCGCCGCGTTGCAGTGTGTACCGCATGCGAAACCCCTCAACCGGTCCGATGACTTCTGTCACGCGAGATGAGTTTCGTAGCTTCCAGAGTTGCTGGCGTCCATCCGCTTGCATGCGTTTGACAAGTTCGTTGATGGCGACATGTGCCAGCCTCCCGGACTTCAGTCGCAAATGAATTTCCTTGCCGAAGACGGTTTTAGCCATTGGGGTTGGCAGATGTTTCAACTCGATAGGTGCCTTGGTTTCGACTGCAACAGCCTGTAAGGTTTGTTGCACCTGCGCAAGTTCGCGTTCAGCAGCAGAGACCTGCTGCTGAACGTTCAGACGCTCTTGTTGTGCTGCGTCGAGGTCTTCCCGAGCGTTGCTCAGCTCTTTTTCGGTGGCGGTCAACAATGTCAGGAGTTGATCCCGCTCGATACGTCGATAAGCAATTTCCTGTTCTTGGAGATTGATTTTGCTTTGAGTCTTGTGGATGTCCGCCTCCAGTCCAGAGGCGGTACTTTGTAGTGTCTGGATCCCGTCGTTTTCGACAGGCTCTGTTGTTGCTGGTGGTGGATCTGGCCGTTCACTCATAGCGTCTTTGGCACGTGCGCCGACAATCATTACTAGAATGATAAGAATGCCGACGAGGTTGGCCACGATGTCCAGGAAAGCATCTTGCCCTGGCGCGTCGGTTTCATGCCGTGGTTTATGTCTCAACGGTTAGCCCTTTCGACGATCATGCCACTGTCGCGCAGCAGGGCGGATAGCTCCCTGAAACGGTGTTCCGCCTCTGGCAGAACATCGATTTTCAAAACAGGTTTCCAGTATCCGCCCGGGATGGCTAATCCCCAGCGTTCCATGCGATCCCAGATGCGGGCAATCAAGGACTCAATGTCGTTGCTCATTGCACCGCTTAACGGCACGGCCAGTTCGCGCGTGTCAACGCCACGTTCTTTTTGTATTACAAGTTGGTCCACAAAACACTTCATGCGAATTGTCCGTTGGACTTCGGTCAGGTTGTTCTCGTATTTGGGTAACGCAAAATTGCTTCCCCGACTTTCCGCCAGGCTGGTCGGTGAGAAGTCGTCCGTAGGGGTTCCGAGAGAGGTGAGGCCAGTGGTGGGCTGGTTTGACGCAATGCCTGCGTTCTTTGTGGCGGGCTGGTTTGAAGCAATCTCTGCGTTCTCTGCGGCGGGCTTTCGAGGTTTTGCACGGTTCGCCGAAGTGGTTGACGTTCCTCCCGTATTTTCAGTCTCCGGTTGTTGGGAATGAGTGTGGGTTTCTTTTCCAGCGACATCTCCTGAACCGGCGGTGGCAGGTGGTCGACGGTTGTTTTCGGGTGACTCCGATGTGCCACTCCGACGTGCTGCTGGACGCTGCCTGCCACCTCTGCCACGGCCAGGTCCATTTGCTGACGTGCGGACAAAGCCTCGGTTTGTGGTAGCCCGTAATTGGCCGCTGCCGCCGCCGTCCTGTTGGTATCGGCGAGGCATAGCGCGAGTCAGCGCGAGCTGGCGCTTGCGTGCTAATTCGATCACGCGGTGAAGCGAGTTTTTCAAGCTGGAGTCAGGTGGTGGATAGTGCAGTTCGCGTTCTGCGGCGACAAGTTCGTAACCAAACTCATCGTCCCAGCCTTGCATTGATCTGCGTGCCGCCCCGTAGGCCAGGATGCCATCCGAACGTACAACGATCAGGGGATAAGGCTCTTCGGTATCACCAACACGTCGGTAGTATTCACGCTTGGCGCGGAGTACAGCTGCCAGCGGATTGCCGGGGCCGGTCGGACCAGCCAGGTCTTCGGGGGTGAGTACAATTGCCTCAGGTTGGATGATCAGACCAGTGGAAGTGCATTCGACATAGAGTGGACGTCGCTGTGTTGCCTGCGGACCATGGTAGGGAATGATGGCATAGGATGCGGGACGTTGTTGGAGTTTCTCGCGGGAGTTTGTCAGCTGCTCTTGTGTGTGGTCGATTTGGGCCTGCAGTTGAGCCAATTGCCGACGAGATTTGTCCAAGGTGTCCTGGTTTGGTGAGCTAAGTGCGCGGAATGCTTTTCGTTCTTCAAGCAGTTTTTGCCACTGCGATTCCATTTGGTTGAGGTGCTCTTCCAGGTGACTCAGCGCCAGACGGCGGTCTGCTAATTCGGTTGTCTTTTCTCCGCGTTGTTGCTCGAGGATTTCCGATCTCCAGATCAGGTCTTCTCGTTGTTCCTGGCGACGTTGAGCGGCAGCCTGGGCGGCCGAGTCATCCACGGGCTCGGAGCGGACTATTTCTACGGCCTGTACACGTGCTTGCTGGACAACAAGAACGAGCAACACGATCAGCGCACCCATGGTGCAGACTAGTACGGCCAGAAACGGAAACAATGCTACGCGTGTTTCCGGTTTGCGGTTGGCTCGTCGTCTCATGCAGCGCGATCCTGGCTGTCGGTTGGATCCAGTTCCAACGGTGAGGTGGGCTCTGGAATACTGCCGAGTCGAGTATTGAGCAGATGGATTGCTGCTGCCAGGCTATTGACCGTGGCTTCAAAATGCTGTGCACCGGACAACGAGCGCAAGTTGTCATTGAGCGCTGCCTCCAGCTGGCGGATGTCCCGGCTGGCATCAATTGCCCGCGCCAGAAGCTCGCCGTGTTTGTTGAGTTCGGCCTGTTGTTGCTGCGCCGCCGTAGCGCTCTCCGAAAGTGTGGCCTGCCAGCGATTCGCATCAGCGCGGTGTTCGGCTGCCAGTTCCCGCTGCTGATTGAGCAAGATCGCCACCTGTTCCAGTAAGTGATCTTGCGCCTGGTTCCAACGCTGGGTAGCAGAGTTGGCGTCAGTCTCGCTTTGTTCTGCCAAAGTATGCGCGTACTGTTGCAGCGATCCGTTCAAGGTATTTGACAGGGCTTGTTCAGTCTGGGTAAGTGAAGCCTGGCTCAATTGAGACCACTGCTGGTGAGCGGAGTCAACAGTTTTTTGCCACAAGGTCGTTTGTTGGGCGACCAGTTCTTCACTCGTGTGGATCACTTCCTGACACATTTTCTGGACTGACGCGACGTAGGGGTCGGTTTGGGTGCCCCATTGTGGAAATCGTCCCAGCAGCTCTTTATTGGTGCGATCGTCGACTTTTGATAGTAATTGCGACTCGATTTGATCAATCAAGAACTGTACGAACATCAAAACGATCGATAATGACAAGGCTAGTGCCGTCGTATCGAACGCCACGTACAGGCCATCCAGTAGTTTTTGCATCGCCGTCTGAATCGAGTTGGCAAGTTCGACAGGGTCGAGATTTCCCAAGGCCTGGGTGATTCCAATGACCGTACCGAGGAAACCCAGCATCGGTGTTGCCCAGATTATGATGCGTGCGAACGCATAGCCTTCCTGCTGTCGTCCCTGATCCAGGTCGGAAAGATACTTGAGGTCTTCGTCGAGTCCATCCGCTGTTCCCTTGCGACGGATCAGCTCCAGAATGTTGGAGAGTCGCATGCCGAGATAAGACTCGCGGGTTCTCTGTGGTAGCTGCTGGAGTTGTGCCAGGAGTTGCTGACAATGATTCAGGCCGGTGCCGCCTGGCGCGGGTTCTCCCAGGCTGATTGAGTCCAGTGAGTGGTATTGCGCCACGACATTAATCAGTTTTGCGATCAAGGTGGCCATGCCGACGAAGAACATCGTGGTGGCGACGTACGAAACCGGATGCGTCGCGAAATAGCGACGCATTAATGGGTTCGTGAACGGTCCCTTGAACAAGAGTGTGTAGAAAAAACTGCTAGCTGCGAATCCCAGGATCAGAGGCCAGCCAAGACTGGCGATGGCGTTGCGCAGGGAATTTCGGTCAGATGATCCGGACAACGAGAATTCCTTTCACAGTGTGATTTTTTTCGGGTGTCGGGGCATGAAGTTGGGAGTGCGTCATCGAGCTGTAGCCCCCTAATCCTTAAAGTCGGTCTAATCCGCACATTTTGATGAGTCTTACTTGCACAATTGCGGTAGGAACCGAGGAAAACTCAAACGCTTCTCTCCGCCCCGGGTAAAGAGGCCTGCTTGCGAAACCGGCATAATCGTTAAACATTTGCAAAGTTCTCGCGCGAAGATGGCCGATAGGGAAACCTGTCATCACTTATGGCGGAATGGTGCTACCAGGCCGTTCCCGGTCCGAGCAGAGGACACAAGTCGTTGACCAAGAACAAGTGGGTATCCCAGGGGGGATGTAGTCCGGTGACGACCTGAATGGTCGCCCGGACTACTTTTTTGCGCTCAGTAGTTGGCTGCCCGCCGGAGCATCGTTCAAGACGAAATGTCCGGCGGGCTACATCTGCCTGGGGCACCGGCTGCGGTGGCAGGCTGTTCGTGATAAGCTCGAGGCATGAGTTCGCGCGACCACAGTTTGGCACAATCTGAGCAGACGTCGGTACGACCGGCGGTCCGTTGGCAGCTTGTCACCCGGAGTCTCGACTTTGCACAGGGCCCTTGTGTCATGGGCATCGTCAATGTGACGCCGGATAGTTTTTCCGACGGCGGGAATTTCATCGCGACCGGAGCGGCGGTTGAGCATGCCCTGAGACTGGCCGCCGAAGGAGCCAGTATTCTCGATATCGGTGGAGAGAGTACACGCCCGGGGGCATCGCCGGTTGAGACCGACGAAGAGCTGCAGCGTGTCGTCCCGGTAATTGAAGAAGTGTGTCGCCAGACGACGGTGCCAATTTCCATTGACACCTCCAAGGCGGCAGTGGCCGAGGCGGCTTTAGCGGCAGGTGCCGAGATCATCAACGATGTGTCGGGGCTGGCTGGAGATGCTCGCATGCTAGCAGTGGCGGCATCTTCGGGGGCAGGTGTTTGTGCGATGCACATGCGTGGTACACCGCAAACAATGCAACAAAATCCGACATACTCGGATGTCGTGGCCGAGATCTACGACTATTTAGGTGTCCGCCGCGACGTACTGCGTGAGGCGGGCATCGAGAGCAACCGTATTTGCCTTGACCCGGGTATCGGTTTTGGCAAAACCCATCAGCACAATCTCGATTTATTGGCCTGCTGTCACCGATTTCATGCGTTGGGTTGTCCCTTGCTGTTGGGGCCTTCTCGCAAAGGATTTATTGCCAAAGTCATCGCAGATCGAACAGCCGATCGCACTCCAGGTACGATTGGCGTCGTGTTGTCATTAGCGCAGCAGGGGGTGCAAGTACTGCGGGTTCACGATGTGGGCCCAGTGCACCAGGCACTTCTCTTGTTTCAGGCAACCGGAGGCGTTGACGGCGTCGGGAGTTTTCCGGATACTTCGCGCCACTCCTGAACGCCGACGCGAGCCTACCATGTCTGAAGTTGAATCCGCGGACCTTGTGCACTATTGCCAGGAGACGGCACATGCCGCTCGTGCTGCTGCGACACAGCTGACCGGCATTCCAGGGGGCGTACGAAATCGTTGGTTGCGCACGTCAGCCGATCTGCTATGCGATCAGACCGAGCGTATCTTGGCTGCGAATGCCCAGGATTTACAAAAGGCGCCTGAGTTTGGCCTTGAGGCCGCACAGATTGACCGGCTGCGCCTTTCTGCAGAGCGCGTGCAGGAAATCGCCCAGGGCCTGAGAGAAGTTGCCGATCTGCCTGACCCGGTCGGCGAGACGATCGAATCGGTTCGCCGTCCCAATGGGATGGAGGTTTCGCGAATTCGAGTACCGCTGGGTGTGGTATTTTTTATCTACGAGTCTCGACCCAATGTGACCGCTGACGCGGCCGCGATTTGCATCAAGAGTGGCAACGCGGTGATCTTGCGAGGTGGCAAGGAAGCAGCCCATTCGAGCCGTGCGATTGTGGAAATTCTCCAGACGAATGCAGAGGTATGCGGGCTACCAGCTGAGGCAGTTCAACTGGTGTCGCACCAGGATCGAGAAGCAGTTGGCCATTTTCTGCAGCTGGCTGAGTACATCGATGTCGCGATTCCCCGCGGCGGCGAAGGGCTGATTCGACGTGTTGCCGACGAAGCGCGAATGCCGGTGATTAAGCATTTCGCTGGCAACTGTCATGTCTATGTTGATCGCGGTGCCGAAGCTGAGATGGCGGCGGCAATTACATTGAATTCCAAGTGTCAACGCCTGGGGACTTGTAATACTTGCGAGTCGTTGTTGATCCATCGCGACATCGCTGCCGACCTGCTGCCCGGACTAGTGGCGGCGTTGCGGGCGGAGGGGATCGAAGTGCGTGGTGATCCACAGACGGTCAACTTGATTCCACAAGTGGCCGCGGCGTCTGAGGAAGATCATTTCGCGGAATACCTGGGGCCCGTGATTTCAGTGCGCGTAGTTGCTTCGCTGGAAGAAGCAATTGAGACAATCAATCATTATGGGTCAGGTCACACGGATGCGATCGTTACGAATGACCTGGCGTCTGCCCGCCGATTTGCTGAAGCGGTAGACAGTTCCGCAGTAATGATTAACGCGAGTACGCGATTTAACGATGGAGGACAATTTGGTCTTGGTGCCGAGATCGGCATCAGCACGGATAAGTTTCATGCGCGCGGGCCCTGCGGATTGCGAGAATTGACCAGTTACAAATACGTCGTCTATGGAGACGGCCACACCCGTGAATAGGTGTCTTGGCTGATGACTGGAGTGTAGAGACTCACGGGTCCGCGGGAGTCAAACCAGTCTCTAATATAGACGGCGGCTGTCAGGGTACTTTGGAGTTGTGGAGAGAACCCCCTTGATGCTGCACCAACATCTGACGACCGACGAGTTGGCGAGCCTGTTTGGGATGGCGGGCGCGTCCCGGCAGTCGCTTGCCTCCCGGTTTGAAGGCAGCCGCGAAAAACATTCATGTAGTGACAGTACGCTTGTTACAGAGGAACCGTTGCAGGCCGAGCAACGTGTCCTGCTTCATGCTGTGCACGAGGGGCTTGCCCGTCGCTTGAGTCTTGCCTGGTCTACTTTAGTGCGGGCCCAGCTGGAGATTCGATTAGTCGATATCACGTGCATGAGCCCGGCAGAATTTCTGGCAAAGCGAGAAAGTCCTGGCTGTGCCATTGCACTTCGTTCAGCAGAGAGCGATAGCCCGATCGTGGTGAATTTGCCTTTGTCAATGTTGCATCTGATGATCGATCGGATGTTGGGGGGAGAGGCTGGCGAACAACCGGCTGTGCCTTCGCCATTGACAGAAATCGAACAACGCCTGGTTGGTCGCATCTACGACACATTGATCGATGAATTGCGACAGGCATGGGGGCCGGTTTGGGAGGGGGAGTTGTCGATTGAACGCGTGACAGAACGGTCTGAGGTGGACAACAACCTGGCGTTAGATACGCCCGTGGTTTCATTCCGGTTTGAGTTGCGGATGGGAGCTTTTCAGGACGCGCTCGATCTTTGCTTTCCCGCTTGTTTGCTGCAGCCGATACTAACGCAGTGTGTTGTTGAGGCCGCCGACGATTCTGGAATGAACGAGGAATTTCAGGACCGGTCTGCAGCCGACTCCGACACGGACATCGTCGACGTAGTGCTCGCGCTCCCGGAAACACAAATCCATCCGCAAGACCTGCTGGATCTGGAGGTTGGCGACCTGCTTGTCACAGATCAGGATGTGACCGCTGCTTTGCCGGTATATATGTCTGGGGCTAGGGTGATGGCGGGGATTCCTGGCGCGATTCAGGGCCACAAGACGGTGCAAGTGACAGCCGTTTCTGAGATTCCCCGAGACCGCGCAGACAAGACGTTGGGGTAGCCTGCTGCCTGTTGTGACGTTTGTCATTGTTTTTGTCTGACGAGGCGATTCGAGTCGACGCGAGCTGGCAGTCTGGGTGATTCGAATTTGATTTCACGTTCCTTCCTGGCGCCAGATGGAGTAAATTGTCTGTACCTGCGGTAGCTGAATAATCTTTGCCGTGTGGCTTTCCGGAACAGAGCAGGCTTCCTGATGTGGCAGACGTTGCAGTGTTCGAACTCAATCAGGGTAGTACAACAATGCATCGGCTTGTTGATTGCCTGGCCAGCGTTGCTTTTTGCGACTGAACTGGTCCCGCAGGTGCGGCGGCCAGTGGCACTTGCCCTGGTAGACTCGGAGTCCCACCTGCTGGTGGCAAACCATCACAGCGGTACACTCTCCGCGGTTGATCTCCGCAGTCGGAAGGTCGTTGGTGAAACCCGGGTGGGCCGTAGTTTGTCAGCTTTCATTGTCGGTCAGAAAAGAGCCATTGGGGTGGCTCTGGATGATACTGATAGTTGTCTGATTACGGGTAAGGTCCGTGGCCACAGTTTTTACCCGCAGGGAAAAACAGCCGTTGGTCACACGCCGGTGCATGTGCTCCTGTCGGCAGATGAGCGGCGGGCGTTTGTCGCTTCGCTCTGGGCGCGTCAAACCACGATCGTCGATGTCACGACGTCTTGCAAACCACGGGTACTGGCCACCATTGATCTGCCGTTCTCGCCTTTGCTGCAAATTTTGCTTCCCGACCCGCGTTATCTGGTTGTTGCTGGGGCATTCGGAGGCGAATTGGCTCTTCTCGATATTGAAACGGGTCGCCTTCTCCAGGTCCATCGCCTGGAGGGTAACAATCTACGCGGATTGGCAGTTTCTACGGATCGTCAGTCACTCTACGTTGCCCACCAGATTTTGAATGATTACCCGGCCACGACGCGTGGCGGTGTGCATTGGGGTGGAGTATTGGTGAACGTGATTCGTGACGTAAAGATTGCCCGTCTGCACGCAGTTCCACCATCAACCAGTCCTGCTGGGGATTTAGTTTATCTGGGGCATCCTGACCGAGCAGCAGGCGATCCTGCTGGTCTTATTGTTTCTAACGACGGACGCCAGATTCTGGCCTTCGCGGGAGTGTCTGAGATTGCCATTAGCGATCGGGAGGCGGATTACTTTCGGCGCGTAGCAGTGGGACGTCGTCCTGCCGCTCTGATGCTTGGCACAAAAGGGCGTACTATTTACGTTGCGAATATGATGGATGATTCTGTGTCAATCGTTCCCATTGATGCCTCCAGCGATGTTCGGTCAATCCAACTTGGTCCGCCACGAGAGTTGAGTCTGGTGGAGCAGGGTGAACAGTTGTTTTACGATGCAACCTTATCGAGTGATGGATGGCTGAGTTGTCACAGTTGTCATACGGACGGTCACACGAACGGCCGACTCAACGACAACTTTGGAGACGGCTCGGTCGGTGCTCCAAAGCGGGTCTTGAGCCTGCTTGGTGTAGGTGCGACAGGGCCCTGGTCCTGGAGTGGTAAAGTTGTACGTTTGGAAGAGCAGGTGCGCAAGTCGATACGTACGACAATGCGTGGCGAAGAACCCACGCATGCACAGGTGGCAGCACTGGCAGCCTATCTGCGCACCTTGTCGCCTCCACCGTCCTTGTCGTCTGCCCGGCAGCGGCAGCCTGGGGAAACCGTTGCACGTGGGGCCCGTGTTTTTCGCCAGCAAGGTTGCGCCGACTGTCACCAACCGAACCGGTTTACTTCTCCAGAGATTTACGATGTGGGGCTGCAGGACCGCTTCGGGAACCGACGTTTCAATCCCCCCTCTCTGTTAGGAGTCAGCCAGCGTAGTGCGTTATTTCACGATGGCCGAGCAGCTTCAGTAAGGGACGTACTAATGGGACACCGACATGGCATTGCCCAGGACGTGTCGCAAACAGAAATAGAGGAGCTGATTGACTATCTCAACAGTCTGTGATTGCGGCATCGAAGCAATGGCCATGGTCTGCCATCAAGTGTTGCCGCTCGCGAGTCCTTTCTGTTTGTTTTGTTTTTTGAATCAGGTTTTGCTTTGCCTATTTGCGAGTTGACGTTTTCTGATGACTGACCTTGAGCCTCAGGATGAGTCTGCCCCCGAAAATTCCATCGAGGAATTGGCCCGGAGTGCGCTTTCACAAACGGAAGATCCTCCGGACGTTTCTTTACATGAACTGAGCCAGGCGTATTCACAACTGATGGGCGATGCGGATGCGCCTCAGTCGGACGAGAATGAACATGCACAGGAGGGGCAGCAGGATGCGTCGGAGTCTGAGGCCGACCAGGCACCGAGTGGTGCCGAAGTTGAAGAGGAGCAAGCGGGTGACATTTCACCCCGTAGTATTCTTGAATCGCTGTTGTTTGTGGGGCACCCTGAGAATGTTCCACTTACCAGCCAACAGATAGCTGATTTGATGCGTGGTGTGGAAGCTGCCGAGATCGCAGGTCTCGTCGAAGAGCTCAATGCGTTGTATGAAGAGGAGGGGTGCCCTTATTCCATCGTGTCGGTTGATTCTGGTTACCGACTCGAATTGCGAGAGGAGTTTTCGCGTTTGCGTGATAAATTCTACGGTCGGGTACGTGAGACGCGCCTGTCTGCAGCCGCAATGGAGGTGTTGGCAATTGTGGCATACAACCAGCCACAGACTCGCGATGCGATCGATGCTGTGCGGGGGCGAGCTTCGTCGGGTTTGCTCCGGCAGCTGGTGCGCCGGCGTTTGTTGCGGATGGACCGGCTTCCGGAGTCACCGCGGACTCCACACTACTGTACGACCGATCGCTTCTTGCAGGTGTTTGGTCTCGCCGATCTGGAAGATTTGCCGCAGAGTGAAGATCTAGAGGGCGGTTGATTCCTCTTTGCTGGTTTGTTGGATAACACGTGAAGGCCGGCTGTGGCCTGGCCGTTCTCGGCGGTTATCTGTGTTGTGGGAGCACTGGCCGCTGTTCGGGGATGTGACCCGTGCAGGATCGGCATATCCCCTTCGCGACGGGTGGCATCAGTCGGAAACACGGCACCCGTACTTTGCTTTACGGGGGTTCTGAAGTCGGCGCTGCTGATCGTCTTCCGGACAGCGATTGCTGCGAGCCATAGTCAGGCAGTACCGCATCGTATGCACACTTGTCTCACACACGCTGGCGACGCAATCTACAGCTTGCGGGACCGAAAGCCGTGCTGTGATCATGAACGCGGGGTGTGGTACGCGTGTCCATGGCATCGACTTTGTGTGTTACTCCAAGCCGTAGGCCCCGGCAGGAGGTACTTGCAGACCCGCAATCCGTCCCAGGCGGCTGGTTGGCAGGAACCGGGGTTCGATGACAAATACAGCGCCAACGTTACCGCGACTGACGTCCGCGCGGAATCCAGCTTTGACGAGGAATGATTCGCCAATGCGTGTAAATGCGATTGTCTGGCCGATGTTCCCTGTGGGGCCGAGGTCGACCGCACCACCCGCCGAGAGAATCCACTTGTCACTCATTCGATAGCTTGTCGTACCGATGAGTACCGTACTGCTTATTGGTCCTTCGATTGAACGCAGTCCGAGAAAGAGATTGCCTTGTCCCGGGCGGCTGATGACTCCTCCAGCGGTAAATTTACGCAACCCACTGCCGAAAAAGTCGATATAGCCGTCGGAGAGAAGAGTGGTCCGATCCCCCAAATGCCACCGGAAGTCGTAGTGCGCCAGACCGATTTCCTGGCCAAAGTTGTCGCGGTCTGGTTTGGGAAACAGGGTAAATCCTGTGTCCATTGAAATCCAATCAACGATACGTTCCCGGCCGGTCAATCCGCGACGCGTTTGCCAGCGTTGACGGATGTTTGCCTGGATCACAAACAGGTCGTCTGCGATTTCTGTTGGGCCGGTTACCCAACGCTGTGCACCGGATCGTAAAGCCATAAAGCGAGGGTCAAACCGCACGGGTAACGCTCCGGCGTGACTGTCCATGAGGAACATTCGCTGGAACATCTCATTGCTGTCGTCGTCAAGTGGATCATAAAGCGGCAGTTGCGACATGTCTTCACTGGCATCGGCCCAGAAGAACTCGGAGTCAAAAGAGACTTTGTGTATCAAACCCTGTAGATTGAACAGAGGGTCTTGGATGTTCGGATTCGCTTTCCAGATTGGCAGGCTTGTCCGCACACCTGCCTGGCCGAGCAGGCGTGTGACCTCTTCCCCATTTCGATCTTGTTGCCAGTGCGAAATTTCGCCACCCAGGAAAGGGACGACTTTGACCGCTCCCCATTGAAATGGCAGGTCCAGTTCCTGGCGACTGCCCACCCGCAGTCCGCTGCGCTCGCGATACTCTGTTCCTGTTAGATCTGTTTCCCAAGGGAGAAAGGCCTGGGCCGGTTGGTCTGGGTTCGTCGGCAGGGCCGCCGTCTTGATTCCGAAGTAGCCTGCGTGAGTGTGTTCGTACCAGGTTGCCCGGTCGAACAATACGGAACGCCCCAACGAAAAATGATCGCCTCGCGGTAACGTCTCGGTCTGTGTAAAGAAGTCGTTGAGCTGGACGTCGGCGGAAAGGCTCCAGGATCCGTTTTCAACGGTCTGTTTTAGCTCCATTCCTGTTGTGAGATCCTTTTCCTGGTCCCACTGCGGTTCGAAATACTGCTCCAGAAAATTTCGGTCGCTGATCAACCCGATTTCGGCTGTCCATTGGAGATCGTTGGGCAACTGCTGACGGTGTCGCCAGGCGAGACGCCCCCGATAATCGCTCTCGGGTTGCACCGCGCGCCGGTCTGCCCCCAAGTTGTCCAGCCCATTGTCGTTGAGCCCCCAGGTGTCCAGGTCGCCGCGGTAGGTTCCCGGAATCCCCCACAGGTCTTCATTTTCATAGGAGAGTTCGGTGCCGAAGCCAAACCCACGTTCGCTCAGATATGCAGCATTCCAGCTCCATTCGGTCCCTTCTGGAGGATTGGAGATTCCCAGGAGTTGATAGGGGTCCAATTGTGCCTGGACTTGCGTGCCGAATACGTTGTCGTTGGTTACCTGTAGATTGTTGATATAAAAAGTCGGCTTTGTCAGGTCTGTAGAAAGGACTGGCCAATACAGCACAGGGATGCCATTCAGATAAACAAAGTTATTAAAGCTGCGGGTTCGTAGCTGATGGTTCACCCGTGTTTCACCCGTTACAGGATCTGTTTCTGGTTGCCCGCTGAGTGGTTCGACGATCGGTTCGGGAATGTCTTCGAACGTCACCTCGTCGGATTGCAGCCAGTAACTCGGTACACCCATGCGACTCGATGTGACCGCTGCTCCATAGGCCTGGAAGTGATTGCGGTCCACCATCTGAAGAACTTCCCCTTTGAGTCGCAGCAGGCCTTCGTATTGCGGGACAGGGGTGAGGATTTCCGCTTCCAGCACGACACCGTGTTCGCGACTTACGTCGTAGTACATGCGTTTTGCGTAAATCACACGGTCGCCCTGGCGGAAGACAATGTTGCCTTCCAGATAAAGCTCCAGGGGCAGTTGCCGCGCCCGCTGTGACGCCCCGCCTTGAAACAGTGCGGCTGCTTGCGGAGTCCAGGCCACCAGATTGTCGGTTTCAATGACGACTCGACCCAAGCGAGCGAGATTGGGGTCGCGCACTCCCGTGGTTTGCGCGTCAAGGCCATCGATTACCATCTGGATTCCACCGGTCACGTAGGCGATGGAATCGCCCCGCTCTGCGACACCTGCAGTGGAGACGTTGAATCCCGCACTACTCCTGGGATTGATACGAATCTGCAAATCTTCTGCAGTGGACGGTTCTGGAGCGGCGGGTACTGACAGTGCCTGCGCAGGTTGAATCGCATGTTCGGTACTGTCTAGCGGCACTTCTCCAGCATGCTGTACCGGTGCGTTGCGGTGAGTGGCTTGTGGAGTGAGAGGTGTGTTCGGGTCGAAGTCTTCGAAGGCAGCCGGCTGTACGGGAGAGATTGGGGCGGGCGAGCGGACCGTTTTGTGTTGTCCTGGCGCTGCAGCATTAGCTTGGATCTGGATACCGTGTTTTGATTCAAGTCGCCCCATCCAACTTGTCCCAGTGATGCGTCCGGCAGCGTCGCCGTTGCCCCGTTTGACAGAGCGAACGTCGACTCCTTCCTGACGCCCCTCCAGATAGACCAGGACGCGCGTGGTTGTCTGGCCTTCCTGTTGATCATTTTCGATCCAGAGGACTGCGTCACTCCCACGTGCAGTGAGTGTGTCTTGCTGAATCGAACAATGACCGTTGAGCTGCCAGACATCGTAAACGCCCTGTTTCCAGCGGCGAGCACTGGCGGCGCGAACAATGATCGCTGCGTCTGAAGAAGCGGCGGGCAGTTCAATTTGTGGCGCTGCCTGGAGGCTGTCTGGAACCTCGGCGAGAGAGAGCAGCAAACCGACGAGCAGAGTTATCTGCCGCACCGTGAATCGATTTGGAGAGCAAGTGGACCGACGGTGCGCCATTCGTAGCAGCGCAGCGGCAGGTGTGCCGCGCCGAGATGGTACGGCATAAGCCAGCGCGTTTCGTGAAGGCAGAGGGCGTGCTTTCAGCGGATTGGCATCCCAGCCTGGATGGAGTCGTTACGGATTTGCAATGCGGCAGGAAATGGTGGCGGTCCATGCATCGTGCACAGGCCGAGTGGTTGCATCGGCAGGAAATTACGGACAGGAAGTGTTGCATCACGAACAGGAAATACATCCCTGGCGAGGGGGCGGATTATAGGTATCCAGGGGATGGGGAACAAGGCAAATTGCGGTGCTTAATTCTGATTGCAACTGCCTGATAGAAAAGACTTTGCAGCTATTTTCGCGTGGCTCGCAAAGTCGTCGCGCCGCTGGCTGCCAGCAGGCAGAGAAAGGGCGTCACCGGCGCTCGCATGCGCACATTGCTCCAGTACAACGTATGAACCGCCGTCAGGGCCAGGGCGAGTAGGATGCCCCACATCCAGGCAGTTGTCCAGACCTCCCTTTTCAGTTGCCAGATTCCGCGGACTGCGAGGCAAAAAAGTCCCGTGTACCACAGGCCCACTGTCCACCTCAACACGCGCCGGGGGAGTGACTCCGCGGCGGAGGCTTGATGGGGTGCGAGTCTCCACAGGCGTCCCAGACGTACTGCACAAGACCAGGCAAAGGCGCGCGGTTCATTTCCAATTGCTGTCCAGGCAGCCTCGTAGTGCAGTTGATCATGGTTGAGTTCAACACCGGGATCGGGGTTTTGGGGTCCTGGGCGAACTGGGGTGTTGGCAATGGGCGGAAGATTCTGGGCGTTCCAGATTTGTCCCCAGGGCGCTGTTGCCAGATGATGGTAGAAACTTGGGTTGTTTGCCAGATGGAGCGTGTAGCCGCCGTGTGTGGTGGCCACAATGGGCCGTTTGAACTGGATGATATTGCGGATGATCCAGGGCGCTAATGCGAGAACGCCAGTCAGCGCCATAGTAGCCAGACATGCTAGTTTGCGTGCGCGGGGGACAGGCAGTGCCACGCAGGCACCGCAACTCAACAAGAACCAGACCAGGAGCGGAGGCCGGCATAGCGACGCGAGCCCAAGTGCGGCTCCCGCAGCACACGCTGCTTGCCAGTTGCCGCGATCTGAAAGTCTGGTCAGAGTTACCAGCCCAACTACCACCAGGAAAGTTGCCAGGGTCTCCGTCATGACCTGACTGGATTGGTACCACAGCAACGGATCGCAGAGCGTCAAGAACGCGGCCAGGGTCGCTCCACGGGCCAGTCCCCAGCATTGTCCCAGATACCAGGTCAAGCCAACGGTGGCGATTCCCAATGCGAGATGCAGACTTCCCACGATAAGTGGGCTGACGGTTTTCCCCAGGAGCATTGAAGAGCAGGCCAGCGCCCAGGGGTAGATGGGTGGCCGGTAGGCCGTGGGAACTGGAGTCTGATCTGGCAGGGAAGTACTGTAACTCCATCGGGTCACCAGGTTATTGGCAATCAGGCCGTAGCTATCCGGGTCTTCGGCCAGCTGTGGTGCCAGCGCCCAGCCGGCGGCTCCGCGCAATAGCGCGGTCAGGAGCAGCAGCCACAGCAGGCTGCCGGCCTTGTTTCGACGCCCGGAGGAGGGCGATTGGGTTGGCGAGTGGGCAGTGGACATAAAGGACCATTGATGAGAGTCAGCGATCGAGTCCCCCAATCACGGGACGCTCAGAATAGTCGAAACCCGGTCATTTCAGAAAGCGGATTCTGGCCTCATTCCACGCTGGTAGCCGCTGCCTAGCAGGCTGGTTCTATCCAGGTTGCCGGTGGCAGGTACCTGCCAGACTAGCAGCACCAGTGGCGAATCAACTTTTCGTAGATGCGCGTACCTTGCTCTATTTGCTCCAGATCGATCCACTCATCTGCGGTGTGTGCCTGGGCAATGTCTCCGGGCCCCAGGACGATCAGATATTTCATGTCGGAAAACATGCAACCATCTGTTCCGTAGGAGACTGTTGTTGATTCCTGACAACCGGTGAGCTGAAGCAGTTCCTGGACATAGGGCGATTGAGGATCAATGTAAAGTGGAGGCGCGACACGGGGAACTTCAAAATCCAGCCCGTGGCGTTCAGCACACTTTCGTGACCTTTCGACCAATTCATTCGGATCGATACCTGGCATAGGCCGAAAATAGATCGTGCAGACGCTTTGAGGGGGTGTGATGTTGATGGCCGCTGTATGGTCGTTGATACCGATGTTCCAGGTCACCGTGGGGGGGTCAAATTCGGAGTTTTGCCAACGTTCCTCGGTTTCTGTCTCTTCGAATAGTTCTTTGATTTCATAGAGATATGGAATCATCGCCAGGTTCGCGTTGAGTCCTTCGCGTGTACTTGAGTGTGCCGCTCGTCCACGCGATGTCGCCACGATGCCATAGGTACCTTTGTGGCCGTGCACGACTTGCATGCGTGTCGGTTCACCGATGATTCCTCGCGATTCACCCGCGACCATTTCGGCGAACAGCTGGCTTCGATTAGCAACCTCCTGAGCGCCACCGTATCCTACTTCTTCGTCCGCGGTGCAGGTAATGTAGATCGGCCGGGCGAGTTCGGTTTCAGGAATCTTTGCAGCGGCAGTCAGCATGCAGGCTACCGATCCTTTCATGTCACAGCTGCCCCTGCCGTACAGCCGGTCACCATCTACGCATGGAGCGAAAGGACCGTGGTTGTTCCGCGACCAGTCATCTGCGGGCACGACGTCGAGATGACCGAAGTAAGCAACTCCTCCACTGCCAGGTCCTTTCTTACCGACGACGCAGGATTTGGCGACGCCAGCTGGATCGGTGTAATCGATGCGTTCTGTGGTAAATCCCGACTCTTTCAAACGCTGTTCAGCGTGATCGGTTACCGGGACATTGGTCAGGCAGCTCGTGGACTCAAAGCCAACGAGTTCCTGCGTGAGTTGCAGTGCGTCCATCGCAGACTTCCTTTCGAGGATCGGGATGCCCGAGTATAGCAAATGATGGCAGTGACGCATTGGTCTGCAATGGAAAACCGGTCAACCTGTCCACGCGAAAGGTGGCTATGTTCGTCGATGTTTGCTGGTCCTCCACCGTTGGCGAGCCAGTTGCAGCAGATGTTGAATGTGCTTCGCGCCCCTGGCTCCGCCGGTTTCGCGGCGCAGTTGACGGCACGCCCGGGAGGGAAGCAATAGCCTGCGGGTAAAGGTCAATGCGCAGTAGTGTAAGACTCCCAAACCGTTTGCGCGCCGTTGCGATTTTCCAGCCCTGGCGTTTCCACTGTACTTGCCATTGGGCGATTCGTGTGCGGACGCTTTGGGGCCGGGCGTTCAGCAGAGCCCAGTAGCTGCGTTTCGCTAGGATTACCTCCGTCTGTTGTACGGATAGTGGCTGGTCAGGCTGATTGGAAAGCGGGCTGAGGCGATAGGATGCGGTCAAGCGATATGGCCCAGTGACGGGCAGCAGACAGTAGTCGACCAGTTGTTGTCCACCGTTGGGTAACGCAGATGCTTCGATGAGGCCACTGCCAATCAGCACACTTTGCGGTGAGTCAGTTGTGGTTCGAGCTTCGCGGTTAAGGTGCGCTACAGCGCCACGCCAGTCCTGGTTGCGATCAGCCAGGAACCTGCCGTCAATCAACCATTGCCTCCCCATGCCGCCTTGCTGTAGTGCCAGCGCGAGTAGCCCCGCCATGGCAAGTTTCTGCGCACGTCTGGTGAATCGAGCCAGCCAGATGCCACACACCAGCACGGGCCCAGTGCTAATGGCGATCAGATAGCGGCGGTGAAACAACCTCAGAATGTCCAGCCAGTTGAGGCTCCAGACCAGCAGAAGTGGCGCGGTGAACCAGCAGAGCAGGATTGCGGTCTGGTGTGATGGTTCTGCCTGACGCCTGAAAATGAGTCGAGAGAGGATCCATCCGATGAACGGTAAAACGAGATAGACGTCCAGCGACAGCAGATGGACCATTCCCAGGGGGCCGGGTTGGCCGATGAATGCTGCCCAATTCGATCTTCTCTGTAAGATTTCCCACAAGTGCGGACAAGCAGGCAGAACTCCGATCAGAATGACGAGCCCATCCAGCAGCAGTTCGCCGCGCTGGTACCCATTTGCAACAAGACGATTCGACGGTTTCGTGGTCTCAGCAGAGCCGGCGCTGCTGACGGGTCGCAACACCGTAGCCCACACGAACAGTTCACCGGACAACAATAACAGCGAGGTGTAGTGGAGGTAAAATCCTGCCAGGGTGGTTGCGACAAACGCGGCTCTCACACCTGGTTTTGTGGGGCCCTCTGACAAACGAATGAAGCAGAGTAACTGCAGCAGCCCGATTAGTTGTACGAGCGCATATGGCCGAGCTTCTTGTGAGAAGAACACCAGGTGTGGGTCGAGGGCTACAAGCAGCGCGCACAACGCGGGGCTCCATGAGCAGGTAGTCCAGCGTGAGAGTACCCAGAATACCATCGCGATCAGCGTGACACCGGCCAGCAGCGAGGGAAGTCGCAAGGCGAGTTCGCTGTGGCCAAAGACCCGCGTCCAAATCCAAATGAACCAAAAGTAACAAGGTGTTTGATTTCCCGCGGCGGCGCGATCCGAGACGTCGCTCCAGGTACCAGCGACTGTCCACCCGGTGTGCAACTCATCCAGCCAGAGGCTTTCTGTTGTCTGCCAGCCACGGATGCCGACGCCGGCACACAGGATGGCCAGCAAAATGTATAGCTTGCCGTGTTGGAAGCGTGCGGTTAGGAGCTGCATGATATCGCTACACGAAACCCCTATCTGTATCGGAATGCAACAACTTCCTGGTCTTGACTTGTGCTGCGCTGTCTAGCGCGGCTCATTGAGTCGAAGGCCATGGCCAGCATACTTCAAGGTATTCAGGCGAGCACCGCGCTGGTGCCGGCAAATCGTCCACTTTGGCACGAAATCTGCTGCAGGACGACAACGGGTAACCGGTTCATGGCCGGGTTGCCTCACGGGGTCTCTGGCGGATGTTGGCCGAATGGTTGCCTTGCCCCTGCCATTCAACTCGCCGAAATGGTTTTGGCGCGTCAGAGGCCCCGTTTTTATAGCTGGCTCTTGCGTCACGGCGAAGAGTTATGCTTGGGAGGCGGATTCTCTGCACCCACAGATTGCGATTTGCGCAAACGCAGTCTTCCAAAGCCTATTTGATTTCCGTGTCGCTCACGCTGCCTGCAATAGCCGGCTGACGTGTGTTCATCAAAAAGGCAAACAGGTCGGTAACTTCTCTTAACGTCAGGGTATCGAGCAAGCCTGTTGGCATCGACGATTTCTTGCTCGGCAGGATTTCTTCAATGTCTTCGACGCTCAACGTGATCTTCTTGCCGCTATCCTTTAGCAAGACCCGCTGTCCGTTCGATGCGGGAGAGAGCATGCCTGAGTAGCTTAAGCCATCGGTTGTAACGACAGTTTTTGAGGCGTATTGAGGAGAGATCACGTGGGAAGGAAAGAGGGTTGATTCCAGCACTTCACGTGTGGTGTATCGTTTTGCCAGTGAGGTCAGATCTGGACCTAGCGTTTCACCCTTATCACCGACACGGTGACATTTACTGCACTGTGCTTTTTGGAACGCAGTGGCTCCCCGCCTGGGGCTTCCCGATCGACCCGCTTCACTCGCCAGGAAGTCGAGTGTCTCAGTAAATTTCCAGCGTGCAGTATTGGATTCTTTGGGCAATTCTGCTGGCGCCAGATCGGGGTGGTTGGTAGCAAACCACTGTTGCCATTTCCGCATGGATTCCTGCCAGTTCTGATCGTTCTCTGTCAGCTGTTCTCCAGTCCAGAATGAGAGGAGTTGAGCAGCTTCTGTCCCGCCGTATTCTCCAAGTCTCAAGCCGCAGAGGATCACTTGTCGCAGGTGCTGTGGTTCTTGCGGCCGTTGTTGTACGGTTTGCAATGCGTCGAGCACGTCTTTACCGCTCAAAGAACTCAAGAGTGGGATGCTGCGGATGAGGTAGGGCCAGTTTTTGCCTTCCGGTTGTTGGGCCAGACCCATGGCGATGGTATCTCGCCGGTCGGGGAAACGTCGCCATTGTTGGCGCAGGAAAGCCATTGAATCGTCGTCACCACTTTCCGCCAGGACTGCGACAATTCCGGCGCGAAGTCGAGTGAATGCTGCTTCTGGTTTGCGCTCGAGTTTTCGATCGAGGTCTTTCAGCATTTCGCGGTGTTCTTCGGTGAGCTTCGTTGGCAACTGCGCCAACGCGCCCAAGGCTGCGTTCGGCCAGTCGCTGCCACGATCAAGAACGGCCTGGCTCTCTTCGAGTGTCAGGGTCTTGGCAATGTCTTGGATGACGCGGAGTGTATACAGGGTATAACTGGATCCTTGTTCAGTTTCTTGAATGCGATCAAATTGTTCCAGCAGCAATAGTTTTTGTTCTGTCGTCCACCCGGTTTTCAGGAAACGCAGGTGCATGGCAAGGTGCATCTTTTCCGTGTCGGGGGCATCGCTTTCCAGAAAAGCAAAGAAACGATCGAGGATGCTGTCCGTTTGCATGTAGATCAGCAGTCGGACAAGTTCGCGGTTCATGGTGTTTGTGCCGGCAGGAAACTCTTCGGCGAGGTTTTCGCGGAAGTTGGTATAATCGTCGACTTGCACGTCGCTGCGCATCAACGCAACTTGAATCACACGCAACATTGCCACAAAGTCTTGGTCACTGATGAAGTCTTCCATCAGCACACTAAATCGTTGCAGGATTGCCAGGGCGTTGTCATTGTTCGGTTGGCTCGTCATTAGCGCCAGAGCACCCTGGACAAAAATCCGGTGGTCGTCGGTTTCGAGTATTGCATCTCGCCAAGTTTCAGTTGGCATGCGTTCCAGCAGGCGACGTGCAGCCCAGGACTCATAGCGGTCATCTGAGGCCAGGATTGGTAACAGGGATTCCAGAGGGGGCGTTTGTGTTGCGCGGAGAAGCGCTTCGCAGACTTTTCGGCGTACCATCCGGTCGGGATCGTCAAGCAGTTCGATTAACCGTTCTTTGGTAGTCTCGTCGGCGTGTACGCCCATCAAGTCGACTGCCTTGCCACGAACCAGTTCACTCTCTTCTTCGGAAAGTTCAATCAGCAAATCGGGACTTGGGGGTGGCCCATAAAGTTGCATGATGTCGAGGGCCCGTGTCCGGTAGTACCAGGGGTTTTGGTTGCTGCGGGTGACACTTTCGATGCGTTGGTCCCAGTCTTCTCCCATTTCTCGCTTGATACGCGCGATGTTCTGCCTGGCCCAGGCACTTTGCAGCTGTGGTTGTCGAATTGCTGCGGCGATTCCCTCTCCCAGGTTAGTGACGCTACTGGGTACCTTGCCTTTCCAGGTTACCCGGTAAATCGCGCCTCGCGTTCCCCGGCCACCGGTAGCGAAGTACAGGCCGCCATCAGGTCCAACGTCGAGGTCGGTCACATTGAGAGGACTGCCTTCCAGGAAGACCTCGCTATTGGTGGTGTAGGAACTGCCGTGCTGTTTGAATCGAACGGAGAGGATGCGGCCGCTGGACCAGTCCGCCAGAAAGATGGAGTTGTGGTATTTTTCCGGGAACATGAAGTGAGTGTAGGCGATCGCACCGGTAGGCGAGCCACGCCCGGTTTCCAGAATGCTGGGGAGCCGATCCACAAAATGCTCAGGCCACTTTGCCCAGCCGCTGCGCCAACCAAATTCACTCCCAGCGGTTACGTGATAGAGGCTTGGAGGGCGATACCAGGTCATTCCCTGGTCTGCTTCCAGATCGCTATCGTGTACGAACAAGTCTCCCAGCTGATTGAATGTTAGATCGTAAGCGTTTCGCAGTCCGCCCGCTACAAGTTGTACTGAGCTGCCATCAACATCGGTGCGAAGTACAACGCCTCCAGGGGCTTGTACGCCTTCGGCGTGACCGCTGGGATCTTCGTAGCGAGGTTGGATCAGGTCACCTTCATAATAGTCATGGTACGGGCTTTCGGTGTCGTAGGGACGATCGCTCTCTGCGAGATTGCCTACAACCAAATAGAGCAACCCATCGGGACCGAGAGTGATACCATGAGGCCCGTGCTCGACGTTCTCGCCGCGCATCGGAATAAGTGTCTTTACGGTTTCCATCTTGCCGTCGCGGTCATTGTCAGAAAGGCGATAGAGTGCCTGGCCGTCTGGTCCGTCACCTGTCACGAACACCGATCCATTCAGCGCGAGGATTCCCTGGCAGTTGTTTACCTGGTCACAGTAGACACTGACTTTGTTCAACGGACCATCGGACTCCTCGGCGCTCAGGAGCAGTAATGGACCATTTTCGACCGAAGCGATGATTCGTCCAAATTCATCAAACGTCAAGGCAATCAATGAAGCGGAATCGTAGTCGGCGGCATCGAAGATGCGTTCGACTCTGAATTCACGGCGTACCTGGAAGCTTTCAGGCTGATTATCCTCTTCTGGTTCCGTTTCCTGAGCGGTTGCATTGTTCTGATCCCAGGGGACGGTTTCGCCTAGCTTGCCAAACGTCTGGGCAGTTTTCCAGCCAGAGTCGTTGTAGATCGACGTTTGCCAGAGCGGGAACGGGCGTAGATTGGTTTTCCAGGAATCGTCGGTTGAGAAAGATGTCCAATCGTCGCCGTCTTCCTTGATCATGACGCGGGCCGCGACCGCTGCGGTGGAGCCCTTTTGATTACGGATGCGCATCGCCAGTGTATTGGTACCACTTTTGATGAGTTCACTGAGGTCGATCTGGTCGAGTTGTTGTGTTCCTTTACCTCGACCGATGAGTCGACCGTTGAGAAACAACTCATAGGAGTCGTCTGCTGCCAGCGTGATTGTGGCTTCGGAGGGATTTTTGACCTTGAAGCTTTTGCGAAAATAACACGAACCGAGTGGTACTTTTGCCTTTTGATGCTCGGGTGACCAGATCCACTCTGCTTCTTGCGCGTAGGCTGGTACGAGTGACGCTGATAACAGGAGAGCCACAAAGGCTAGTCTGTTTGCGTGTCGGTAACGTGAGTACGTGCGGTCAACAAGCAGGCTTGTCATGTCTATTTCTCTTCCTCATTCGTCGGAGATCACGGTTGCCTGGTCGCGGGCGTGATTTGCATCGAACAGCCCATGTGCCACTGCGGTAGCGGGGCGGGGAGAGTAACGGCAAACCGGCTTTCAGATCAACACGAAACAAGCCGGCAAGCTAGTGGAGCGATAGAGGGGCCTGGCGGCTTGTCCCGGCGGCTGCGCTGCTAGCGGTTTTCTCGTGCAGGACGCTAGGCTGCGGGGTACCAACCGCTGAGGACGCCCGCCGTGGTTTAGGTATTTTCCGGCGAACCGGGTAAAGAATTTTTGCCCCAAACGGCGATAAGCGTGATGAGCCGAGTAGCGATTGTGCCGGTTGTGTCTGTTGTGGCGGTCATCCGGGTTACGATCAGTGCACTTGGGTACGTGAACTGAAAGCCTTTTATCTACCCTAATTTTGCTATTTTGTTATGCGGTGAGTCGATATTGGGGTAGGACGCAATTTGTTTGCAATCGAACGAATGCCGGATTAGCCTGGATCGTGTGATTGTGCGCATTTTTCCTAATATGTGCAGAATTACTATTTTGTGGGTTCCTGGAGCCAGCTAGTTCGCGGGGCGTGCGCTTGGGAGAAGAGGGTGGGTCTTTTTTCACCGCTGCATTTGAGTTTGCTTGAGGCACGGAAACAGACATGAGAAAATCACGCTGGGGCGGTTCTGCCAACGATCATAAGGGTCGTCGTAAATCCTTGAATAAAAGGTCTTTAAGGAATCGGTTCTTGCGTGCCGAGGCACTCGAAAACCGGGTTCTGCTCGCCGCCGATTGGATCAACCCCTGGCACAATGATCTGGATCCTGGTGATGTCAACGGTGACGGCTGGCGTGCGCCGAACGATGTGTTACACGTGGTATCTGAATTGAACCGCAATGGCTCGCGCGAATTGACGCCTGGACACACCGGCGGTGCGGAAGGTGAAGCTGGCACTGACCTCTACTGGGACGTCGACGGTGATGGCTATCTATCTGCGTCTGATGCGCTGCGGGGCATCCACCTGTTGGGCGAAGGGGAGGCCCGAGGTGGTGCGGAGTGGGTGCGGGTTCGATTGTACGCGCTGGACGCGGCAAATCCTGATTTGCAGAACCCATTGACCCAGATCACCGCCGGTGAAGAGTTCATCCTGCGCACTACGGTGCAGGATATTCGGAACGAAAATGGGGTGCCGGTCGACGGCAATTTTGGTGTCGGTGCCATCTATGTTGATATTGGCTACGACGCGGACCAGATCCGCGTTAAGGAAGGGACTTCGACAGCGAAGCCAGGTGTCAGTACGGAATTGGACTTCGCAGTCACCTACAAGGATCCCGCTAGCAACACTGGGATCAATGATCTTGATTACCCCTATTCCAATGCGATCAGCGGTACGTTGACCGATCTCGACGACATTGATTTACAGGTCAACCCGGGCGAGGCATTGCCCGTTGGCGCTGGCGCAATCAACGAGTTTGGTGGCTTTACGACGCTGAGTTTTGGTACGATCGAGAAGTTCGTGACCGATACAAGTGTGATTGCCAAATCCGTTGTTGCGGTCGACGACACTTTTACAGTTCAAGAGGACGAAACAACCAGTTTGGACGTGCTGGCCAATGGTGACGGGATCGTCAGTGGCGATGTCACCATTACGCCAAGCCCATCGGACTTTAGTCCGGCTAGTGAAATCGTCATGCTGGCGACGGCGAACGAATGGGCATTGGAAGTCGACCGGGTCGAGGAAGTGGTCTATGAAGATGTCATGTTTACGGTCACTAATGATGCAACCAGTTTTCAATTAACTGAAGTATTGAACGTCCCGGCAGGTCATACCGCTGTGATCGATGACAATGGGAACAGTGATCCAACGGATGATGTGATTGTCTATTCACCGCCCCTTGATTTCGTAGGTGATGTGTCTTTTGAGTATGAGATCCAAGACAATCTTGGGAATGCGGATACGGCTGAGGTCACAGTGACCGTGTTGAATGTCAACGATACGCCAGTGGCGTTGGACGTGTCGGGGGTGGCGGCGACGGAGGATGGCGACGCAGTTGTCGGAACTTTTGACGCGGATGACGTCGATGACGATGACACTCCTGCTTCGTTGAGCTATGAAATTACGGCGATCCCCGTGGAGGGCATCGCGAATACCGACGGGAGTCAGGATTTCAGCTTTGATCCAGGTGCTGATTTTCAGGATTTGCCCGAGGCTGTCACACGCGACGTGACTTTTACCTACACCGCGACAGATAGCCACGGTGTCGCGAGTGCGCCAGCGACTGTCACTGTTACGGTGACGGGCGTGAACGACGCCCCGACGGCCAACGACGACAACCTGAATGCGGTCAACACCGGTGTCACGGTTGATTTAGATGTGCTTGCCAATGACGTCGATCCGGACGACCCCGATCCGCTCACGGTCGTTGCGCTCAGTGATACTGGTTCGATCCAAGGGACCGTTGAAATTGCGGCCGATGGTTTGACGGTCCAATACACGCCCCCTGCCGTGTTGATTGGTCAGGAGACCACGGCAGGTCAATTCGATGTCACCATCGAAGATAGTGCCGGAGCCCAGGCGACGGCGACCGTTGTCGTCACGCTGGTCGACAATCAGCCGCCGGTGGCGAACGACGACGCCTTCACAGGACATGAAGATGAGACGATCGATGGGACAGTCAATGTCTTGGCGGACAATGGTGCCGGTGCCGATAGTGACCCGGAGGGCGACGATTTCTCGGTGAGTGGGTTTGACGCGGTCAGCGCACTTGGTGCGGCGGTGAGTATTACCAGCACTGGTGAATTGACCTATGACCCCACCACCGCGGTGGGGGCCCAGTCGATTGCACAGGGAGAAACAGCAGACGACACCTTTACATACACGATTCAGGATACGCCCGGTGGGCAGGGTGTAGGTACGGTGACGGTGGCCTTGACTGGTGCCAATGACGCGCCAAGTGCTACTAACGACCTGGTAAATATGGATGAGGAAGCAACGCACAATGGAGATTTGAACGGCAATACGGACGATCCTGATGGCTCTGATGTGCTTGTCTTTGCGATTGCTGACGACGTCGAGCAAGGCCTGTTCTCTTTTGATTCAGACGGCACGTACAGCTATACGCCAGCGACCGATTTCTTCGGTACCGATGCCTTTACATTTACGGCGACGGATCCGCATGGTGCAATGGCCAGCGCGACGATCACATTTAATGTGCAAGCGGTCAATGACGCGCCTGTAGCGACGGATTCCAGCTTGGTAGCGACCCGTGAGGCCGCCAGTTCCCATCCGTTCCCGGTGCAGGATGTGGATAACACTGCCAGCGAGTTGACCATCACCATTACCACGGATTTGCCCAATGGGGATGGAGCGGTCAGCGACAACGGTGACGGTACCTTCTCGTTTGACCCGGAAGATGACTTCGACGCGCTACAGCCGGGCGATTCTCGAGACGTTACTTTTTCCTTCGAGGCGGCTGACCCGGGTGGTCTGACGAGCGCTGAAGGGACGGTGACGATTACGGTGGTAGCCAATCACCCGCCGACCGCGGTCGATGACGATGGTTTTTCGACAGACGAAGAAACCGATGTGTCGGGTAACGTGCTGGCCGATAATGGTAACGGAGTCGACAGTGATGTCGAAGGAGACCCGATCGAGGTGACGGCCGTTGCCGCATCTGTGAATGGCGCCAATGTCACGTTTACAGCCAGTGGTGATTTCACGTATCAGGCGGGGACATCCGCTGCGCTCAACGCGCTCGCGGTAGGTGAACAGACGGTCGATACGTTTGAGTACACAATCACGGATTTTGTGAACGGGAATGCCAACGGGACGGATGTCGGGACAGTTACCGTGACGGTTACTGGACTCAATGATGCTCCCCAGGCGGTCGATGCCACGCTTGCTACCAGCGAAGATAATGATCTGACCGGAACGCTGGAGGATCATGCGAGTGATCCGGATACCAGCGATACACTCACCTATAGTATTGCTACAGATGTAAACCACGGTGCGCTAGTGTTGGCCAGCGATGGCGGGTTCACTTACAGCCCCGCTGCCGAGTTCTTTGGCACGGATGCGTTTACGTTTTCTGCCACAGATCCATCGGGAGTGACTAGCAGCGCGACCATTACGATCGACGTCGCTGCTGTCAATGACGCACCGCAGGCGATTGACGATACAGTCTTTATCTTGACTGATGGCGGTGTTCAGGCAGTCGATCCGCTGGCGAATGACCTGCCCGGCGCGGTCGCCGAGTCGCCATATAATGAAGATGCTCAGTCACTCTCAATTGTCAGTTTCACCTCGCTGACCCTGGTTGAATGTGAAGTCGGTCCTTGCGAGACAGGGACTTTGACGCAGGATGGCGAAGCGTTTCAGTATGATCCGCCGGTGGGATTTGAAGGGACTGTCGAGTTTGCCGTCACGATTACGGATGACGACCCTGTGGATCCGCTGACCGATACCCAAACGGTTGAATTGCGGGTGATCAAGTTTCTGCCAAACTCGATTTCTGGACACGTTTACTACGACCAGAATGACAATAGTCAGAAAGATGAGGGCGAGTTTGGCTTCGGTGGGATTGAAGTCACATTGACCGGTGAAGACGCTTTTGGCCGCGACGTCAATCTTACGCAGTTAACTGATGCTACGGGGTTCTACCGTTTTGATACCAACGACCAGGGGCAGCCGCTGGCTCCCAGTCGGAATTATGTCGTTGTGGCATCACAGGCAAGTCACATTGGTGACAGTGGTGAGCAGGTAATCACACCAGGAGTTGCCAATCCGCTTGACAACGAACCGGGCCAGTTCCGGATGGCGGTCGCTGCTGACGATACGTTTGAGGTCGAAATTGGACTCTTCGGCGGCGCGGATGCGGTGGGGAATTTTGGCGAGTTTGGTTGGCCAACCTGGGCCTTTACCCGCACGCTGGCTTCCTCTGATGCAGATGGGTTTCGCGTGTTGACGAGCCTTTCGGGAGATGCCTTCTGGGACAGTGTTTTTGGTGACTTTGCTGCGAACTCTGTGACCTTGGATCTTAGCAATGGCTATAACTCTGTATTGGTGACAGTTGTCGAGCAAGACAACACGAGCCATTCGGGTACCGTGGACTTTGAAGAGAACGCGAACTTCTCTGTGCTGGGGGTTCGCAATGGTCAGGCCGTGATTGAATATGATGGCTTGCTACAGGATCTGCTGGATGATCTCGGTTCGATCATACCCGATGGTGAAGCGGATCCGATGTTGCCACAGCTTGAGACTGTGGAAGACGCCGAGCTACTGGCTCTGCGTTTGCGAGCAGAAGCATCGGGTGGTTACGCCGAAGCGATCGATGAAGTTTTGCAATCCTGGTCCTAGGTGGCCACATTCGTGAAGTCTTTATCCGCGGCGGCTCAAGAGATGCAAATCCTAGCTGGCTTCGCTCTCTTGCTTCGTGGCACTGCGGACTGGCTGCACGTCAGCTCGAAGGCCATTCCTGGTGCTTTGTTGAACTTGCTGTTGGTCTGCACGAACGACACGGCGGTGCGCCGGAGGAAGCTGGTGGGTGCCTGCATTTTATCCGAGTTGCGCCAACTTCCCAGGACGGTTTTCGCCCGGTGCAAGCCGGTGTGCTTCCGGTGAGAGAAGCTCTTGAGTAAAGCAAGGGAGTCACAATCTGGCTGAGTGCCAGTCTGTTTGAGTGACCGTGACTCAAACACGTGACCTGCTCGCTTCGGCACGCGGTCGAAGCTGCCAGCGTGATCGAGGTGAAGTAAAGACCCTCGAAAGAAGAACACGGGCTTCCCAGGAACACGGTCTTCCCAGGAATACGGTTTTCCCAACGATGTAGAAGGCTGACGAAGCCCTAGACGCAATTGCGTCGATTGGCATTGTTCGGATGCCTTGCGGGGCCTCGGCGAGCTTGGCCGCTCCGGTGGCGGGGAGAGGATGATGAAGAGATTCACTTCGATTCTGCTCCTGGCCGGCAATCCGGGACAGGCTGTTGCTGGACGCGGAGTGTTGTTGCCGGGACCACTTTCTACTGGACAACTTTGCCGGCGTGCGCCGGCAGGCCTTGTGAGACACAGAGAATCATGTCGAGCAGAATCGCACGATTCTGTCATGGAGTCGACACGCGGTGTCCCCGTTTCGGTTTTGCAGCCTGATGTCATGCAAGGGCGGGTCCACTGGCTTCGTTGGCAACAGGACCCTCTGTGTTCTCCAATCGGCCTGGCCGCTGTTACGTTATGACCCCAAAGCTGCGCAATGGTTTGCGGTGTCTCTGAAATTGCACCAGTCCAACAAACTTGACGTCGCTGCGCTTTAGGTTTCTTTCCGGCACCATTGTCAACAACACCAATCGCCTGGCTCTGGGAAGTCAGCGGTAGACGGTCGCTGGAGTCCTGAGATTTCTGCCTGAGTGACTGCGAGCTTCAGTTGCAGTTGGTTCGTGTACACACAGGGCAGATGACAGTCTCACGCAAATGGCAACACGCGCCAGCGGTGCCCTGACGCGGTCTGTTTTCTGGCACTCTATGAAATCGGTGAGCGCGCGGAACGCTGTGAGAAGATCAAGCGGATCATCACGATCAAAGAAGCGACAGTTATTCCGGTCGTGGTTTGCGGCGCTGTCAAGCGGCAGTGCCAGGTGTTCGACCGGTTCTGCCAACAACGCAGTTGGCGCATCCGAGAAAGTGGGCAGTCGATTCAGCTGCGCGGGTTCCAGCAAGCTGCGATGGGCCGCTGGTGTTGAGGACAGCGCATCCCCGGTTGCCTCGACGCCGCAGGCCCTGTTTGCAGATGCGGGCAGAGGTGGTGTCAGCGTTCCAACGTGATACCAATCGTCATTCCCTGGACCCAGAAATCGGTGTCCCGTAGCGTGAATTGAGGATCTCCCGAACCGAACAGCGGATTGTCCTGGAACTGCGAGGAGTTGACGTTCCGGTCGATGGAATCAGTGGCTGTGACTACGTCTGACCAATAGCTGAACGCATAACCCAAGTTCAGACTCACGTTTTCCTGCCACAGGAACGTAAACGTGAATTGCGCTTCGGGAATCACGGCAGTTACGTCACGTTCATATCGCCCCGTGTTTGTGTTCAGAGCAAATGTGCCGGAGCCAAACACATCGTTACTGCCGGCGGGTGATGTATTTTCCTGTCGTCCCTCGATGCGTACTTTCTGGTGCATGTTTCCGCCACTGATCTTGCCCAGCATACTGAATACCATGCGATCCCGGTGGATCTGGCCGAGCAGACCTAAGGACCCGCCGTGAAAGTCGTTTGTGGCGTCGAATACATCCGTGATACGACGGGTGTTTCCGGATCCCAGCAGAAAACTGCCATCGAGGTCTTCGGAGAAGGCGTCCAGCGTGAGGCGATCTTCCACACGTGAATAATGGTAGCCACCGACGAGATCAAAACGCCAGCCGTGACCCTCCGTCATAGGGATTCGCAGGTAGGATTCGGCTTGAAGTATGTTGGTCGAGTTGCTGATGCTGACTTCGCCAGCGGCGACACCGGGTCCGGTTGCGACCAGACGTGCATCTTCCTGATCCAAGCGGGTATTGTAGAACGGCAGGGCCAACACCTGGGAACCGTCGGAGACAGCCTGGAAGTCACCGCCGTCGGCGGAAAAGCCATAGAACCGCATTCCCAGTCCGACTTCCGTCATGCCCCCCAGCCAGGCTCCGAAGTCGACTCGGCCGCCACTGCCGGTGCCCAATCCCACGCGCTCGTTTCCCATCAATACGCTCGTTGAAGATGCCCCTAAGACTCCTTCGTCACTGGCATTGCTAGTAGTGACTAACGCTGGGACATTGCGCCCCTTACTCCAGCCCATGAGGTAGTCGACGGCCCCCCAGCCACTCCAGAAAACTGACAGGCCACAACCGCATTTGCCGGTATAGGCTTCATCGCAGTCTGTGCACCCCACGATTCCCTTGCCGGGCAAATGACGTTCCCGCAGGTTAAGCGGAGCCAAGAGTGAACCGCGATGTTTGTCTTGCGACTTGGCTGGCTGTCCAAGTGTTCCCAGGGCAACCACTGCCAGGGTCCAGATCAGGAGATTGGACTTTGAGTTCACTGTTGCCTCACCTCAGTTGTCAGGAACTTGTGGCTTTTCGGGATACTGGACAGGTTGATTCAGCGAGCAAGACTTCAACGGAGACCATAACTCGTTCACAGGAAACCATTTAGGCTTGTCGCAGCTGACGCAAATCCCCCAAGTGCGCAAAGCGCAGCAGATGCGTAAAGAATCTGCTTTGTTCGATTATGTCGGCAATCTGGATGGTGCCGGTTAAACTAAATATGACAGTCTGACCGGTTCCTACGAATTGCCGGCGGTGCAGTCGCAGCGCCGGTTTACAGGAACGGTTGAAAGGCCCTCAGGTGGAGTTGTTGTGATTTCTATAAGTCAAAATATAGTAGGTGTTTACGGATTTATTTGCAGGGTCGACAAAGGGCTTCAGCAGGGCGTTGCAGGTAGGGGCACACGGTTTGCTTGTGCACCCAGTCAGGCAGTCGGAAGCTGACGACTGAGATGTGGGGAACACCAGCGGTTCCAGTGGGGGCGAATCAGAGAATCCCGGGAAGGACCGCTGTCGTGCCGTTCTCGAACGCCGATATAGCAGGTGTGGGATTCGGAAAACTTCCACCAATTTGCCGCTGCGGCCGCGAACCCGTCGCGTTATGTTCTCGGGGAAAATCGCTGGTTGTGAGGCTTCACTATGACATTGGGTTGTTTCACCGATGAATGCGTTGGGTAAATTAGTCCCGGGAAGTGCTTCACGTTGGCGCCGTTTGTGCGCGGACGTCGCAGAGCTTGAAACACAACTGATTGAGCTATCGGATGCTGAGCTGCGCAAGCAGAGCTTGGGCCTTCGTTACCGGGCCAAGAGTGGCGAGAAGCTGGCTGCGCTGGTACCTCAGGGGTTCGCATTAGTACGAGAGGCGGCTCGGCGAACGATTGGGTTAAGGCATTTCGATGTACAGTTGATTGGCGGCGCCGCGTTGTTCGATGGTGCGATCGCCGAGATGGACACAGGTGAAGGCAAGACACTTACCGCAAGTTTGCCGCTATACATGTACGCTTTGACTGGTAAGGGTTCTCACCTGGCGACGGTCAACGATTATTTGGCGGAGCGTGACTGTCACGAAATGACACCCATCTATCGGGCGCTTGGCCTGACGGTTGGTGTTGTGTTGACAGATGATGTACCAGATCAGCGACGAGCGGCTTACGCCTGTGACATTACCTATGGTACGGCCAAGGAGTTTGGATTTGATTTTCTTCGTGACCGCCTGTTACTGCGGCGAATGGGCAGGAATATGGACGACTTCCTGGGCGGAGGTAGCAGTCATCGTTGGGATGAGTCCGGGGAACAGCCTGTCCAGCGACAGCCCCATTTTGTCGTTGTTGACGAAGCTGACAGCATATTGATTGATGAAGCACGCACTCCGTTGATTATCAGCGCGATGGGGGATCGCATACAGAAAGAGGTTGCAGCCACGTATCTGTGGGCGGCTGAACAGGTGCCGCAATTTGAGGAAGACGATCACTATGAATCGGATCAGGAAACAAATCGAATTACGTTGACTGCAACAGGAAGACAATTGGTCCGTGATTTGCCACATCCGGAGTTGTTGAGAACGGTGGGTTTAATTGACCTGTACGAATATATGGAGCGAGCGATCAAGGTCTCCAGGGATTTTTTATTGGAGCGGCAGTATGTCGTTCGTGACGGTGAGGTTGTCATTGTTGATGAGTATACGGGACGATTGGCCGAGGGACGGAAGTGGCGGGATGGCATTCACCAGGCCATTGAGGCTAAGGAAGGTGTCGAAGTGACCGTGCCCACTGGCCAGGCGGCGCGGATTACGGTTCAAGACCTGTTCTTGCGTTACCGCAAATTATCCGGCATGACTGGAACGGCGATCTCTGCGGCGCGGGAATTTCGCAAGATTTACAAGTGTCGAGTGATGCGTGTTCCAACAAATCGTCCAGTACAGCGACGCTCAATGGAAGTTTGCGTGTTTGGAAATAGCGACGCCAAATGGCAGGCAATCGTTGCAGAAGTCGAAACGATGGTCGCGGCGGGAAGGCCGGTTTTGATTGGGACCCGTTCGATTGCAAAATCGGAAGCTTTGTCAAATCTGCTTGACGAAGCCGGTATCGAGCATCAGGTGCTTAACGCGAAGGAAATCGCCCAGGAGGCGGAGATTGTGGCTCTGGCTGGACAGGCCGGCAGGGTGACGGTAGCGACTAATATGGCTGGGCGTGGCACGGACATCAAACTAGCAGAGGGTGTTGCGGAAGCGGGTGGACTGCATGTAATTTGTACAGAGATGCACGACGCAGGCCGTATCGACCGGCAGCTAGTCGGTCGCTGTGGCCGGCAGGGAGATCCGGGGACGCATCGACAGTACCTTGCGCTCAATGATGATATTTTGAAGAGTGGATTTGATGTCCAGAAAGCGCTGCGCTGGGAAGATCGTGGAAGAACGGTAACTGGTCCACTGAGCAATCTGGTCGGGCGATTTCGACGGGCGCAGCGTCGCGTCGAGCGTCGCCATCTGCGCGATCGCTCACTCTTGTTGCACCACGAGCAGGAACGCAAGAAAGTGCAACGCGAAATGGGGCAGGATCCCTATCTCGATACCGCTGAATAAGCGTCGCTGCTTGTAGACAACGATTGGTGTTTCGAGTCGAGACAACCTGTGATCGTTATCACCACAAACGGTGAGTCCAGGATGGTCGCTTGACCGCATGATACGGGGATTCCATATTGCTGCGGTGTATTTCGGCGATAAGCTGTTACAAAATGCTGGCCTTGCGTTCTGTGTTCTCTCGATAGATTGTGGGCCGCGGGTCCACTGAAAGCAGCAATTATGCCTGACCGATTGCGATTTGCCCTGTTTGGCAGCGGCGATTTTGGGCCGCAGTTTGCGTCCTACATCAACGAGTGTGCTGAGGTGGTTGCGATTTGTGATCCCAGCTCCGAGGCACGCAAGCGATTTTCTGAGCAAACGGGAATGAAGGTTGCTTCGTTTTCTGATCCCCAGACGCTACTCGATTCGGTAGACATTGACGCGGTTGCGATTGCCAGTCCTAATTTCACGCACCACCCGATTGCAGTAGCTGCGGCGCGTGCCGGCAAGCACGTGTACTGTGAAAAGGCGATGGCGAATTCCGTGCCTGAGTGCTGGGAGATGGTCCGAGAATGCCAGCAAGCGCGGGTCAAATTGATGGTCGGTCACAAACGCCGCTTGCGTCCTCCCTGGGCGCGTATGATTGAATTGCGTGAAGCCCTGGGGAAACCTCTGGCGATTACCTCCTGTGCGTATTTTGATGCCCGGCCTTATGACCATCAGGGATGGTGGACCGTACGGGAACAGTGTGGCGGTTTGCTGCCAGTGATCGGTGTACACATCGTGGATTGGATGCGCGCGCTGTGCGGTGACGTGGTAACCGTTCGCGCTTTGGCAGCGCCTCAGGTCGATGGACGGTATGACTTTCCGGACACGTTACATGTTTCGTTGCTGTTTGCCTCGGGAGCCATCGCTTCTCTTAATGTGTCTCTGGTTTACTCACTATTGAAGTTTCGCGAAGCGGGCGGGCCGCATATCGTGTTTGAAAACGGGGCCGCGAGGTTTGTGCCATCGATGGATTACCTGGACCTGTTCTGGCAGCATAGGAGTGACTCGTCGGTGACCCATGAGCGGTTTGATGATTTGGGATTTCAACACGCCTACCGTCAGGAAATGGGTGACTTTGTGAATTGGGTTGTCGATGGGACCGAACCCTGTCTGACATGGCGAGAAGGATTGCGTTGTGTCGAAGTAATGGAGGCGGCGCACCGTTCGGCTGAAGCTGGTGGGGCCGTGATCAACCTGCCGTTGTATCCTGAGTTGGAACGCCCCGCGGCATCTGATGCCAGCGAGTCGCTGGAGTGACGGTTTTGTTTGAGCAGGCCAGGATTTGCAGATTGGTGTTCGTCTTCTCGGGTCTGGCGTTGTCCCAGGTTCGGCGAAGTCAGAGGTAGCAGGTCGTCATGTTGCAGAACAGAGTGGACGAGTCACGCACAGACGCCGGATCTGCAAAATCGATCCCCGCGCCCTGGAGGCCGCGATTTGGGATTCGCGGAATGTTGCTGTTGATGCTGATCGCCAATGTTCTTGCCGCCGGAATTTATTACCTGGCACGCGCTGCACAAGGTAGCGGAGAATCGCACATCATTTTCCTGATGCTGATTCTGGGTGGGCCGCCGGCGCTGTTGGTGAGTGCGAGTCTGGGTTATCACGTACTGCGGTTCTGGAGTCGCCGCAAGACCTGAAGCACGCTGTGACACGAGACCACTAGGCATCGTTTCCAAGTGCGACGGCAATTGCGGTCGCATGGCTGCGGCAATGTGAGATGCTCACCAGGAACTCGTTGATTCCCAGACTGTCGCTAATTTCTTTGGCGCCACCAGCCAAGGCGACCCGTGGTTTGCCATCACCATCGTTGCGGATTTCCATGTCGCGCCATGAGACGCCTCGCGACCATCCGGTTCCCAGCGCTTTGAGCACTGACTCTTTAGCGGCCCAGCGTCCTGCGTAGTGTTGGGTGGCCGCTTTACGAGCGCTGCAATAGCCAATTTCATGCGGTGTATAGACACGTCCGATGAACAACTCACCGTGTCGTTCTATCATTTGCGCGATTCGCAAACACTCGACGATATCCGTTCCGATTCCAATGACGCTCATGGGCGCAGTCCAGAGGCTTCCTGTGCTCGTTTCAGTACAGAGTTCGCTTTCCTTCGCGCACGCTGGGCCCCATCGCCTAGAATTTCTCGCACGCGGTCTGGGTGGGCTTCTAGTTCCGCACGGCGCTGGAAGGCCTCCCCGAAATAGCTTTCCGCAGCATCTGCCAGGGCTTTTTTCACTTCGCCGTAGCCGAATCCGCCGGCGCGATATTTTGTTGCCATCGCATCGCGATCCGTATTGCTGGCAAACAGGGAGTACAGCTGGTAGAGGTGGTCTTCGTCCGGGTTTTTGGGATCTTCCATTGGCCGTGAGTCGGTCTTGATACGCATGATGGTTTTGCGCATCGTTTTCGGAGTCTGGAAGATTTCAATGGTGTTCCCGTAACTCTTGGACATTTTTTCGCCATCGGTGCCCGGAACTTTGGCTGCGTTATCGAGGATTTTGGCTTTGGGCAGCACAAAAACTTCTCCGTAGTGGTGGTTAAAGCTGCGCGCCAGATCGCGGCAGACTTCAATGTGCTGGACTTGGTCTTCGCCAACGGGCACCACATCGGAATCGTAAGCCAGAATGTCCGCAGCCATGAGTACCGGGTAGGTGAACAGGCCGGCATCGGCAGCCAGATTCCTGGCTTTCTTCTCTTTGTAGGCGTGGCAGCGTTCTAGGAGTCCCAGGGGTGTGCCGGTCATCAAGATCCAGCACAACTCAGATATTTCTGGCACATCCGACTGCACGAACAGAATGGCGCGGTCTGGATCCAGCCCCAGGGCTAACAGATCGAGCGCGGCGTCCAGAGTGTTCTGCTGCAGGTTCGTGTGGCTTCGGATCGTGGTCAGGGCGTGCAGATTGGCAATGAAGTAATACGATTCGTCTTCTTCTTGAAGGTCAATGTACTGCTGAATGGCGCCAAAATAGTTGCCCCAGTGAAAGCGACCTGTAGGCTGTATTCCAGAAAGGACACGCATGCTATCTACCGTGAGGAAAGCCAAGGAGGTGAATGCAAACCTAGCGATTGTCAGTGGAATCAGATGCGACATCCGCTGATGTAATATCTAAACTACCTATGATATCGGATAGACGTGAGGCCCCGGATTCTTGGACCGCCATGGGCAGTGCTTTTAGTATTTTCCCGGATACACTTGGGTCGAAATAGTTCGCCGTTCCGATTTGCACGGCGCTCGCGCCCGCGACAATGAATTCCATCACATCGTCGATGTTGGAAATGCCGCCGACGCCCACCAGTGGCACGTCGACCGCTTGCGCTACCTGGTGCACACAGCGCAAGGCAATTGGTTTGATCGCTGGACCGCTCAGGCCGCCCATAACATTCCCCAGTAACGGGCGACGGCCACGCCAATCAACAGCCATTCCCAGTACGGTATTGATCAATGTGAGCGCGTCCGCTCCGCCATCGGCAGCTGCCTTGGCAATGTCGGCAATACGCGACACGTTCGGTGTCAGTTTTGCCAGAATGGGAAGCGAACAGGCGTTGCGTACCGCTTGCACGACACCACCGCACCGGTTGGGGTCGGTGCCATAGTCGACGCCTCCGGTGACGTTGGGGCAGGAGATGTTCAGCTCGACAGCTGCAACACCACCGTGTTGTTCAAGCTGTTCCGCCAACGTCACAAACTCAGTCTCTGACCGACCTGCGATACTGACAATTACGGGCGCCGGCAACGCGCGGAGGTACGGTAGATGATGGGCGACAAATGCGTCCAGTCCATCGTTATCCAGGCCAATCGAATTAAGGAGTCCAGACGCAGTTTCCACTGTCCTCCAGGGTGCGTTACCAGGACGTGGCGCGAGAGTGATTGTCTTGGGGAGAATGCCACCAAGTTGCCCCAGATCGACAAAAGGTTCCATCTCCCTGGCGTAGCCGAAAGTGCCAGAGGCTACCAGGATGGGGTTAGCTAGTTGGAGCCTTCCCAGGCTGACACCCAGGTCGATTTGTGCGGTGGCAATATGATCGGACACGATGGCCTCGAAGCGGTGCGCAAGCGGTCGAACGACTCGACTCGTTATAGCGTGAGGCCTCGCGATGGACAATTAGAACCGAGTGTCGATGGTAACGCGCGCAGCGACCTTCCCCGCCCGTCATAACTGTTTTTGCGGGGAAGGCACGTTCCCGGTAAATCGACATTCGCATTGTCGTGGCAACAAGCGTGCAGCAAAGCCGGCAAGAGCCGGCCCTGGACGTTGAATTCGACCGCTGCGATGTCTCAGCACCCTCACGGTGCTAGATAATACCGCCGTGGATCCGTTGAGGCGTCATATGATCCGGCATGTCGAGGAACCAAATTCGCTCCCAGACCTCCAGGATCTGTCTAAGGTCTTCAGATGTGAAAATCTGTTGACGCGTACGCCGAGCTGGATCGGCAGAGTAGATGGGAATGATGCATCCTGCACAGGCGCTTATCATGACGCCTAACAGCGTCGCATAAATCAGCCGACGCATCCTTTGTCCCTCCGTGCAAGGGTATGACGTTATAGGCGGGAACCCACCCGTCACGTCGCGAGATTGCCGATCTGGAAGATCGGTAGGAATTGATTTGTTTGTGCGATGTCGAATCAGCTGGTGCTTTCTGGGTTCGCACCGTAATTCGTTTGGTCATTCTGGGCGGTGGGGGGAACCGCACCTGTATCGGGTGCAGTTTCCGGCCGCGTCTGGTCGTTTGTTTCTGTTGGCGTCCATTGATGTTGCGCCGCTGCAGCTTCGTTTTCGAGTTGTTTGACCCGTTCTTCCATTTCCTTGCCGGGCTTAAAGGTCACCACGAATTTGGCTGGGACATCTACACGTTGGCCAGTACGTGGGTTGCGTGCCTTGCGGGCGGCTCGCTGTTTGACTTCAAACACTCCAAAATTACGTAGCTCGATTCGCTTCTCTTCGACCAGGGTTTCGACAATCGCGTCAAAGGTTTTCTGGACGATCTCCTTGGTTTTCAATTGCGTCAGTCCAATGTCCTCTGAAATCGTCTTAACGATCTCTTTCTTGGTCACGACTTGGATCTCCTTCGGCAATCAGAAAACCGGAAAATCAGTCTTCAGATGATCCGTCCAAAACGTCCCAAGTGTAGGCACCATAAGACTTAGAGTCAACATCAACGCTTTGTTGCCGCCGCTTTCGAGTTGGCTGATCGCGGTTTCAACATGAATGTAAGTTATTTATGTTCTTTATCTTACGTCACAAGAACCACTTTCGGGACATGCGATTGTGGTGTAAGTGTTTGTATTAAAGGGGTTTATGTGTTTTGGGTGGGTGTCGGCACCATTCGCACCGACACCGATTCCTGCAGCCGTTATCGGCCGGACGATCGTTTCACTTGAACTAATCGACAAACTTCACCCTATCGGTAGCTTGCTGAATGTCAGGCAGGCGCAGGATTGTACGTGGAGCAGGCCTGGTTACCGGCGATTGGGTAACCTCAGGTAGCATTGTTTCCTGGTACTTTGGGGAATCCCGGTTTGGAGTGCAGCTAGATTTTGAGTACGGTTCGCCGCGCTTCAATTTCCTCGATCTGGTGAAGGCGGCCGCGGCCGCTACCTGGACAGATTTGGCAAGTCCGCTCCCAGTCAGCGGGTGACTTGAGATTGGAATCCCAAAAAGGCCACGTTCGGCACTGTCTCGGACGTGCGCCATAAACTTTGCACGTACGTTCTTCACCGTCGAAAAAGACACAATCACCGTTGGAGAATTCTTTGAGGCTCTTACGGATACCGACCTGGCGCACGTACTTCTCTTCGAAAACGGAGATGTTTTCTTCACCGGTTTGGCGGGCTAATTCGGCAATTTCTTCCTTGTTCCCCCAGACAAATCCGGGCGCGCCGGTACAGCAGTCACCGCATTGACTGCACTCGAAACGGAGGCCAGCCTGGTACCAGGGTGCGGAATCCATTGGTTTCAACTCCTCTAAAAGGGGTGGGCGGCTGCAATGTCTCCGATTGCCTCTACCGTCGTGTCAATCTCTGCAGTCGTCGTCAATGCTCCCACACTTAGGCGCAGGGTTCCACCTTGTTGGTTCGTGCCGATTTGTTTGTGAACCAGTGGGGCGCAGTGAAATCCAGCCCGGGCTTGGATTCGGTGGTGAGAGTCCAGCAATAACGCGAGTTCCTGGGGATCGTAGCCGTCGATGCTCAGGCTGACGACTCCGGCGCGTTGCAGTGCGTTCTGCGGCCCGTAGATCTGGAGACCCTTGATTTCGCGAAGACCCTGCCACAGCCGTTCGGCCAGTTGTTGCTCGTGATGGCAAATCGTTGTCACACCTCGCTCCGTCAGGTAAGCAATTCCCGCTCGCAGGCCTAGCAAGCTCGGTACATTGTGGTTGCCAGATTCAAACCGATCCGGAAGCGTGTCTGGCTGGGTATCGGTTTCACTTTGTGTACCGGTACCTCCCTGACGGATGGGCATCAGCTCTGATTCACGTTTCGGATGAATATAGAGAATACCGCTGCCCAATGGCCCGAGGAGTCCCTTGTGGCCTGGTGCCGCGACCAGGTCCGCTTGTGTTGCGTCCAGGTCAAATGGTAGATGCCCCAGCGACTGTGCTGCGTCGACCAGGTAGCAGATCTGGTGGTCCACAGCGATTTTGCCGACTTCGGTCACGGGTTGGATCGCGCCTGTGACGTTAGAAACATGCACCAACGCAATCATTTTCGTATGGGGTTGAATGGCGGCGCGAATGTCGTCGGGATCGACGAGGCCCTCACCATTACAGGGAACCCGAGTCACAGTCACGCCTAGGTGTTCCTGGGCTTGCTTCAGCGGTCGGAGTGTTGAATTGTGTTCTGCCATCGAAGTTACGACATGATCGCCTGGTCGTAACATTCCATGGATGGCAAGGTTCAGAGAATCGGTACCGTTGGCAGTGAAGATGACCGACCGTGAATCTGCCACGCCTAACAGACGGGCAGTTTCGTGCCGAGTCTCTCTGAGAAGTCGTTCGACTTCCGAAGCCTCGGCATAAGTCCCGCGGCCAGCCGGTGCACCCAATTCCCGCATTGCGTGAGTCACCGCGCAATAGACCGATTCAGGCTTGGGCCAGCTGGTCGCTGCATTGTCGAGATAAATTCTTCGCAGTTCGCTCATGGGGCACCGGCGTCGCTCATGGGGCACCGGCGCAGTTTTACCAGCTACTGTAGAGAAGTCCAGCCGCCGAGCAGCAGCCCAATATCCGAATGGTCGGACGGACGCAGCCCGTTAGCGACGCTTCAACAGGAAACGCAGGAGCCGTGCACGCAGGGGAGTGAGTTGTGTTTTCGTGTACTGATCGGCGAGTGTCTTCAAGATACCGCTGTGGGTGGGATAACATTGGATCGTTTTTGCCAGATTACGCAAGGGAATCTGGTTCGTGAGCATCAAGGTGATGATTCCGATGAGTTCACCGGCCTGTGGACCAACGATGCTCGCTCCCAGGATCTGGTCGGTTCCTCGTCGGCAGTGAATTTCAGCATACCCAGTAAGGGTGCCTTCCAACGTGGCCCGATCGGTCTGCTGGAAGTCTTTCCGGAAATGATCCAAGGCAATCTTCTGCTGCTCTGCTTCCCGGCGGGTTATCCCGACGTGGGCAACTTCCGGGTCGGTGAATGTGGTTCGTGGGATGATCAAACGGCTGAGTCTTTTCCTGCCCCAGAAAAAAGCGTTTTGGATGCAGATGCGAGCCATTGCTTCAGCGGCATGGCTATAGGCCATTTTGCCGATACAGTCACCGGCTGCATAAACTCTCCGATTGGTTGTTTGCAGTCGGTCGTCTACTTGGATTCCGTGGCGATCAAATGCGATTTCGGCGCGTTGCAGTTCGAGTTTGCCGACGGATGGAATGCCACCGGTCGCGACCAGAAGTTCTTCTGCTTTGACATTTGTCGTACGCCCTGTGGTGCGAATGGCGATCTCTTTGTTGTGATCGTTTGCGGAGACACGCAGGATTTCACCGTGTGTCAAAACCGTCATGCCCTCAGTCCGGAACTGGGCCTCGATCAAGGCGCTGACAGCTTCATCTTCTTTAGGCAGTAACGCACCGCGAGTAACCAGTGAAACCTGGGATCCCAGCCGGCCAAAGGTCTGCGCGAGCTCACAGCCGACAGGGCCCCCGCCAATAATCAAGATGCTGGACGGTGCTTGCGGGAGTGCAAAAACAGTTCGGTTCGTGTGAAATGTCACACCGTTCAAGCCTGGAATCTCTGGGCAAGCCGGTTGTGATCCGGTGGCGATAATACAGCGCCGAAAGGTGAGTATCCGGTCGTTAACCGTTACCGAGTGCTTGTTCCGGAACTGGCCAGTTCCTAGGAAAACGTCGATGCCCATCTCAGAAAGTCGCGCGGCACTATCGCCGTGTCCAAGTTTTGCACGCTTGGCTCGCATCGTATCAAACGCGGGCTTGCTAGGAAGATCGAATGGACTGGCTGCGGGGGCCAGCAGGCTGCGTACCTGGTAGTAACGACGCGCCGCCGCGATGAGTGCTTTGCTGGGGACGCAGCCGTGGTGCAAGCAGTCACCTCCCAATCCTTGTTTCTCGACCAGCGCAACTCGGCCTCCCAGGCCCGCACCGATCATGGCGGCAATCAGGCCCGCAGGTCCGGCACCAATACAGACTAGATCGTAATTACCGCTCTGCGGATTCTCCCAATCAGCCGGAAAAGTCAGCTGCTGGAGGACGGCATCTTCGCTGTAGTTCGATTGGGTGTTCATCAAGTTTCGCGTTCCCTTTGGGTCGCTGCTGTCGCCTACAGTATGCTCGCCGAAAATCTTGCTGGGGACCCGGCGGCGCGTCGGAGATCTCCGGAGTTCTGGCTCCCGCGAGCCGCCGCAGGCGCTCGTTTCGAGGTCAGAATAAGGTCTTCTGGACCGCTCGATCTGCGTTGACTCGCGGCCGCAAAAACAGCTGCAGATCTGTGCTCAGTCGCAGCGTCATTGTCCCCCGCTTCTCCCCCACTGTGAGAAGCGGTAGACTTGGGGTTGGCGGTGAGCCAGGTTCGTTGGTGGATCGAGTGCCAGCGGGTTCCGCGGTAGCCGCCGTTAACTACTTGAAGCGACATAAGTGTTGGTTGATTATAGGTTTATGGATTTCCCTCCGGCGTTTTTCTGTACGGGGGTAAAGCATAGTGACGTCAGCTCACACCAGCAGTTGAGTCTGTTTTCATTCACAGGCTGTTGTCAGGAGCTGGCTGCCCGGAAAGTCAACGTCTCCAAGCTGAAAGGCTGAATGACTGTAGTGCGCCGGCCCGGTTTGGTTACTGGCACACCATAGAATTGGCTTATTTGCAGATGGAAATTTGAGGAGTTTACAGCAGTTTTTTGATTGAGCGATTGGTGATCAAGCAAGTTGTGGAGCGACATCCGAGTTGAACTGTTGCCATGACGAGTCGTGTGGCGGTGGTTTTACGTTGATTTAAAGGATGTCTGTTCCCGCTGGCGTTTCAGGCCGGTGAGGAGTGATCGAGCAGGATGGCGCATTTGGTGACCCGTTCAGACCGTGTATACGCATAATGGCAGGCGTTAGTTGCGAAGGCACCTGAGGAGAATTGGGAAACGGTCACGCGGTGACCGCGCACAAGCATCTACAGAATCCAAATGACAGGCGTCTCTTGCGTAGGCGGTCCATCGCTCGGTCGCGGCGTTTGAAGCCGTTAGAATGGTTTTTATCGAGTGAAAGGACATTTCGAATGAAATTTGCCGACTTCGTTTGTGCCGAGTCTATTCAGGCACAGATAGCGGCTGAA
>PBOG01000102.1 GCA_002724245.1 Planctomycetaceae bacterium
GACTTGATCAGCTCTTCCCCACCCTGATCACGGATCGGCGTATTGGAGAAATTCGTGTGCATACCGCTACCATTCCAATCACCCTTAATCGGTTTGGGGTGCAAAGAAACAGTCACACCGTACTCTTCCGCACAACGGTGGAGCAGAAAACGTGAAATCCAGAGGTCGTCGGCAGCCGCTTTGGCGCCTTTGCCAAAAAGCTGGTATTCCCATTGACCCTTCATCACTTCCGCGTTGATGCCAGTCACACCCAAACCCGCTTCCAAACAGGCGTCGAGGTGCGATTCGACTACCTCTCGCCCTGAACAGTTGTCATAACCAACTGAACAGTAATAGGGGCCTTGGGGGCCTGGATAACCATTGGGAGGAAAACCCAGTGGCAGGCCGTCTTGCATCAGGGTGTATTCCTGTTCAAACCCAAACCAGAAATCACTATCGTCGTCAAACACACCACGCTGGTTGGAGGGATGCACCGAACCATCGGCGGCCAGCACTTCATTAAGGACGAGAAACGCGTTCTTGCGACACGGGTCTGGAACCATCTTTACCGGTTTCAACAAGCAGTCGGACGAACTTCCCTCAGCCTGTTCAGTTGAACTTCCATCAAACGACCAGTCCGGACAATCTGAGACGTCACTGGGATCGCTGGAAACAATCTTGGTCTTGCTACGAATCATTGGCTCAGGCTGATAACCATCTAGCCAAATGTACTCAAGCTTGGTGGGCATGGATTATTTCTCCTTTGGGACACACAACTAGAAACCGGCAAACTGGATTCCCTGAAACCGCTTCCACCACGATCCCGAAAAGGGACTTCGGAATCACCCCGTGGCTGATCGCCGCAGGGAACGTGATGCTAACCAGCCATTGTTTGGTCAGCCAACCGCCCCTACCGATCCGTTGCCGCCTCGACAAATACATTGCCGCCCGGGTGCGCCGCCTTGGGTGCAGATCAGTTGGGGACGATTTTACCCGTCCAAATGGCGATCCGCTAGCAGGCTATCGTGGCAACGGCAGCCTACGCCGCAAAATCAGGGATCGGCAAATCGCACGCCAGAATTGGCGTAGCAATCTGCTCACCTCGACGCGCTGGAAAGATCCCCGAGGAAGCGCGGTAATCCGTAGCGGTTGCGTCGAATTGACAGCCTGCTCAACCCGGGAAATATACCTGGGATTGGCCTGTGTTGCCGCGCACCCACTGACTCATTCGGGAGGTGCCAACATCGTTAGTGCGGCAGGCAACATTTCAATCCGAACCGGCAGCTCTCCGAGAGGTTCGCCATCGATATTCATCAGCACCTGCGCAGCACCCGCGTTTGCCGTCAGGGAGCGCACGCGGCGCTGTTCCACTCCCTGAACCCCATCCAGTTTCCCTTGATAGATCCTGGGAAAATGGGTCAGTAGTCGCCAGCGCGACAAATCCCCAACCAGCAGAAGATCAAACCAACCGTCCGTCGGATCCGCACGGGGCGCAATTTGCATCCCACCGGTGGTCGCGGTATTAGCCAACGCGATTAGATGGTACGAGCATGCCTCCTGCGTCTGACCATCGATCGACAGCTCAATCCGGTTGGCTCGAGCTGTCAACACATGTCTCAGAGAAACCAGCAGATACGACAGCAACCCGCCCAGAGGTTTGCCAAAACGGTCCATGCTGGCCGCAATGTTTCCAGCAATTCCAGCCATCGCCACCGTAACAAAAAAACGGTGGCCAACCGGATTGGCTGGAGATCCCCACTGGGCATTGCCCACATCGATGGGAACCTGCCGCCCAGACGTGAGCAGCTGACTCCAAGTGGCCGGATCGCGAGACAAGCCGAGCTGGCGGGCAAAGTCACAGCCCGATCCTGCGGGAAAGTGCCCCAGCACAATTGGCGGATCCTTCTTCGTCCCGTCCGGCTGACCAACCTCTTCCTGATCAAAGAGACCATTGACGACTTCGTTCAGCAACCCGTCGCCACCGACAGCCACCATCCGTGTCACGCCCTGCTGGCGCAAGTCGCGGGCGATCTCCTCGGCGTGTCCACGGCGCTCCGTCCAATGCACCCGACCTGGCGCGATCTCCGGATGCTGGGAGTGAAATTTCTCCCACATGCGACCGGCGCGATTGTGGCCAGACTTTGGATTGACGATAAATTCAAATTCCAACATGAGTCCAACAGAAGTTTCTGTTCAATGAGAAAACACTCCGGCCCCGAAGCGGGTCCGTGTAGAAGTTATCGCCGTCGACCTATTGTAGACGATCCGGATTCGCTCCAACCACAGAGGATCTTCACAAGCCGCGGCCTCAATGTACCAACAGCCCAATCGATGAAAATCCTGACGTTCGTCACACCGGTTTCCGGTTTAGATCTTCCGGTCTAGATATAGTACATCTTCTCTGTCTGGCCGCGGACTTGCTCCACCATGTCTCCAAACGTGTGCATCTGCAACATGCTCTGTTCCGTTGCGGCAACTTCCTGCCAGGCGTCAAACAGCGCGGCTGAGACGGGTGTCGTTGTCTCCGTGTTCTTGGTCAGCTCGCGGGAGTCACCCTCAATCACCCGCATTACTTCAGCCAACGTCAACTGTTGGGGATCGCGGACCAGCTGATAACCACCCGCGGCACCACGGGTACTGCCCACAATCCCTGTCCCTTTCAACTGCAAGAGAATCTGCACCAGAAACCGCGATGGAATTCCATGCGTCTCGGCAATCGCCCGAATCGTCACCGGGTCGCCGGAGCCGTAATTCAACGCCAGTTCAAGCACGGCGATACAGGCATATTCGGTTTTTGCTGAAATATTCACGTTGGTCGCATTCGGCTTCGCACCGGAAAATCCACCACACTGGAAAAGTAACGGACCGACACCCCATGTCCGGATGTTCTGCCACAGCGATGTTTAGTTTACTGCCTTATCCCTACGCGTCGGTTCCCTGCGACCACACAAGTATTGCGTCTACTGTGACTGCGAGTCATCGGTGAGCGAATGTAATCCACACTCGATTTTGGCAAAACCGCTCCACCGGCCAGCGCGATCATCTTCGCCTGGCAGCACGGCCCGCGTACAGGGCTGGCAACCGATGCTCGTGTAGCCACGATCGTGCAATGGGTTGTAGGGAATATCGCAATCGGTGATCAACTTCCAGACTTGTTGTTTTGTCCAGTTGGCCAGCGGGTTCACCTTGACCAATTGAAACCGCTGGTCCCAGCCAACAATCGCAGCCTGGGCCCGATCCGCACTCTGATCCCGGCGAATGGCACTGGCCCAGGCATCGATACCCTGCGCCGCCTCCTGTAGCAACTTGATCTTGCGGTCCTGGCAGCAGCGCCCCGGGTCCGTCTCATACAGCGGACCACCGTGCAGCGTTTCGTACTCCTGGACCGAGTGCTGGGGCTGTTTGAGCTCGACTTCAATCCCATACCGTTGGCGCACACGCTCACGCAACTCTAACGTTTCGGGAAACTGGTAGCCCGTATCGAGATTAAAAACAGGGGTCTCTGGGGCAAACTCACCCAACCAATGGAGCAGACACATACCCTCCGGTCCAAAGGCGGTCGCCATACTGAAACGCGGCGCAAACCGCTCCACAGCCCACTTGAGAATTTGCGCGGGTTGGAACGTCTCAAATTCCTCGGCACGCGCCGCCAGCTCCGCCAACAACTCGGGAGTCGCAGACAAACTGGCTGACACAACCGGGCCAGCCGCAGCCGCATCGCGAGGAGCCGGAGTACCCTCAATCAATGCTGCCTCTTTTAGATGTGAAGACATGATTTCAACACGCGATCAAGCAACAAACAAGCAATCGCCGACCGTCTTCGGTCGACCGGAAAAGTAGCGCCTTGGGGTTGCTGGGGAAACCATTATCATAATGTTGATGACTCTAGTGAACAATAACCCCCCAGTCGCTCTTCGACGTTTGTTTTGCCAGACTTGATTCCTTTTTCAGACCCCCCCTTCGAGTGGTTCAGTACACCATCCGAGGGTCCGGTTCAATCTCATGACGCGCCGCCACGGCAGGTCTCGGAAAACGGGCCGCGGGGCGACCTTCGGGGTCAGTCTGGGCCCAACGGCTCAAGTGACTCCACCGCGTTGCGTGCCTGGCCCTGATAGGGAACACCCACGGGCGCGGCCCAGAGGACCGCATTGGCAAGAACCTGCTGGACCTGTTGATCGTGATAAATGGGATACGTCTCGTGGCCGGGACGAAAATAAAACAGTTTGCCCCTGCCGCGGCGAAAGGTGCAACCGCTGCGAAAGACTTCTCCGCCCGCAAACCAGCTAATGAACACAAGTTCGTCCGGCCGTGGAATGTCAAAGAACTCACCGTACATTTCCGTTTGTGGTAACTCCAGATACTCTCCCTCCAGACCGTCGACAATGGGGTGCCCCGGATCGACAATCCAGAGCCGTTCGCATTCTGCCGCTTCGCGCCACCGGAGCATGCAGCCAGTCCCCAGCAATCGACGAAATATCTTGGAACCATGGCCAGAATGTAATACCAGTAACCCCATACCCGCCAACACGCGCTGCTGGATCCGCTCGACCACTTCGTCAGAGACGTCGTCATGCGCCGTGTGCCCCCACCAGATCAGCACATCGGTTTGATCCAAACGGTCTGTCGGCAGTCCATGCTGCGGCTCCTCCAGTGTCGCAGTCTGGAAAACGGCTTTGGAGCCCAGCCGTGCACCCAGTCCCTTGGCCAGCGTCTCGTGAATGCCCTCGGGATAAATGGCAGCCACCTTTGCCTGGGTCCGTTCGTGAATAAACTCGTTCCACACCGTGACGCGTAGGGGTTGATCCTGCATCATGACACTCCCAGCAAAGGACGACCGAACGCATCGAGCAGAACGGCCAATCGACCGAACCCAAGTCTGCAAAGGTTCGAGGCGGAGCAAGTTTCACCTACTTGACGCTCGCGAACAAGCAGGTCACGATCTGGCTGGTTCGGCTGTGCTGCATTCTTTTCGGACTGTGAACAAGGCCCATGACCTCAACAGCCCGCGTCTATCTGGCGGTCGATCTGGGAGCCTCAAGTGGGCGTATCGTCGCCGGCTCGTTCGACCAGCGACGACTGGAGTTGACCGAAGTCTACCGTTTTGAAAATGGTCCGACGTGGGTCGGCCCCCGGATGTACTGGGACCTGTTACATCAATGGACAGAAATTCAACACGGCTTGCGCGCCGCTGCCAGCCAGGTTTCCAACCAGGTCCAAAGCATTGGAGTGGATACCTGGGGCGTTGATTTTGGCCTCCTCGGTCGCGGCGGAGAATTACTGGGCAACCCACGCCACTACCGCGATGCCCGTACGCGCGGGATGCTCGAAGAAGCTTTTGCCGTTGTCTCACGGGAAGAAATTTTCCGCGAGACCGGCTTGCAGTTCATGGAACTCAATACACTTTACCAGCTCCTGGCAATGCGACTGGAACAATCGCCGCTGCTGGAAAATGCGGAATCCTTGTTAATGATTCCCGACCTGTTTCACTGGCTGCTCAGTGGTGTACAGACCAACGAGTTCAGCAACGCCACAACCACCCAATTCTACAATCCTACCAGCGGCAACTGGGCCACCGAGCTACTGGATAAGCTGCAGATCCCTACCAGTATGCTGGGCGAAATCGTAACGCCTGGAACCTCACTGGGACCGTTACTTCCCGAAATCTCGGAAGCCGTCGGATTGCAAGACGTAGAAATCGTCGTACCCGGGACGCATGACACAGCCAGCGCCGTCATGGCCGTACCCGCCACTGGCACTGCTTCCGCGCAACCCGATTGGTGTTATATCAGCAGCGGTACCTGGTCCCTGATGGGAATTGAAACGACCAGGCCAATCATCAGTGATTTGTGCCGTAGTCTGAATTTCACCAATGAAGGTGGTGTCGGCAACACGATCCGTTTGCTGAAGAATATCGCCGGACTGTGGCTGGTCCAGGAATGCCGACGCAGCTGGCAGCAGGCAGGCCGCGCGTACGACTGGAACACTATGATCGAACAAGCGGCTGCAGCGCCACCGCTGCGTTCTTTGATCGATCCCGACCACACTGACTTTGTCGCACCGGCCGACATGCCCACAGCGATTCGGGAATTCTGCCGACGCAGCGGACAGCCCATCCCCGAATCCGATGGCGCCACGATCCGGACCGCCCTGGAAAGTCTGGCGCTTCGGTACCGGATGGTCCTGAACTGGCTGTGTGACCTCAGCGGAGGTCCGATTGAAACAATTCACATCGTCGGGGGCGGTGCCCAAAACGAATTACTCTGCCAGATGGCTGCTGACGCCTGTAATCGCCGCGTCATCGCCGGCCCTGTCGAAGCCACCGCCATTGGTAACCTGATGATGCAAGCGGTGGCCTGCGGCGACCTGGGAAGCATCGCAGAGGCGCGCCAAGTCGTCGGTGAGAGTTTCTCTGCCAGAACCTACCTGCCCGCCAACTCGGCTCCCTGGGATGAAGGCTTTTCCCGGTTTGCGGCGCTCATCAATTGAGTTCGCTGGAAATACGACGCTGGCCTGCACGTCGCCGTTGCGAAAAAAATTCGCTTAGAATACGACCGCAATCCTCATCGAGCACATTCGGTACCACCTCCGTGCGGTGGTTGAGTCGCGCATCACCCAGCAAACGAAAAAGCGAAGAGACCGCGCCGGCCTTAGGATCTGCGGCACCGTACACCAGACTGGGAATCCGGGCTTGCAGGATCGCGCCTGCACACATCGGACACGGCTCCAGCGTGACGTACAAGGTACATTCCAGTAGCCGCCAGCCACCGACTGCCTCAGCAGCCTGAGTGATTGCGATCATCTCCGCATGGGCTGTCGGATCGCGCAATTGCTCGCGCTGATTGTGGGCAGCGGCGATGATCCGCTCGTTCCGTACGATCACTGCTCCAACGGGAACTTCATTCTCGCTGAGCGCCAATTCGGCTTGCTGGAGTGCCGCCCGCATATAAATTTCGTGCATCACATTCCGGACGCTGACGCGCCCTCCGACTCGCGAATCTCTGTGGCGTTGAGGCGTCGCACGCGAATGTTACGGAACGCGGCGCGCGTTTCATAAGCACAAATACCGAACGGTTGCGAAAGATTGACTTCACTCCGCGTCGTGATACGACGACCCTGAATGGGTTGGTCCACCAGAAGTTGATCATCAATCCAGGCGCGCAGACGGGCCGCGGTCACACGCAAGCGAATCCGATACCACTGGCCGTGCTCGAATCGCATGTACCGCGTCGTATCATTCTGCGAGGCATCTTTGCCATCGATACTCGAGATGCCAACCACAGCACCACCCCAACCTCCGACAATCAGACTGCAGTAGGATTGCTCCACAGGAAACGTCAGTCCACAGAAAAAATCGTTTCCATCGATCTTGATCGCCTCCAGTTCCAACTCGTAGTCCAACTTCGGAAACACGTTCTGATAGGTGATCCCGGTAAGGGAATAACCAAATGCCATCTCGATGCGATCGTCCGCAACGGTCACTTCACCCTCACCACCAAACCGCGTCGGTTGCCAACCGGTCAACGTTGTCCCATCAAACAAAGTGCGCCAGACGGGCACGACTTGTTCATGCGAACGACCTTGCGCGAGCCCACGTACCAGTCGGGCCAGTCCACCACGCCGACTGGCCGGCCGGCGGCCTGGCACCAGATTGCGAACCAGCCGCCGAGCCCAGCCCGCCTCGGCCGCAGCAGCGGAACCAGCGGGTGCCATGAAACCCGGTGCCAGCAAGAGACCGACGGAAACGACGCAAACGATCCCGCCGCGCAGCCAGGGGCGAGCCGCGGCCGGTTTCCTGTCGCAACACATGACATCCAACGTAGCCATCAACAATTACTCAATTTGTGGTCCTCAGGCAGTACCACCGGGCCACCGGACCCGCCGGCTCCAGGCCGCGCCAAATCGGGGCAACCCGACGCCCTTAGCCTACCCGTCCTGGGAATGGCTGCAAATCAGGGCGCCTGGCAGATGGTTGCAATCGTCGGTCTGGATCGTCACAATCTGCGGGCCATCCAAGACGCCCCTGAGGTGCCAGACTTGTCTCAGCAAATGGCCTGCGTGCTGGTCGCCATCGGTATCCGCGTCCGGCAGCCAGACTCTGACAGGAAATCAATCATGCGGACTGAACACTGCGGTGTTTACCCGAGAGTCGTGACCCCCACCCTGTACCTGCTGGTGTCCTGGTACGCGCTACTACCGCTATCCGTGCCGGCGGCCGACAAGGCTGCCCCGAAACTCTCCACCGCGACCATCAAATCAATTCGCCGCGCCGTCAAATCCACTATGGCGCAGCAACAAGTCGTCGGAGTCGCGGTCGGTGTGATCCGCGCCGGAAGCGTCGTTTACCTGGAAGGGCTCGGTTACGAAGATCGTGAGAAGCAGATTCCAGTGACCTCCCAGACACGGTTCCGCTGGGCCTCCATCTCTAAAACACTGACGGCGGTAGCCACATTGCAGTTGTGGGAAAAAAAGAGACTGAAACTTAGTGACACCGTGCGCCACTATGTGCCCGAATTTCCTGACAAAGGCGCGCCGATTTCAATTCGTGACTTGCTCTGCCACCAGGGTGGAATCGTACATTACAGCAACGGTCGGGTGATTCGCACGACGCGCACGTACCCGATACCCCACCCGTTCGCAGAAGTGATGAACGCCCTCGACTTGTTCAAAGAATCTCCACTGGTCTGTCGCCCCGGTGAAAGGCCATCCTATACGACACACGGCTACATCCTGCTCAGCAGCGTCGTCCAGCGATCCGGCACTCAGCCTTTCGCCGAACAAATCCGTGATCGCATCGTCCGCCCGCTGGAGCTGCAGACCTTACAGCCCGATTACCAATGGGAGTCTATCCCTCACCGGGCAGTTGGTTACCGTCAGCACCAAGGGAAAATAGTGCGTTCCACAAACACCGACGTCAGCTGGAAACTGGGTGGCGGCGGATATCTTTCCAACATCGACGACCTCGCCCGCTACACGGCGGCGTTGATCGAACACCAGTTGATCGACCCAGATACCGCGGCCAGGATGTGGACTCCCCAGCGCACGCAAGATGGTACGGTCACTGGCATTGGTCTGGGATTCATGCTGCATGGCAGCGGCCAGCGACTGCGTGTTTCCCATAACGGTTCCCAGGAAAAAACGCGCACACGGATGGTTTTTTATCCAGCGCAACGACACGGCGTGGTCGTCATGTCGAACTCGGAATACGCGAACCCGGCACAATTCACAACCGCTGTGTATCAGGCATGGCGTCAAGCTGAGAGGAAGGGAATATGAGTGACTGGCCCCAAACGGCTGATGTGGTAGTCATCGGAGGAGGCGTGGCCGGCCTCAGCACTGCCATGCAGCTCTCCCAGCGCGGATGTCGTGTGGTCGTCCTGGAACGACAGCAGTTGGGGAATGGCTCGACCGGACGGGCCGCAGGACTCCTGGGGCAATTGCGGGGAACCGCCGAATCCACTCGGATGTTGATGGATGGAGTCGAAATCGTGCGTGCACTGGAACAGCGCGCCGGCGTCGAGATCTTCGTGCAAACGGGGTCCTTGCGCGTGGCCCAGACATCCGAACGGGCAGAGGAAATCAAGAACCTGGTGGCGATGGGAAAATCAATTGGATTCAACATCGACCATATGCCCCTGGAGGAGATTGAGAATGTCCTCCCCTATATGAAAACCGATGATCTACTGGACGCCTGCTATTGCCCTACCGACGGTCACCTGCAACCGGCTGAACTGGTGGCCGCCTATTTGCACGTGGGACGGGAACAGGGGGTGCGTTATGCAAGTCAATGCCCAGTGGAAGCCATTGTGACGGAGCACAACCGTGTCACGGGTGTGGTGACTCCACGCGGCTCGATCGCCGCACCAGCGATCGTCAACGCCGGCGGACCCTGGTCGTACCTGCTGGCCGACCTGGTTGATACACCGCTGCAAACGACCGCCATGGGACATGTCTACCTGACGACGCGCCCCAACCCCGACCGGCCCATCGACTCACACAGTCCGGCGATTCGTGACCGCCATTTACGAATCTATGCGCGGCCCGAATCGGGCGGCCTGATCGTGGGTATGTACGGGGAGGAGACGCCCCATTTTGACATGCAGCAGCTGCCCGCCGATTTCGATATGTCAGCGATGAAAGTCCGCCGTGACGACCTGCAGGTCGCCCTGCTGATCGATGCGGCCCGCCAGCGTTACCCCTGGATTGACGAACGGACACCGATGACCATGACGACCGGGATCATGACCTTTACCCCCGACGGCAAACCGCTCTGCGGAAAATTGCCCAACGTCGACGGCCTGTTTTATTGCTCTGGATTCTGTGGACACGGGATCGTTCAGAGTCCCACCATCGGTGTGATCATGGCAAATCTGATTCTGGATGGCCAAACCGACTACGATATTGCCGCCATCGAGGCCGATCGGTTCTGGGAAGTCCCCGGTTTCCAGGGGCGCGAGCAGATCGCCGCACACTGCGACCAGATGCACGCCGGTTATTACGGCAAAGTCGAAGGCCGAGAGAAACCACCCAACGAGTAACCTGTCGCCCTCCACAAGCAGCCCTACAGCCGTACAATCAGCTGCAAACAATACCAGCCCGGACGCCACCACGTTCGAGCGGAACGTGAATTACCCGCAGCACGAAGTAGCGCCATGAAAATCCTGGTCCCTTGCAAGCGTGTTCCGGACGCCGACCAACTGCTCACGGTACACTCCGACGGCAAGCGAATCATCAACGAACACCTGCCCCACCTGCTCAACCCGTTTGATGCCATCGCGGTGGAAGAGGCGTTGCGAATTCGTGAAGAACACGACACGGAGGCGGAGATCCTGGCAGTCACTATCGGCCCTGCAGAGTGCCAGGATGAACTCCGCACGGCACTGGCGATGGGGGTTGACCGGGCACTCTGGATTGATGGTCCCCCGACTCTCGATCCCTGGAACGTGGCGCGTCTCCTGCAGGCCGTCGTCACCCGCGAAACACCCAACCTGGTGTTAATGGGGAAACAAGCCGTCGACGACGACGCCAACCAGGCGGGACAATTCTTGGCTGCCCTGTTGGACTGGCCACAGGCGAC
>PBOG01000103.1 GCA_002724245.1 Planctomycetaceae bacterium
ACTCGAACGGTGAACGGAATGGCATGGCCGTCGTTCGGGCCAGGTTGCTGGTCATAGCCGACGTAGTCCTTGCCTTCCGCGACGACGTGAATCTCACCCCGGTAGTCGCCGGGCGGCGTGCCGTCCGGGACGAAGGCGGTTACCCACACGCTACGTCCTTCACCTTTAGGGACGTTCACTTCGACGGTCCGCGTATACTCGCGGATCGGCGTTTCGCGTGCACCGGGCATCAGGTAGTGCGGCCGTAGTTCCCATTGCTGCTGGCTTTTTTTGATCTGCAGAGGGTGGCAAACCCGAAATTCCACGAGATTCGGCATCCACAGGTACATGCCGTCCGGTCCATTCAGCTGGGGCCGCCCCTTGGGCCCGACGACCAACGGTCCTGACAGGTCTTTCACGGCCTTGATGAACAGGACGGCTGACGCGTATTGCCCCGGAGCGGCTGTGATCACCAGCGGCTGGTCGATCTGGTCAGGCAACGGCTCAAAGTGGTTGTAAGTGAGTGGCATGGTAGGACGAGGTACGACGGTAAAACCCCGGTTCATCACTGCCTCCGGCCAGGCTGGCGGCGGGTTCGCTGGCCCCCCCGTACCGCCCACGCGGACACTGTCGTCTTCGACGAGACAGAAGTCGTCGAACCAGGCACGCCGAGCATCGTCATATCCCCGAAAGTACTTCCAGGGTCGCAGGCGGATTTCTGTTTCCTCAGCCGCAGTCCGAAACGCAATCTCATAGCGGCGCCAGTACGGCACCCAGGACCATCCGAGATTGAGGTAGGTAATAAGGTGCCGGTTGTCCTTACTAGCACCCGTGGGCCATGCGTCGTTGCGCGGTGCACGCGACCCCAGAATCTGAAAGATTGCCTCCTCCGAACCTCCGCCCATGCGGAACCAGAAACTGAGGCGGTAGCCAGTGTTTGGCTTTACGGGGATTGGTTCTGAGATGGTTTGCTCGTGCGGTGGCAAGTTGTGAATGACCATGGTTGTGTTACCCAGGTCAAGATCTGCGGGCAGCGGAAGTTGCCCAAACCGCGAATTTTGCGGCAGGTATTCATTGGCCATCCGTTGGTACCACTGCGCGGATTTGATGTATGGTCCCCAGGTTCCATCCGCCTCCCGTCGAAACAGTATCCAACCGTCCGATCCCTCGACGTGCTCTGCTGCAAGCATTTGTTGGTGCGTTGGCATATTGGTGATATGTTCCTGCACCTGCCCCATGGTCTCGCGCGAGAAGTGGTGTGGGTGGCTCACCCAGCCATCGGGGACTCCGTCGTTATCGGCGTCATTTTCGAGCCCGCCGTTGGCAAGCAGGTTCATGGGACTGTCGGCAACTCCCGCAGTTGGGAGCATAGTCGATACGAGTACGAGGACGGCGGTCGCCACTTGCTTTCGCCGCTTGACCATCGCGATACTCCTTCGTTATTTGGAAATGAGCTCAACGCCAGACACACTATGTACGCGGGGTATCCGGCAGGCCGTCGTTGTGCAGGTATCGTAACACGACCGCGTGTGCAATTCTCGAGTCACTTGGCAATGCCAGTGTCTTTACTGCTTCTCCGCTGCCCCTGCGTGTATCGGTTCACGCTGGTAGTCACCAGAGATGTCTCGACATGACGAACACGCGAGCGATTGCTGCCGGCACTTCTTGCCGTTGGAGAATTCAGGTTGTCGCTAGGAGTTTGTGGAGGACGTTGCCGTGCACATCAGTCAAGCGATAGTCGCGTCCCTGGAAGCGATAGGTAAGGCGGCGGTGGTCCACGCCGAGCTGGTACAGGAGAGTCGCGTTCAGGTCGTGGACGTGCACGGGATCACGGACAACATTGAAGCTGAAGTCGTCAGTCTGCCCGTGGATTGTGCCGGGGCGAACACCGCCGCCGGCGAGCCACATGGTAAAGCAGCCTCCGTGATGATCACGTCCGTAATTGGTAGCAGTAGGGTTGCCTTGACTGTAGGTTGTGCGACCGAATTCTCCACCCCATACAACCAGCGTGTCTTCCAGCAGGCCTCTTTGTTTCAGGTCACTGAGCAGCGCGCCGACCGGCTGGTCGACGTCCTGGCACTGCAGGCGAAGGTCGCTCGGCAGGTTATAGTGCTGGTCCCAGCCACGATGATAAAGCTGGATAAATCGCACACCTCGTTCAGCCATCCGGCGCGCCAGCAGGCAGTGACGAGCGAACGTGCCAGGCTGGTTGCATTGCGGCCCGTAGGCAGCCAGTGTACCAGCCGTTTCATTGTTCAAATTGGTCAAGTCGGGGACCGAGGTCTGCATGCGGAAGGCCAGTTCATACTGGGCAATGCGTGTGGCAATTTCCTGGTCACGCTGTTGTGCCAATTGACGACGGTTCAAGTCAGCGATCACATCCAGCTGATCGCGTCGGGCGTTAGCTGAAATCCCGGGTGGGTTGGACAGGTACAGGACTGGATCTCCGCTGGCGCGTAAGGCAACTCCCTGGTGATTTGAGGGCAGGAACCCCGAACCCCAGAGTCGTGCATAAAGTGGGTCAGCTGGCCGCGCCGCACTGCCGTCGGAGACGAGTACCATGAACGCGGGCAGGTTGGCGTTTTCGCTGCCTAGCCCATAATGGGCCCAGGCTCCAAAGCTAGGGCGCCCCGGCTGTTGATGTCCGGTTTGCAGTAGTGTCACTGCAGGGTCGTGATTAATTGCCTCGGTCTGCAGCGACCTCACAATGCTGAGGTCGTCCACGTGGGCTGCGATGTGCGGCAGCAGTTCGCTGATCCACGCACCCGACTGACCATGTTGTCGGAAGGGAAACACGGACGGGGTCACCGGTTTCGATGCCTGGCCACTCGTCATGCCAGTTAGTCTCTGGTTGCCGCGTACCGAGTCAGGCAGTTCGTGACCATGGTAGGCTTGCAGCCGCGGCTTATAGTCGAACAGGTCAAGCTGTGAGGGACCCCCGTGCATGAACAGGTAGATGATCCGCCTGGCTCGCGCCGCATGCTGCTGGACGATTGCACCACCCGCCGACTCCTGTAGCAGGGAGGCTAACGCCACACTGCCCGCCCCCAGGGCCGCCTGACTGAGGAACCGTCGTCGCTGGAGCTGTGGTTGCGCAGACAGCGGATTACATGGATTGTTCATGGCGGAATCACCTCAAGGTGATGGCTTCATCAAGGTTCATAACTGCCTGGGCGACGACGGTCCAGGTGGCGAGTTCCAGCGGGTCAAGAGTGCCGTCACACGGCGCGTGTCCGATTGATATTAATGCGTGTGCCGTTGCGGGTGTTTGCTCGAATCGTTTTTGCTGACGACGCACCAGCCCGCTGAGAAGCTGACGTTCCCGGTTATCGGGATACCGTGACAGCACGTGTTGTACGAGTTGGTTCAGGCGGTGTTCGGTTCTTGGGATCGATCCGGCGGAGAGCTTGTCAGCTGCTCCGGGTTCAGCGCGCGGCAATAAGAGTATCCGGCTGGCCAGGACTCGGGCCGCTTCCACGAATACCGGGTCGTTTAACAGGACCAGTGATTGTAACGGTGTGTTGGTCACCGCCCGCTGGATCGTGCATTTCTCCCGTGTCGTTCCATCGAAGACAAGAAAGGAAGGAGGTGGTGCCTGTCGCTTGATCCAGGTGTAAAGGCCTCGTCGCCATAGTCCCTCGCCGGTGTCGGCTTGATAGGTCTCGGTGGCGTTGTACGAGACTTCTCTCCACAGGCCTGGCGGTTGATAAGGTTTGACGCTTGGTCCTCCGATTCGCAGTCGTAGCAATCCTGAAACGGCTAATGCGTGGTCGCGAATCATCTCGGCGGACATGCGATAAGATGGCCCTCGAGAGAGGAGCCGGTTGTCCGGGTCGGAGGAGGTATCCCCCTGATGACGCGAAGCCTGTCGAAACGTGCGCGACGTGACGATCAGTCGTAGCAATCGCTTGATGTCCCAACCACTGTCACGGAACTCGGCTGCCAGCCAGTCCAGTAACTGTGGATGCGTTGGTGGTTCGCCTTGCGTTCCGAAATCGTTCATGGTGCGTACCAGTCCATGACCAAAGCAGTGCTTCCAGAGCCGGTTGACGGTGACGCGCGCCGTCAACGGATTCTTCCTGGATACAATCCAACGGGCCAGACCTAGTCGATTGCGTGGAGCGTTATCGGATAGCTGTCCGATCGCGGCGGGAACCCCAGGTTGCACAGTTTCCCCTGGCTGATCGTACTGGCCTCGCACAAGGACATGCGTGGTTCGCGGTGTGGGCAGATCTTGCATCACCAGTGTGGTAGGAATTGTGGAACGAAACGTCCGTTCCGTCTCGACTGCCTGCCGCAGTCGCTGCTGGGCTGCCCTGACGTGTTTACCTGTGTTGTGTGCGATGTAATCGTCCAGGAGGAACGCGCGTTCGAAGTCGTTGCGTTCCGCCACATCGGTGGCGAGGATCCCTCGTAGTCGTTCACCTCGGTGCCAGGCTGACACAAGATTGGGCGAAGTCACATGCTGCATGACATGGAGTTCGTCCAACACTCCGTAGTATCCGAGTCCCGAATCGCGACGACCAATACGTAGCGGCTCCTGGTTGGTGCAGCTTTGTGGTGAGGAGTGTCCGCGGCCAATGTGGCCGAGGGTGTCTTGTTGTACGGCCAGATCAGCCGGGGTGCCATCGATCAGAATACGCATGCCTGCGGCCGCGCGGGATCCGTCGTAGGTGACAGCCACGTGGTGCCACTGGCGCGAAGCAAGTGGTTCTCGCGTGCCGATGGCGATTGAACGCACTCCCCACTGTGCCACCAGATTCACACGTACACGTCCCTTTTGCAACAGGATTTCCAATCCGCGCCGGCGCCCCTGTGGTTCGATTTTTGACAACAAGCAGCTCAGCGATCCGTCCGGCTTGATCCAGAATCCGATCGTCCAGGTTGCGTTAACGTCGAACGCGGTGAATGGGTGTTCAAGGTGCTGGGTTGCGTCGAAGCGGCCCGCTTTCCCTCTCACGCCTCGCTCGAATGTGAGGCCGGTTCCCAGTGGCATCGAAGGGGGTGCGAAGTCACCACCATCAAATGGTTCGTAGAGCAATACGTCGTCGATCGGGAGAGCGGGCAACGGCTTTGTTGTGTCTGCTTCCCAGTCGGCGATCTGCGCAGCCAGATGCGTTTTTATTGGTGCAAACTGCGCACGGGCGGCAACCGTGGCGGATTCTAGCTGGGCGAGGCGTTGCCTGGCTTCCGGAGTTGCCACCGTTATCAGTGGCGGAGGGTTGTCCGCTGATATCAGGCCTTTTTCCGGGCCATTGTTAAAAAATGCAAATAGACGATAGAAATCACGCTGCGAGATCGGATCGTACTTGTGGTCATGGCATTGTGAACAACCGGCAGTCAGCCCCATCCACGTCGTCAGCGTTGTATCCAGACGGTCGACGATATACTCGACTCGGTACTCTTCGTCGATAATGCCAGTTTCGTTGTTTGCCATGTGGTTGCGATTGAAACCCGTGGCGATTCGTTGCCTGGTTGTTGCATTTGGCAACAGGTCGCCCGCCAGCTGTTCGATAGTAAACTGGTCGAACGGCATGTTGCTATTGAAAGCGTCAATGACCCAGTCACGCCAGAGCCAAATCTGCCGGGGCTTATCTCCAAAGTAACCATTTGTGTCGGCGTAACGGGCTGCGTCGAGCCAGCCGACAGCCAAATGTTCACCAAAATGCGGTGATGCCAGGAGGTGATCAACAGCGCTCGCGTAATTTCCAGGCGACTGATCCAGGGGCAGGTTGGTTGCTGGCGGCAGCCCGGACAGCGTCAAGTGCAGTCTCCGTGACAATTGTTGGGGCGCTGCTTCCTCTGCAAGAGTTTGGCCTTGGGCTTTTAATCGAGCCACGACAAAGGCATCGATTGGGTGCTTGACGCCATCGATCTCTGGAACCGATGGACGGGCGATTTGCTGGAATGCCCAGTGTCGTTGATACTCGGCACCCTGCTCGATCCACGTGCGCAGCAGGACGACCTGTGCGTCCGAAAGTGGCGTGTGGGAATCAGCAGGCGGCATGCGTTGTGCAGGGTCGTTCGTATTGATACGACGCAGTAATTCACTTTGCTGGGGGGAACGCGGTACGATGGCAAATGCACCTGAGTCCGCCGCCTGCATCGCTGAATCTCGCAGATCGAGTCGCAGCCCAGCCTGGCGAACCCCGGCATCCGGGCCATGACATTGCCAGCAATGTTCGGCGAGGATAGGCCGAATGTCCCGGTTGAATCGCACGCGATCGTCCGTCGCTCTCGACTGCTGAGACAGCAGCACGATTGCCAGAACTGGCCCGATCCTTAGCAACCGTTGCATACCATCCTCCCATTAGGTCAGTTGACTTTGGCGCGTTGTTGGAATCGTACCTACCAAAATCACGGTCAGCTCACGACGGTACCTGCGGATGTTGCGAATGTCCGCCACACCGGGTTTTGATCTCCTGGTGTGCACGCCTCACCGGCGTTGATCATTGGGCTGGTACTTTCGCTTCAAACTCCTCAAAAAGGCGATCGATGCCTTTCACATTGTTTCTCTCTCGGGTTGCGGCTGCATCGAGATAGTCTGCAATAAAAAGATGTTCTTTGGCACGTCTGAACGCAACCAGCTCTTGAAGAGCCTGCTGGGCTTTGTGGAATGTTTCCCGCTGGGCAGGCACCTTGCCCTGATCGAGCGTTCCGATGAACCGTGCAGAGAGCCGGGCGTGTTCCAGGCCGGCCCGCAGGAACTTGACGCGCTCGGCGAATTCAGGGAGAGGGTCGCTGGCTGCGGTTGCAAGTGCTTTCTTGAGCACCGCTTCCTGCGTAGCAAAGACCGCTGGTGGATAGGCAAGATGCGCTTTCACAGGACTGTACAGCGCAGCTTGCGGATGGGTCAGGGAATAGGATTCCCAGTAATCAAAGTACTGTTCGACCTGGCGAGCAGCTGGGCCGAAGGCAGACCAGAAGTCCCTGCGGAGTTGTTCGACATCTAATTCCGGGTTCCAGCCGAGCGCCATATGGATGTAGAGCATTGGACCCTGCGTTGCCCAGCTCACCCGGAGACTGTCAAACAGGTAGCCCTTTAACCCGTTCTGCCAGGTGAATTTGAAGAACTCACCCACCTGGCGGGTGCTGAGGAACGGCATGGTGTACCCCATGTGCAAATGGTTGGGACGCCAAATCATACTCATTCCAGTCTTCTTCCAGCCCAGCCATTGCTGACGCGACCATTGATCCACTGCTTTGCGCATGGGGAAAGTGGTCGCTGGGCCTGTCCAGGGACAATATTCACCGTAGATCTTGTCGTTGAGCTGAATCGCACCGGGCGCGGGAAGCGTGGTCTGGTACATGAGGACCGTTGCCCTGGTGTTGGGATTACGTTTCGCTGCCTGCTCATAAACCGTTTTCCAGAATCGCGCGTAGCGATAAGAAATTGCCCGTGGACCGTAGGCCCCTCGCTCAAATTGAGGGATTTCATCTGGTTGAGGCTGGGGCCCGTCCCAGGACATGCATTGGGTGCAATGGCAGTATTGAATGGAATTGACCTGGCCCAATCTCAGCGTATTACTTCCGTCCCAGACCTTTTCCAGAATGAAACGGTGCAGCTCAGGATTCGATACGCACATGTCGGGAAAGTTGTATGCGTAGCCAGCTTGCCCCCAGCGTCGCCCGGCCGAGTCCATTGCATAAAAGTCTGGCCGCTCTTCCGCCAAGGTGGTGCCTGCGCCTTTCCAAGGCGGCCGGGCAAACTCCTCGCGAAATGTCGGCGGATGTGACGAGTGCCCCATGCGGTGACGACCGAGATAAGTTCCTGTCGCCTTCCAGAAATTGCGTAGTCCTTGTCTCGAAAAAGCAAGTCTTTCGGTGCGTGGATCATAGGCCTCGGGACGCCGTAACGCATCGACCAGATGAAACCATGCAAAGCGTCGCCAGGCGATCTTGGGGATGTGGTATTCGTCGAGTGCTGCACCGATACGGAGGTCGCTGGTGCGCGGCACATAAGTTCCCAATTCGCCTGGCCAGAGCCAACGCACCCCCAGATAGCGTTCCAGAATTTCGTAGATACCGAAAAGTGTGCCGTTGGGCGAGATGCTTGACGGACCTCGGTAACCCCAGACGCCATCGTGTAGAACCTTATGTGTCCAGTCGCTGTCGGTTGGTTCGCCCAATACGACGTCACGTGCCGGGTCCTCGATGCCCAGTACGTAGAGGTCGTGCTCCGTGGTGCGTAACACGAACTCGTCAGGCTTCATCTGTTCACGAATAAAACCACGTTGCCGTGCCGTTTCCGTCATGCCTACGAAGATCCGGCTACGATAGCTTGCCGGGATGTTTTTTTCGGCGACGATTTCAAGCTGCTGTCCAGTTGCCTTTTCGATGTGGCGTACTAGCTCCTCAGCGGCATAGGTGGCCACCATTGCCGGGTTGTCCGCAGTCACTACCACGGCCGCATTTTTTCCTTCATGGACGATGCGTACCTCCGCCCTGGCAGTGGACCACACTGCACAGGTCACCAGGGCGCAAATTGTCCAGAAGCGGGGCATTTTGTTTGCCATTGATCTATCTCGCGTCTTACGAAGACGAAGTTGTTACCGTGAAGGTGTTAGTGGGAGACGCGGATTTCCAGGTCATCCATCGTCCAGCTGTTCCGTTGGAAGCACGCGACGCCTATGACCGACAGGAAAGCGCCGTCTCGGACGGAATCGAGACTGGAGTTGAAGTAGCCGCTGATGTCGACCTCGTC
>PBOG01000104.1 GCA_002724245.1 Planctomycetaceae bacterium
CCTCCAGCAGCTTTTCATCGTCCTGCGTTCACTGGGAGTCAACGACATTGTCCGCATCAGCAAGGACCGCGAGGTGCTGTTTGATGATGTCACGGGAAAATCAGATGACCTGAAACCTGCCCTTGAACAGACAATCAAAAAGCTCGGAAGACAACAACTACAGGTCTTCGATTCGCTGACCTTGATTTTGCTCCACAACACACGGGAGCAGACATTCCTGCTGCAACTAAAAGTCAACCGCACCCATGCCGTTGGCGAACACCCTCTGCAACTGGTCATCAATGCTTTTCCACGGGCCCTTGCCGTAGACGGAGACGAATCCGTTGTAGCACGCAAGTTGTCCGCGGTGTTCCAGAACCAATCACGCTACGACGGTTTCGTATCGCGACAACGCAAGGCACTGGTCGGCTTTCTGCAAAAAATCCAGAAGACGTTTCGGGACCGTATGCAAGTCGATGCCGTGAACGTCACAACGTCGGTCCGCATTGTCCGCCCCAGCAGTCGTGTTTCCACAATCGCCGAAATGCCGCTGGCAACCCGCAATTCCGAGGTCGACCCCGCCTTTAGCGGTTGCTTCGGAACCGAGTCCGTTTTTTTTTACGCCTGGCTCTGGGCCGATCTCTGCCAGCGACAGGCAATCCACTGCAGTAACTGTCTGGTCGTCGATGCCAACGGCCTGCCCCTGGAAACTTTCGATGGAGAGGGAGTTGAGGCAAAGAGCCATCGACTGTTCAAGCTGAGCGCCAGCACCCCATCTCTCGCCGCGAACTCCGGCTCCAGTAAGGCGGCCGCCGCGTTTGCCGTAGCTTCAACCACCGCGGCGGGCTCCACCGCGAAATCCTCCGCCAAACAAACCGGCGGAGGCGAAAGCTGGCTGCAATCAATGGGCCGTCTGCTGCTCCCTGAACCGGGCAGCCCGCACCCCGATCCAGACATCGATTTCAACAACATCGAATACGGTAAAATCAACCCGAATCGCCTTGAAATCAAACCGATCAACTGGGCATACGAAAAGCCAAGTACCTGCGGCTCGTTTGGCGGCTGCAGCAGCTGCGGCAGCTGCAGTGGATGCAGTAGCTGGTAACCTCCTGCCAGACGCAACTCCAACACGACAACTCAACGAAACAGGTTCTCGCCCCCCAAGACAAACTTCTAGCCGCCCGCGTCTCCCATTGCGAAACCGGCGAAATGCCTTTCTGATCGAAAGAAACCAAACATGTACCTGCAGGCCCGCATCACTGTCGATCCATCCGCGGCAACAGAGCTCGTGAAAACCAAACCCACAAAGGGGTTTGGCCGTCTGGCAGGAGTCTTGTCCAAAGGACTGAAATCCCCCGAGGAAGAACAAGAGACCTTCTCGGCACTCACCATCCTCCAGCAACTTTTCATCGTGCTCCGCTCACTGGGAGTCAACGACATTGTCCGCATCAGTAAAGATCGTGAGATCCTGTTCGATGATTTCACGGGAAAGACAGATGACCTGAAACCTGCCCTTGAACAGACAATCAAGAAACTCGGAAAACAACAATTGCAGGTTTTCGATTCGCTAACCTTGATATTGCTCCACAATACGCGACATCAAAGTTATTTGCTCCAGCTGAAAGTCCAGCGAAGCCATGCGGTCGGTGAACATCCAGTGCAACTCGTAGTCAATGCTTTTCCGAAAGTGCTCGCCGCGGACGAAAACGAAGCCGTCGTCGTGCGCAAGTTGTCGATGGTTTTCCAAGACCAGTCAAGCTACGACGGATTCCTGTCCCGACAACGCAAGGCCTTGGTTGGCTTTCTGGAAAAAGTACAGGATACGTTCCGGCAACGTATGCAAATCGACGCCATCAAAGTCTCCACCTCGGTCCGAATTGTTCGCCCCACCAGCCGAGTCACGACAATCAGTGAAATGCCCCTGGCGCGTCACAATCCTGACGTAGACCCCGCCTTTAATGGCTGCTTCGGAACCGAAGCAGCCTTCTTTTACGCCTGGCTCTGGGCGGATCTGTGTCAGAAACAAGGCATCCGCTGCAATAACTGCGTGGTCGTCGACGCCAACGGGACCCACCTGGAAACCCTCGATGGCGAAGGAATCAACGCGAAAAGCCACCCGCTGTTCAACATCAAGACGCAGACTGACACGTCTTCTTCGCAGGCAGCAGCCCGGGCCGCCGCCGCCAGGAGTTCTGCCGCCGCGGCGGCCACCGCAAAATCCAAGGCAAAATCCAAGGCCAAGAAGACCGGCAGCGGCGAAAGCTGGTTGAAATCCGTGGGAAATTTCCTGGCGACTGCCACCGAGGGCAGCTGCAGTGGATGCGGCAGTTGCAGTGGATGCAGCGGGTGCAGTAGCTGCAGCAGCTGCAGTAGCTGCAGTGGATGCAACAGCTGGTAGCCTGCTGTCCGGTTCCCGCCCCTGGCCACCCGGCCGCGACCGTGTTTCCCCGCCGCGGTCAATCCGCAATCGACTCCAACTGCTCCATCCATTGCTGCACCTGGAGCGCGTCGTGATAGGTAGCGCCCGCCGGTACCGGTTGTTGGCCACGGACGACGCGGCAGAAACAACGTAATTCTTCCGCCATCATGCCCGTCGCTCCTCCTGGTCCCACCAGGATCTCCAGTGCCAAGGGCCACTGGGCACGCTGGTCCCACACCTCGAGTGGCCGGGGATTGGCGCAAATCCGTGCCGACCAGCCAGTACCAAATAATTCCATCCGGTCAAAACCGCGTGGCGGCATGCCTTCCGGGGTGAGATACGAGGCCGCAAACGATGCGACCAGCCCGTTTTGCCATTTCAACTGGGCTAATGCCAGATCTACCACGCCATCCGAGGTGCGATGGAATTGAGCGCTCAGGTGCTGCGGGTCCGCCCCAGCCACCAGGGCTTGCACACAATACAAATCATGGACCATGGCAGCCTGCAGCGGATTTTCATCTGGAAAGGCGGACACGATTGAATCGGGCCGATGACGGACGCAGTTGACATAACTCAGCGGGCCGCGCTTTGCCACTTCGTCGCGAAGTTGGCGAAACTCGCTATTAAACAGCAGAATGTGCCCCAGCATAAGATTGCTTGAATTCGGAGCGACAAGTGGTTCCAGGCTGCGGGCCCCGGAGAGATCTGCGGCAACGGGTTTCTCCAACAAGACCACTTTTCCGGCTTCCAGCAGCTCCTTGGTGACTTCCACATGCGAGGCCGTTGTACACGCAACGACCCAAGCCTCTGCGCCGGATTCCACAATGGCTCGTGACAAGTCGGTCCAACCGCGAACCTCTGGATGCTCCTTGGCCACCGCATCCAGACTCGCCTGCCGCCGAGCCACCAGCCCAACCAGCTCCGCTTCGGCCAATCCACTCAACGTCGCGGCGTGTAATTTCCCGAAACGTCCCAGGCCTATCACACCGATCTTCACGGGTTCGGATTGCAGCGTTGCCACGGGTTCCCTCTCTTGTTATCGGAAAACTATCTGTCCTACGATGCGGAGACGAGACATGGCATAGCACCACTTCACTCTCCAACAGAATTCTAGCTGCGACCCGAGTTGCAGACTACGCGCTCGTCTGTTGTAAAGGGTAACACCTGACTCGACCGTAACCAGAGCTCTCCGCGTGCCCTCCTGTTGAGCTCACGCTTCAATCGACTGCCAGAGCTCGCTATGGTGGGAGCGGCAGGAAAACAAATATGTCCTGGCTGGCTTTGCTGGAGAACCCTAATGCAACTGATCTTTGACGGGCATCTCGACCTGGCGCTGTTTGCGCTCGCCTACAATCGTGATCAAAGGGCCACCGTGGCTGAAATCAACGCAGCCGAAACAGGCATGACCGACGCTGAGGATCGTACTCGCGCCGCAGTCAGTCTGCCGGCTTTGCGCGACGGCCATATCGCCGTTTGCCAATCGTCATTGGCTGCGCGCGTCGCACCCAACAGCCAGCCGATCAGTCGTCTCGATCTCGATTTCGCCACCCCCGAAATGGCCTACGCCAGTGCCCAAGGCCAACTATCCTACTATCACGCGCTGCAACAGCGTGGCGAAATCCGTCTCTTGCGATCGGCTACGGAACTGGAAAACCATTGGCAACAATGGAAACTCAATCCGTCCGACACACTCCCGATCGGGATTATCGTTTCGATGGAGTGCGCCGATCCCATCCTGGGACCCTGGCAGGCAGAATCCTGGTGGGAAGCCGGACTGCGCAGCGTCATGTTGGCCCATTTCGGCCACAGTCGTTACGCTGCCGGAACCGGGGTCGCTGGTGGCCTGACTACGGCAGGGTACGCATTGGTGTCAGAGTTGGACCGGCTCGGAATGATTCTTGATGTCTCCCACCTGTCCGATGAGAGTCTCGACCAGGCGTTAGATCACTTCACCGGACCAGTGATTGCCAGTCACAATAACTGCCGCGCATTGGTACCGGGTGATCGCCAGTTAAGCGACGAACAGATTCAGCGGCTCCTGGAGCGCGACGGGATCATTGGAACGGTTCTCGATGCCTGGATGCTGGTCCCGGGCTGGGTCCACGGCACCTCAACTCCCGGCGCACTTTCTCTGACCGCCGTGGCAGACCACATCGATCACATCTGCAACCTAGCAGGCAACTCGCATCATGCCGCGATTGGTAGTGACATCGGCGGTACCAACCACATGCCTGGTGATTTCCAGACGGCAGCAGATTTGCAGCACCTGGGCCCCATACTCGCAGATCGAGGCTATAGCCATCAGGACATCGACAACATCCTGTACGCGAACTGGTTACGCTTTTTCCAGCAGTGGCTTCCGGAAACCGCCTCCAGCTGACCGCAGCGGGAAGTTGAATCCACCTGGCCTCGCCTCAAGCTGACGTTGTTTCCAGCAACGCAGCGGCCACTTCCGCGCCCGTCACGGGTTCATCCGTCAAGCTGTCATCACGACCTTCGTGCGGATAATGCAACCGCCGGTGGTCCAGGCCCAGGGCATGCAACAGGGTCGCGTGCAGATCGTGGACCGAAACGATGTCCTCGACCGATTGATACCCCAACTCGTCTGTGGCTCCGTGCACATAGCCACGTTTGAAACCACCGCCGGCCAACCACACGGAAAATCCGTGACGATTGTGATCGCGCCCATCGGGTCCCTGCGACACCGGCAGCCTGCCAAATTCCCCAGCAAACAGAACGATCGTCGAATCCAGTAGTCCGCGCCGCTTGAGATCCGTCACCAGCGCGGCCGCTGGCTGATCGGTCCGCGCACACAAACCTCGTAAACTCTGCGCATTCTTGCTATGGGTGTCCCATGGCTGCGACTGCAAGTAAATGCTGACAAAACGAACGCCTTGTTCGACGAGTCGTCGAGCCATCAAGCAACGTTTTCCATAATCGGCAGTCACCGGATTGTCCAAGCCGTACAACCTACGGGTGAGCTGTGTCTCACGACCGATATCGAGTACCGCCGGAACCGCAGATTGCATCCGTGCCGCCAGTTCGTAGTTGCTGATCCGCGCCTGCAACTCCGCATCCTGCGGCTGTCCCTTGAGATGTTCCGCATTCAATTGCCGCAGCAAATCAAACTGGTGTCGCCGCGCAAGCGGACTGACATCACCTGGAGTAGACAGATTCAAGACCGCAGAACCCTGTGAACGAAACTGTGTCCCCTGATATACCGCAGGCAAGAATCCCGCTGACCAATTGCGAGTTCCGTCAATCGGCAAGCCTGCCGGATCCGTCAGCACAACGTAGGCTGGCAGCTCCTCACGCATCGTCCCAAGCCCGTAAACGACCCAGGATCCCCAGGACGCTTTCCCAGCAAATGGGTTGCCGGTGTGAATCACACGTAACGCCTGTTCATGATCAACGGAGTCCGTGACCATCGAACGAACAAGAGTGATGTCATCTGCAATTCCACCAAGATGCGGCAACGTTTCCGAAAGCTCCATGCCACAGTCGCCACGTGGGCCAAAGCGAAAGGGTGAGGCCAGCAGGTTGCGCACCTGTTTGTCAAAATGTGCTTCAACTTTACCCGGATAGGGCCGCCCCTGCTGGCGCGCCAGTTCCGGCTTGGGATCAAACAGATCCATCTGACTGGGGCCACCATTTTGAAACAGTAAAATGACAGATCTGGCGCGCGGTGTATGGTGGGTTGTCGGTGCAAAGAGAGGTCCGTCATTGCGTGCCGTGTCCGCCGCCAGTAGTTGTTTGAGTGCCAGCACTCCGACCCCCCCGGCCGCAGCGGTCAGGGCATTTCTCCGGTTGACTCGAAAGTTAGGCAGCTTCGATGATTTGATTCTCTGTCTCACTCCGATTCTCTCCTGGCCATGTCCCGCGCCGGCGCAACACGTTTACTCGACGTACAAAAACGCATTGCTGGCAAACAACATCTGGCAAAAGTCGGTCCAGATTCTGCGATCGCGATCTGCAGCTGCTGCGTACACCACTCGTTGTTTTCCCAAAAACTCCACAGCAGCTGCGTGCTCCGCGCTCACCGGAGGTCGTCCCAGTGCCAATCGAAAAGCACGTGTGATTTGACCAGACTCCCCACTTCGATCATCACCCAGAATTCGGCCAGCCATGGCCAGCGCGCGCTGGCGTACAAAAGTGGAGTTCAACAAAGCCAACGATTGCAACGGTACCGTCGAGCGGTTGCGATCGCCGCAAGTACTGACCATCGACGGTGCATCAAACAGTGCGAGCAGGGAATTGATCTGGGTGCGCCGTTGCTGCAGATAAATCCCACGTCTCCTGGAACCACGTTGGCTTTCCTCCACAACGACATTTCCGTCGGGCCTGCGTGTCGTCGGCACGTATCTGCCAAACATCCGCCTATCGAGTTCACCAGAGGCACTCAACATGGCGTCGCGAATGGACTCAGCTTCAAGCCTTCTGGGAGAAAAACGCCACAGCCAGCGGTTCTGCGAGTCGACCGCGAGTGCTGCACGACGCGGCGCACTCGATTGCCGATATACCGCAGTATGCACAATCTGGTGATTCAACATCTTGATGCTCCACCCGTTATGGACGAACTCCGTCGCCAGATAATCGAGCAGTTCCAGATGTGTAGGCGGTGTCCCGGACTGCCCCAAATTGTCGGGTGTCGGGACCAGTCCACGGCCGAAATGGTGCTTCCATACCCGATTGACGAGGACGCGTGCCAGCAGAGCTGCCGGACGTGATCCGTCGCGAGTCAGCCATTCTGCCAAAGCGCGACGGCGGCCGCTGGAACGTGCCGGCGTCTCCGGTCCAGGAACCACATACGGGTTGTCCGCGTCTGTCAAACGCAGCAACCCTCCCGGAACGACCGCGGCGCCCGGTTCCGCGTAGAGTCCTCGTTCCAGAACATGAACCACGGGTGCCGGCCGGGCCACATCGGTCACCCAGGCAACGCGTCCTGGCTTTTTCTGCCGTTGCTTGGCGCGTGTTTCGATCAGCTCGCGTAACGTCTCCGCACGGCGCTGGTACTGCTCGTAAAAGACCTTCCAGAGATCTGCGTCAACCGCAGTGCCTCCCTGCGCCGTGTTACTTTCAATGAGGACGTTGTCGATGCGGAAACTGCGATCACAACAATATTCCACCCCAAATCCACCATCGGGCAAGTCGTCTGCTCGCAGCGTGATCGATTTATCTTCCGGCCGCCAATCCACCACATGCTGCAAGCGGAATTGATTGCCAGCAAGGCGTGTGATGCGTACGCCATAATTGCGGCCTGGGCGATACCGTGTTTCCGTAATCGCTCCCAGACTCCGCTGGTCAGAACCAGGATAATCGAGCTGGACGTACGTCGGCCCGCCAGGATTCCCATCGACCAGCAGGTTCCCACCCGCCCGCGAACTGCTGTCGTCATAATCGTGCAGCGCGATGTAATACCCGATGCGCGCCGCAGATTTGCCAGCAGGATCTATTTTGTCATCGACGAGATCAAATGTCACTTGGATCCACTCACCCTCGGCGGCAGGGGTCCAGTCGATCGCCTCACGTGTCGAGAGCCAACGGTTACCGCTCTGGCCCGCTTCGTGAATCTCCAGGACGCCATCGCGAATCAGGGCACCGGGAGCCTCTGCGGAGTCAATCTGAACGACGGGCTGCCCCCCTGGAGCGTCATCTCCAGGCGCCGTGCTGGACCAGTTCACCAGTTTGCCAGCAGGAGTCTGAAAATCATCCGCAAAGTGGATTGCCGCAGGAGGACGATTTGCCGCAACCCACTCGGCCAGTTGCCGCCGTGCCTGCGCCACCAGGGCATCCCGCCGCGTCTCGCGTGATTGCCACCTGGCCAGCGTCTGCGGCAGCGGTACGTCGATGAAACGCTGCTGCGGAGTGCGCCACAAATCGTTGTGCAACGCGGGAAACGCCGGATAAAACACGGCCTGCAGCTGATAGTATTCCCGCTGCGTGATCGGTTCAAACTTGTGATCGTGACAACGCGCACATTGAATCGTAAGTCCCAGTAATGTATTCATCGCGATCTGCAGCGTCCCCTCCAGGACGGTGGCGCGATCGACGATGACTTCATCTGGGTTCCCATCGCTTTCTCCACTGCCATCCTGACCGTTGCGCAAAAAGTGGGTGGCAGTCAACAACCGGACCACCCGCTCCGTAACCGGATCTCCGGGCGCAAAGTCGGCCAGTTCATCGCCGGCGAGCTGTTCCTTAATGAATTGAGGGTAAGGGGTATCTGCATTCCAGGAACGGATCACATAGTCTCGATACTGATGCGCCCAGGGACGGTTCGTGTCCGCGTTAAAGTAGCCGTTGGAGTCAGCATAGCCGGCCGCATCCAACCAGAACTTCCCCCAGTGTTCCCCGTATTGGGGAGAGGCGAGTAAACGCTCGACCAACCGCGAATACCCGTCGGGCGTCGTGTCTTGTACCGCAGCGTCCAACTCGCTCGGTGACGGGGGCAAACCGAGCAACCCGAAATAGAGTCGCCGGATCAGAACTTCCCGTTGTGCCGGCGGGCTTGCCTGCACTCCTTGAACTACCTGCGCCGCGGTAACAAACGCATCCACCGGGTTGTGGCCGCGACTTGCCGGAGGTACCTCGGGCATCACCACTTGCTGCAGTGACCGGAACGACCAGTGGAGTGGATCGTTCTCTGCGGCCGCAGACAGCTGTGCGGCCAATAACCAGACCAACAGAATTCGAGGTCGCATCGTATTCCTCGCGGTGCTCACGACCCAACATCACAGCCCAGCGCCGAGCTGAACGAAACTGCGCTGGCGGAAGACCTGCGCAAACCTCTATCTTAGCCCAGCCCGAAAGCGGGTGACATGCAGGTTCCCGGATCCAGATCGGCTGGTAGGTCAGCCAAAACGTGCCAACGAAAACATCTCCAGCGCGGCCGACGGCCGACCAGTGACCAGCCACTCCGCTAGCAACCGCCCTGTCACCGGCGCCAGCAACACACCCTTGGTAAAATGCCCGGCAGCCAGATACGCATTATCCCAGGACGGCAGTCGGTCAATAATCGGCATCCCATCGGGAGTGTGGGGCCGCAAACCGGTCCACACGTGGGGAAAGGCAACGTCCGCCAGTGCGGGAATCGCTTGCCGGGCAAGCTCCAACACCCTCTGGGTGGCCGCCGTGGTGATCTCGCGATCCGGACCGACGTATTCAACGGTTCCACCGGCAATCACGTGGCCAGTCGGCAGCTGTCGCTGAAGTTGCCCGCTCATCACGTTCTGCCCAAACAACGGCGGCAACGGGACACTGGCCAACGCCTGTCCCTTGGCCGGTGCCAAGGGCACCTCGATACCTAATGGCATCAACAACTTCGCCGCCGACCACCCCGTCGTCAAAATGAGTTGCCCTGGGCAAATCGTCCCGGCAGTGGTCTCAACCGTTTCGATCTTGCCAGCCGCCCCCTGCAGACGTGCCACGTGGACTCCCGTTGCCAGGCGTACTTCACGGCGCGTCAATTCACGCGTCAGCCCGACCGCTAACCGGAGCGGATTCACCGTGGCATCCTCCGCATAGTAGAGGCCCGCTTCCACCGACTCGGCGAGTGCTGGCTCACATTCACGAAGCGCGCTACCGGTGATCAACTCGGCACCCCGACCGGCAGCCTGCTCGGCAGCAGCGTACTCGGACAACGGGCAGGGAAATTCATCCGGGGGTACTGCCAGCGAGCCACCGCGATGCCAATCGAAGTCCGCCCAGTCTTCCTCCGCCCAGGCGGCAAACATTTCTCGGCTTTCCACGCCAAGTGCTCGGAACGCAGTAGGAAATGTGGAACGCATTTGGCCGGCAAACAGTCCCCCACCGTTTGCCCGGGAAGCACCAGCAGCCAGCTCATCCTGTTCAACGAGCAACACTTGGCCAGCACCGCGCCGCGACAGTTCCAGCGCGATGGAAAGTCCCACAATCCCGCCACCCACGACCAACACATCGGGCCGCGATGGCAGCCCCTCATGCCCTGGAATCAACTCCTGACGCTGCGCGGATTCCAGCAACGTTTCCCAGATCGGTCGCTGGATCATCGGATCAGTTGCCACGCTTACCTCCTCACATCCACCATCGCATCCCACAGAGCACGCGTTCAGCTCTCCACGATTGGCGACGCCTGCAGAACATTCCAAATCGCTTGAATCGCCTTCACTGCGACAATTACCGAGAGCACCAGCCAGGCTGCCATCACCAGATTTTCCCACGGTCGATTCTGGTACTCTGTACCAATCAGTTGTGCAGACGCTGTGATCTTCCAGAGGCCTGCCGCCAGGACTGGCAGCAGAATGATCTGGCCGCCATTGGCAACCAACGTCAAGGTGACAAAGTCGGGCATCCCTGGCAAAGTCCAAATGAGTGGTGAAATCAGACAGAAGATCGCAATCACTCGGTACCACGGATGTGTGCGGTAGTCGGCCACGGTAAACATCTGATCTCCAGAGGCGCGCAACCGCAGCCACGCATGGCTACCCATCATTCCCAAGCCGATCGCATGTCCAATCAAAGACGTATAGATGGCGGAAAAGATGCCGACATAAAACAGCCACCTTCCGCCCGGTCCAAGCACCTCGCTGAGGAGGCGCGGCAGGTCGTCCATTTCTTCGATCGAGGGATCCGGCCACAGTAGTTTTGCCCCCAAAGTCCAGATCGCCAGATTGAGCACGATCATCACGCCCACCGCCAACAAGAAGTCATACACTTGCAGCCGCCGGAATCCGGGGCCACGCCAACCTTTGGCATCAAGAAAATAAGGATACACAAAGTTCATCAGCGAGCCGCCGATCGCTCCCAGCATCGCCGTCCCCACCAGGAGCGGATCAAATTGTCCGGCTTGTTCCGGCATTTCGAGACGATAAAAACCTTGCAAGATCGCTGCTGGCTCGGGCCCCACCCACAGCGCTGTCCCCAACAACGATACGGATAGCACGGCCAGAAAGATTTTGAACAAGGTTTCGATGACCTGGTACTGCGGTCGCGTCACCAGCACCAAAGCCAGGCCGTTCCAGAGTAGTGCCCACATCCAGACCTCGCCCAGCCCAGTGACATTGCGGCATGCCTCACCCACACCAACCGTCATGTACGATCCGTAAACGTGGCCCATCACAATCGCCGCCACGAACAACAACGGTGCATACCCTGGGTGCAGACGAGCCAACCCGTCCAGTACCCCCTCTCCACGCGAATTGCAGAGTTGGTACTTCGCAATCAACGAGACAAACAAGAACCGCATGACCACCGCCAGTACAAGCACCCACATCAGTGAGTAACCGTAGTTTGCCCCCGCCACTCCCATGTCGACGATGTCGCCCGCGCCCAGCCAAGTGAGCACCACAACCAGACCGGGACCGGTCGATTTCAGATAGCCCAGGAAAGAGGTCGGCAACTGGGCAGTCGCAGCCGAATGCGGATGGTCGGACATGGATGCTCACAATCAAAATGGCTCGGCCAACGGTCCATTCCGCAGGCGAGTAAAACGGAAACGAAAGTCCAGGTAAAGCGTCCTTGCAAAACGTGCCCGGCGGCGGGTTCGTCCCGTCACGCTTTGTTCGGCCAGTTGTCAGGAACCCGCCAGCGTACGAGCTCGCCGGTATCAGCCTGATTGTGATGCGGCGGCGCGGCGTTCCTGCCAGGATCAACCGGGCCATCCCCCGGATTGTCGATGCGGTGCGTGTAGTAGCCAGTCAGAATTGACCCATCCTGTAGTTGGACACTCCGCGGGTGCCCGCAGTAACCAGACCAACTGTGCCAAGACAGGATAATCGGCTGATCGAGTGCCCACGTCTGTCCGTGATCGTGGCTACCGACGACCTGCGTGCCATAGGGAAACTGTCGATTCCCGTACAGCAACAGCATACGGCCATCGCGCAGATACAGCGGGTAAGCACCTGCGGCTTGCAGGACTCCCAGTCCCGTCGGAATGGGGTCAGTCCAGCTGCGTCCACCGTCATCGGAATAGAACTGGAACGCCGCGTCCCCGGCTTCGGATCCCAGCGGTGCATTCCGTCCACCTGGCACCCGGTCAGCAAACTCCTTGACCCGGCGGATCTGCGCTGCGCTCGATCGCGTCACGCCATAGATACGATTCAGCGGTGGAATATACGCGTAACTGACCTCATCAGAGTCGGTCCGCGTGGGCACCCGTGTGACGTCTCCCCAGGTGCGCCCGTCATCGGTCGACCGAATCACGTAAGCGGCCCATTGGTACCCGCCCACCACACGGCAGATGTGCATCATCAGCGTCCCATCGCCCAGCTCGATGGGACCGTGACATTCACCCATTGTTAGTGCACCCGTCTCTCCCGGCACTACATCTGCCGGCAACTCAAACGTCTGCCAGGTCTGCCCCTGATCGGTCGAGCGGCTGATGCCGCCGGTGTGCCCAAGTATCAGCGTTCCATTGCGCAGCGCGCGAAATCCATTAGTGCGTCCCGGCATCGATAACACACGAGGTTTGGAAAACGTGCGTCCATTGTCTGTCGAAATCTGCAACGTGCAGTGTGACTCTTTGTGCACCGGCGGCTCAATAAACCCTGCGGCCAGGATCGTACCATCCGCCAATTGTGCAGCCTGTGGTTTCCCCGCATCTTCCAATTTCACTCGCACCGCGGGCAGCTGCTGTACACGCCACACCTCGTGCATATCGACGCTGTCAAATCCGTTGCGCTGGCCGGTTGGCTTCGGGTAGGGTACCGCTCGTTGTTTGTCGCGCAGCAGCTGTGCAGCGGTCAGTCCAGGTGGAGCGGCCGCACCACCTCGACGGGTCAGTGCCAGCGCAGTCAACGCTCCGGCTGTGCCGGTCAGGCGACGATGAAAATGACGTCGATGCATGGCGTAAACCTCCAGCAGTAGGCAATTCGGTCGGTCATTTCAGGGTGGACTTTTCTCCAGCAAAGAGCAGGTTACCTGGAGTCATTCCGGAACCTGCCCGGCCTCTACCATAACGCACCGAGACTGCAGGCGACAGCAAGCCCGCGCTCTCGCCTAGAAACATTCTGCTGGGCAGATTGCTCTCCAGGGTTGCCTTCTGGCTGGCTGTCACCTCCAATGCAGCGCAGCAGCCATTTGTACCTTCCTACTAAAATCCTGGACCTGCGAAACTCCTGGAACGCGGCTCCTTCCTGCGTGACAGCCGGGACACGCCAGTGTGAGAGAACATGAAAGCAAAACACCCATACGACGTCGAAGTCCAGAGACGAGCCTGTCGGACTGCCTCACCTGGCCCGTGTGCCCACCGCCCCAGGTGCTACATCGCGCTGGTTGCGTTCTTGCTGCTCAAGATAATTCCAACCGTTTCGATGCTGGCAGAAGAATCGGCACCACAACAGTTACTGACGTCGCTACGACACCTGCGATCCGGTGAACAGCGCGAGTGGAATAACTTCCCAGAACAAGCTCAGGGTGATCATCTGGAACTGTCCTTTACCGCCTCACCGGACCAGCAAATCAGTACACTCTCCCTGCGACAACAGGACGTCAAACAATTGTGGTCCGTAAGACTGAATGGCAAGATGCTGGGACGCTTGCAGCGCGACGAAAATGACATGCGTGTCTATCTCTCAGTCCCTGCAGGTACTCTGAGAAAAACGGGCAATCACCTGAAGATTTCCTCCACGGCCCAGCGTGGCACCGATGACATCCGTGTGGGAGAGATCGCACTGCACCCGCGGGCACCCAACCAGGTACTGCGAGACGCCCGGCTGCACGTCACTGTGATCGATCGTGATACCGGACAAACCACTCCCTGTCGCTTGACCATCCTCAACAGTGCTGGTTCCCTACAATCCGTTGGTGCTGTCTCAGACGACCAACTGGCAGTTCGACCGGGAATCGTCTACACCGCCAGCGGATCCGCCTGGATCGGGCTGCCGACCGGCGACTACACACTCTACGCTGGCCGCGGTTTTGAATACTCACTGGCGACAGCCCGGCTTTCACTCGAGCAGGGTGCCGAACGCCGGCTGACATTGACAATCCATCGCGAGGTGGACACCCGTGGCTACGTAGCTTGCGACCCACACGTCCACACGCTGACCCATTCCGGGCACGGTGACGCTACTGCCTTAGAGCGGATGATCACCCTGGCAGGTGAAGGGATCGAACTTCCAATCACCACCGAACACAACCGGCACGTAGACCTGGAGCCTTTGGCCCAAACAATGAAGCTCGATTCCCGGTTTACGCCAGTGATTGGGAACGAAGTCACCACGCCCGTCGGTCACTTCAACATCTTTCCTGTGGCTCCTGGTGCAGCCGTCCCCGACCACACCGGCACCGACTGGCCGAGCGTCTTTGCTGCCATCGGCAAAGTGGACGATGTGCAGGTGGTCATTCTCAATCATGGCCGCGATCTACACTCGCAAGTCCGGCCTCTCGGCCCTGCCTGGCATCACGCGCTCGTAGGTGACAATCTGCGAGGCTGGCCAATCGGATTCAATGCGATGGAAATCGTCAATTCCGCCGCCACCCAGAGTGATCCGCTCCAGCTCTTTCACGACTGGCTAGGGCTGCTGAACCACGGCCATCGCGTAACACCGATCGGCAGTAGTGACTCCCACGACGTGGGACGGCACTTTGTCGGCCAGGCACGCACCTACATCCGCAGTCCGGACAAGGACGTCGGCAAGATCGATCGTGTAGCTGCCGCGCGTCAAATGGTAGCTGGGCGAGTACTGATGAGTTACGGCCTGTTAACCGACCTGACTGTGAACCAGACGTTCCGGCCGGGAGACTGCGCGACCATTGTGTCACCGCAGCTTCACGTCGAGGTCTGCGTACGTGGTCCGCATTGGGTGCAGGCGCAGCGTGTAGCCCTGTTCGCCAATGGTCAGCGCATCGCGGAGCAAACCATCGACATAGAGGCACAACGCCCCGGTGAGGGGATCATTTGGAAACAGTCGTGGCAATTCCCCCGGCCGCCTCACGATGTCCACCTGGTGGCGTTGGCCACCGGCCCGGGCATCCGACAGCTCTACTGGCCAACCGCCAAACCGTACCAACCCACCTCGGACAATCCACAGACCACTGTGGTCGGCTGTTCCGGGGCGATCTGGCTGGATGTCGATGGAGACGGCCAATCGACAAGTGCTCGCGAACTCGCCCAGCAACATGTCGCCGCAGCAGCTGGGGATCTGCCAGGCTTGCTGGGCGCATTAGCCGGCTACGATGCCGCAGTCGTCGCTCAGGCCGCCCACTTATACCACCGCCATAGCGAAGCGCTTTTGACGCCCGCCGCACAGCGCGCGATCCGCGCCGCCACGCCTGCCACACGAGCTGCCATTGGCCTCTACCTGCAAACCTGGGGCGAGACGCAACAAGCGCGGCGCAGACGCTGACAATAGGACCGCATTGCCTCTGAGTGACCGTGGCATCATTGCCCTCTGGCTGCGGTTCGTCGCGCCGAACTCCAACCTGCCACGCACCACTCCGTTGGGTACCAGAACAGTATCCTGTCCCGGCACAACTGCCTGTGGCGAAGAGCACAACGATTGATTTTTCGCGGCGCAAAAAAATACCCACGGGAGTCACACTCCCGCGGGCATAAACAAACTCAGGCAGGCGGACCTGAATTTATACTCCTCGTTTAGAAGTCAACCATCCAGCGAACACCGATAATGCTGTAGTCATCATCATGTGCTGTTGCCTGGGCGTCATACACACCTTCGACGACTTTCGAGTCGGCGATCGCACCATGCATGTAACTGAACTGGACGCGAGCTCGCGCATTCCACCACCAATTGACGACGGCACTGATCGAGTTGCCTTCACCACCGTAAATCGCACTATCGCCAATGCCATCCGTGAAATCGGCCGTTGAGTAACGAACCGAAACTTGCCAGGCACCGGTGAACAGACCATTGGCCGGATCCCAGGGAGTGATCGGCAACGTACGTCCCAGCGTACCTGACTTGCGCGACCAGGGTGTGTATTCACCAGTTAACCAGTAAGCAACGTAGATGTAACCACCGTCAAAAGTGAGGTCACTAAGCCCGTTGTTACGGGTCATGTTGACGCTCTGGTATTCGCCGACGATGCTGAGTGCACCCATGTTGAACGCCATTTCGGCACCAAACAACATATAGTCTTCTGCACCCAGAATCTTGCCCGTATTCAGCCAGCGTTTTTGCGTGCGGGCTTCTGGACGTGTGTAGAAGCGGGCTTCTTCCGTACCACTGTCATCCGGATCGGCAATACTTCCGGAGAGAGCCCAGTGCGCGTAGGTACGGCCGCCATCTTCCCAGACAAAGGTATTGGCAATGCGACTGGCCAGCTCCGCCTGGTGATGCTGGTAATCGTCACCAGCACCATCGACGGCCTTGTATTTGCCTGTCGTCGCGACGTCTTCCATCAGGAACACGCCACCGCGCCAATTCCACGCCTGGTCTTCGGAAATACCGTAGGAGAGCAGGCCGAATCGACGAGCATCTTGATTGAACGCTTCAACAATGTAGGGCCGTTCTGTGTAGACGTTGTAACGACTACTGTTGAGGTGATCCAAACCATACGGCCGCTTCTGATTACCCAGTTGCACCGTCTGCAGTACAGGGATATTTTTCCACCCCAAGTAGGCATCCTTGAAGGCCATCTTGTTCGGCGCGGCGAACTCCATCTCAATCTTGTAGTTCATGTTTTCGCCGAGGTCACCAGCAGGGCCGAACCGCAAACGCCGGAAGCTCCAATGGTCCTGCGGGCGTGTCGCGGCATCACCGCGCTCGGCAATATTCGCTCCTTCGTCCGTCGTCGGGTAACCCCAGAAATCAAAGTGGACACGTCCGGTCCATTTCTGGGTCGAGGCGGCTTTGACGCCAGCCAGGGCGGCCTTGACGTTAGGGTCTGTCACCGTACCGCTGTCAGGATCACCCAGTCGCTCGGGACCCGGGTCACTTTCCCTGCCTTTGTCCGCCGCCAGCGTCTGCAGAGCTGACGTATACTGGACCGTTCCTTGCGGGAGCAAAATGTTCGAATTTTCAAAATACTCCTGGGAAAATACGACACCCGGAATCGCTGACACCAGCAGGGCAAATCCGCACAGCATGCCTTTTACCAGCATGCCTTTTACCATCATGCCTTTTACCATCATGCCTTTTACCATCATGCCTTTTACCATCGCATCCGCTATTTCTAGCATTCAGTACGGACTTTCAAGACCTTCGAGCGCCTCCGACGATGTCGTGGGTCCAGGCGATAAGCTCCCACGAGAAAGTAAATCGACACTCAGGACACTATTTCCACAAAGTCAAATACGCGCCGTAGCCATCTCCGCGAATTCTTCATATTTACATTGGGTCAAAACCCTGACGACCGTCACAATCCCCGTAAACACCTGAGCACGTCCGTAAAGGAACCGGCACTCTGATCACAATCGAACGGCGCAGGATGGCGCCCTCGTGGGGATTCATAGCGACGGTGCGGGCGGCACCAATGTCAGACGCCACTAGCGCGAGTCAGGGCCCCTGGAAACCCCGCGCAGCAGCACCCGCTCACGAACGGACCAAACGGGCAGGCTGGCCTCGGCATAGACAAGGAAGGTCTGATGATTTCTGCGGCTTATCAGCTGGCCGGCAATTTCCAGATCCGAGCTGCGTTGAGCCCCAGCATCTTGCGTTTATCTTCCTTGGTCAGGAAAGGAATATGTTGCCGTACCAGGTCAAGTTCCGCTGCCAGCGTAGGTCGGTCATAAACGCCGCGCACACTGCCAGGATAGCCGGTTCCCCACAACAACTTGTCCGGCCCAAAGGCCTCGTAGACCTGTTTAACCCAGGGCAGCGCGTCGGCGAACGGATACTTGCCAGAGGCCGAAACCGAGGTCAACTCCGAGACTTTGACGGCAGCATTGGGGTACTTCCCCAACGCCAGCAGCTTGTCCAGGTTCTGCTGGACATTGTCGCCGCCGAGGTTGATCTGGCTGAGATGGTCGACCACGACCTGCACGCCTGGGTAGCGGCGGATCATCTGCTCCAGCCGCGGCAGCTGGCCGGTAGCAATAAACAGGTTGAACACGGCGCCCAACTTTTGCGCACGCTGCCAAAGCCGATGATGCGCGGGTGACGTTAGCCAGGCATCGCCACCGCGCGCACCAGCATCATAATAGATCGCGCTGAAACGCATACCGGCGAGTCCCTGTTTGGTCATCCAGTACTCGAGCTTGTCCGCCACCTGGGGATCGGTCGGATCGATCAATCCGTGTGCACGAAAGCGGTGCGGATGCTGCTTCATACAGTACACGGTGTAGGTATTATCCCAACCGTGGTAAATCGTCTGGACCAGAATGCAATGTGTCACTCCATTCTTGTCCATATCCGTGACCAACTCCTCCACCGTCGCACCCACTTTGGGGCCTTTGAAATCGGTTTCGTACGGATGGTCGTAGGGCCACTTCTTCGCGTCACCCGACCAGGTATGCATATGCGTGTCGACAATCGGATCCCCTGCTTTGGCCGCCTGCAGTTGAGGGGTAACCGCCACTGCGGCCGCCGCGCCGCCAATCCATGTCCGCCGCGTCATATTACTTCTGGCTGTCGAGCTCACCGGTGCGATTCCTTTGAGAAACGGAGGAGGGTATGCGAACTTCCAATCCAGCCCCAGTCCACACTGGTACACTGCGGCGAACACACTGCGAGGAACCCGCTGTGCGAAAATGGTGTTCCGAAATTGTAAACCGCGCAAGAGTCTCGGCCAATCAGGGCAGCCGGTTTCCTGCTATAACAACAGCCTGCCCGTTGGTGCCTCAGGCGTCATTGGCGACAGATGTATCGCTTCCCCAAACGCTCTGCTCCCGGCATGCCATGAAAAGCCTCTCCAGCTCGTCCTGCGACCTTCGACAAATCCGGCGGCATGTTTCCGTCGCCATGCTCTGGATGCTCCTGGTCAGCACAACACAGGTCCTGCCGGGAAAATCGACAGCCGCAGACACGCCTGGTGCGCCACCCAACATCGTCGTCCTCGTCAGCGATGACGCCGGCTACGCAGATTTTTCCTTCCAGGGCAGTCGCCAGATCGCCACCCCGCATCTCGACGCCATTCGCCGGGGCGGCGTCCTCTGCCAGGCCGGCTACGTCACGGCATCGGTCTGTAGTCCTTCACGCGCAGGCTTGTTGAGCGGACGCTACCAGCAACGCTTTGGACATGAATTCAACATTCCCCCGAAGTACAGCGAAACCAATGGACTTCCTCTCTCGGAAGTACTGCTACCTGCGGTTCTTCAAAAACTGAATTACCGCACCATCGGCCTGGGAAAATGGCATTTAGGCTACGCGCCAAAATTCCATCCACTGAATCGAGGGTTTGACGACTTCTACGGATTTCTACAAGGTGCCCGCAGCTACTTTCCACTCGCCCCCCCCACGCGTCTCAATCGCCTGCTCACAAATCGGCAACCCGCCCCCGAACAATTCGACTACCTCACACAAGAACTAGGCACGCGGGCTGCCGCATACATTGCCAACCACGCACAGCAACCCTTTTTCCTGTACGTCTCGTTCAACGCGGTGCACACCCCGATGCAGGCCACTCCCGCGTTGCTGGAACGGGTGCCCAAGGAAATCTCCGATCCGCGTCGTCGCAAACTCGTCGCGATGACGTTGGGGCTCGACGACGCGATTGGGGCAGTGACGGCCGCACTGCGCAAGCACAAACTGGAGCAGAACACTCTGTTGTTTTTCGTCAATGACAATGGTGGCGCCCGCACCAACGCTTCCTCGAATCAACCCCTGCGCGGCCGCAAAGGGTCTCCCTTTGAAGGGGGCATTCGGGTTCCCTTCCTGGTCCGCTGGCCGCAGCGGATCCCCGCCGACAGCACTTATACCATGCCGGTCAGTACGCTCGACATCTTTGCCACCGCGATCACGGCCGCTGGCCACGAAGGCCAGACACCCAATCCACTCGACGGCGTCAACCTGACCCCTTTCCTGTCCGGGGACAAGAAAGGACGCCCACACCAGCGACTGTACTGGCGCAAGGGTAATAACCTCGCGATTCGCGATGGCGACTGGAAACTGCTCCATTATCGCGGTGGGCCGCCACGTCTGTTCAACCTGGCGACAGACCAAAGTGAACAAGCAGAGCTCTCATCCCGCCACCCGGAACGGGTTGCCGAACTATCCGCGCACCTCAATGAATGGAATCAATCACTCATCGCCCCACGCTGGCAGGGCTTGAGAAACCGTCGCAACAAATCGCGTAATTGAGTTCGCACACCGGGAACCAAACGTCTTGCGCGGCTAGACAGTCAGGTTTGGATGCTCGAGAATCGCAGCAGTCCGCAACCCCTCCGCGGCCTGCCCTCTGATGACCTTTACCAAGGAGCCGCCCCATGGCCCAGTTCCTGTTTGACAAAGACGTCCGCATCAGTCCACTACGCCACCGCACAATCGGCATCATCGGTTATGGCAATCAGGGTGGCGCGCAAGCACTCAACCTGCGCGATAGCGGTTGTCGTGTTCTCATCGGGAACCGAAACGATCGCTATGCTCGCCAGGCACGTAACGACGGCTTCGAAGTCATGTCAATACGACGTGCAGTCACCGCCGCCGACATCCTGATCATCGCGATCCCTGACGAAATACAGGAAGCGCTGTACCAGCGACATATTCAGCCGGCGCTGCGCAGCGGCCAGGTCCTCAACTTCGCCAGCAGCTACAGTATTCGCTTCGGCTGTATCGTTCCACCCGAGGATGTCGATGTGATCATGATGTCACCGCGGGCGATGGGAGTCACGGTACGCGAATCGTACCTGGCCGGCAAAGGCGTTCCCGGTTTTGTTGCGGTTGATCAGGACACTTCAGGACAGGCTCGAGCGATCGCACTCGCCCTGGCCAAGGGAGTCGGCTGCACCCGCGCGGGCGTGGTGGAATGTAGTTTTGCAGACGAAACCGATGTCAATCTGCTCGGTGAACAAGCGCTCTGGCCACTGTTAACGCAAGCACTGCTGCTGACCTACGAAGTGGCCGTCGAAGCCGGGGTACCCCCTGAAGTTGCCTTGATCGAGTTTTATGCCTCGGGAGAAGCCTCCGAAGTGCTGCGGCAAATGGCACTAGAAGGGATGTTCAAGCAGGCCCGTTACCACTCTCCGACCTCCCGCTATGGCACCTTGTCGCGGGCAGAAACACTCCCCAACAAACAACTCAAGACAGCTATGCAGAAGGCGTTAAAAGGTATCCGCGACGGCTCTTTCGCCCAGGAGTGGGCACGCGAACAGGCAAGCGGTTACGCGCGCCTGAAAAAGCTGAAGCAACGCGCCGAGCAGCACCCCATCAACAAAACCGAGAAACGGGTACAAGCGCTGGCAACTTCTCCCGGCAACTTCACCATGCAGTAGTTCGTTTTAACCTGCATGCGCACCACTGGGAAAACACAACGTGTACCAGGACGCATTCCCTCACAAATGTAACGTCCAAGAAATACCACACTTCCATCGCAAATCGGGCGCCACCCAACTGCACTCATAGCCAACCAACGGATACGATAGAAGGCGCACCGATGCCAAGAGATGCCGCATCGATCAACCTGCCATGAGTCCGCTTGTCCAGGAGACAACCGATGCATCGACTGTCCCCCTCCCTACTAACCGCAGCCCTGCTACTGACCGCCAATAGCGTCTTTGCGCAATTGGCGCCAGGCGTGCGCGGCGTCGCGCCACGCGCCCCCGAAAAAATGGTGATCGATGGCAACCTGTCAGAATTCCAACAAGCATTCTGCACCCCGATCAACTATTTTCATCCCGACCAGAAAAATCGGCCAGCGCAGTTCTTTTACCTGTGGGACGACGAGGCGTTCTACGCAGGCTTGCGCACGCTTGATGAAAAACCGGCCAATCCAGCACCCGACGGCCAATTGTGGCTGGGTGACGGGGGGGAGTGGTACTTTGATACGCGACGAGGTCCGTCGTTTCGTTCCACACGCTGGACCAACGACGGGTCGCTCCACTGTTACTGGGTTGGGCTGACCGGCACTGAAGTCGCTCCCCGTTTTTGTCTGCGGCCCGGATATCTGAACGCAATCCCCAAGCTGGGGATTGAAGTCGGTGCCCGCCGTACTGCACATGGGATGGAAGTGGAATTCAAACTTCCCTGGAAAAATTTCCCCAACTTTGCCGCCCGTCAGAATGAAGTCATCGGCTTGGATGCCGAACTGTGTTATTCCGATGGGGGCTCGCGGGTCGACCGCTTTTTTGCCTACGGATCGCCTCTCTCAGTACAGCAACCTGCAAGTCTGGCACGCGTTCAACTGGTGGACCAACTCCGACGTGAAGACTGGGTCGCCTGTGGTCCAGTCCTGATGCCGATGCGTTGCGATACTGCCTGGGGGCAGGCAGAAAAGGCTCGGGCCCACGGCATGATTGCCCTGCCACCGAACCACGCAAAACTGGTTGGCAAGATTGTCTTTCGCCTGACCGACCTGGACGGAACAATCCTGGGCAACTTCCCTGCGACGCACCAGGTCATTCAACAGGAAGGCAGTTTTGTTCGCGCCACCGCAAACTGGCCGATCGACCTGGCACCTCCGGGAGGCCACCATGTCACGGCCATTGTTCACGACCCGGAAGGTCGCGTGTTGACGCGTGTTGCCCCGCGACTGGTGAGCACTTCAGTCCAGCAGGGTTATTAATAGCCGGTTTGCACAAAACCGCATAACACACTTTCTGCCAATCGGTTTCCCACCCTATTTTTCAGGAAAAGAGTTTGATGTACCCCCACACCCTGCACGGCATTCTGTTTAGCTTGCTGGTCACAGGCATGCTGTCGCCCGATCGCACCGGCCCTCAACAAGTCGCTGCACAGGAAACGCCAGCCGATGTGGAAGGAGTCCATCTGCTACGTATCCAATCCGACCTGCTGACCGCCTTCTGGGGCCGCCCAATGTACCTGGAAGCGGGTGTCGTGTTGCCTCCCGAAGACAAACGGGATCCGGCAGGTACCCCCGTCTGCTACAGCATTCACGGCTTTGGCGGATCCCACCGTGTCGCCTGGCGGGCAGGCCCCCGGCTACGTGAGCAGATCGCAGCCGGTCAACGACCTCCCATGATCTACGCCTTTCTTAACGCACAGTTTTCCCTGGGCCACCATGAATTTGCCGATTCCGTGAACAACGGACCATGGGGCCAGGCGCTACTCAAAGAACTCGTGCCGGCACTGGAAAAAAAATTCCAGGCGGCTGCCGTGCCCGGCGCCCGCTTCCTGACTGGACATTCCAGTGGTGGCTGGAGCAGCCTGTGGTTACAGATCACCTACCCTGACTTTTTTGGTGGCACCTGGTCTACCGCACCAGACCCGGTCGACTTTCGCGACTTTACTGGGATCGACATCTATCGTTTCCCCAACGCCTACGAAGACCCCGAGGGAAACAAAATTCAGTTAATGCGACGGCAAGGAAAGTTCGTCCTTTCCATCCAGGACTACGTCAAATCAGAAATCGCCAAGCGCGACTACGGCGGTCAATTCGCCAGCTTTGACGCGGTTTTCAGTCCGCGCGGCGAGGACGGCCGTCCCCAACCCCTGTTTGATCGCAAATCCGGAAAAATTAATCACACGGTTGCGAAAGCGTGGGAAAAGTACGACATCCGACTGATCCTCAAACGGAATTGGGAACAGCTACAGCCAAAAATCCAGGGTAAGTTGCGGATATACATGGGCACGCTCGACACGTTCCGTTTAGAAGGGGCATTAAAACTACTCGACGCCGAGCTCAAGGAACTCAAAAGCGATGCCCAAGTCGTCTTCATCGAGGGTCGCGACCATGGCACGCTACTGCAACCCCACCCGGAATTATGGCCCCGGGGGCTGCGAACGGAAATCCACCAGCAGATGTGGAAGCGCTGGCAACAGAGTCAATAGGCCAACGAAACTCACCACAACGCGGGGCAGAACCGGCAGTGCTATCGCGTCTGCTGGCACCTGCGATCGTTACCACTCATTGATGGAATCGAATTTGTGACACAACCCCTCATCGTCGATTTGCATTTGGATCTGGCATGGGATGCCTTGTTTTGGAACCGCGACCTGACCCGCACCGCAGCCGAGGTACGTCAGCAGGAAGAACAAGACATCCCACAAGTGGCCGCAGGCTTCGACACAGGTATCTGTACCGTCACTTTTCCAGAAATGCGCCGCGGTAGTGTTGGGCTCATGCTGAGCACCATCATGTCACGTATTGAACCGCGTTATCTGGAAAGCCGCCGAGACGGGATGCGCACCCAGGAACAGGCAATTGGAATCGGGCGAGGCCACCTGGCCTACTACCAGGCGATGACACGACGCGGAGAAATCAAACCCGTCCGCAACGCAGCGGATCTCGACGAGGCCGTCGCAGCCTGGCAAGCTCCTACCGACCAGACCCCAATCTACCACATTCTCTCCATGGAAAGCGCCGACCCAATCGCCAATCCTGACGACGTTGGCTTCTGGTGGGATGCCGGATTGCGCGTCGTCGGACCGGCCCATTTCGGCCACAACACGTACATCCATGGAACCTTTACCGAAGGCGGTCTGAAACCTCCAGCTCGACCGCTCTACCAGGCCATGCGGGAAGCCGGCATGATCCTCGATATCACGCACATGGCCGACCAGGCAGTCTGGGAGTCGTTTGACCTGTGGGACGGACCGGTGCTGGCGTCACATTGTACCTGCCGATCGATTGTCCCAGGACAGCGTCATCTGACCGACGATATGATTCGGGAAGTGATTCGCCGCGATGGCATTATTGGACTGGTGTTCTGTCAGTTCTTCATTGATCCCGATATCCAGTGGGAAACGCGTCCACCACGGCACCAATGGGATTCGAAATACGGGATGGAGGGACTATTGCCCCACATCGAACACATTGCCGATCTGGCAGGCGGTTCACTAGATAATATTGCAATCGGTACTGATATGGACGGGGGCTTCGGCGCCGAAGTAACCCCCACCGACGTTGACACCATTGCTGATCTCCAGGGCTTTGCCGACGTGCTACGAGGCGCTGGAATCAGCGAAAGCGACATCACCGGCATCCTGCATGGCAATGCGCTACGCATGTTCCGCCGGGCCTGGAGTTGACACGTTCCACGCAGCGTACCTGGCCTTGCGCCGCCTGCCAGTCCGCCCCGAGTGGCGGCCAGCTAACCAGTCGTCTGCATCGTTTGAATCAAGGCTTTGATATACCCGTAACTGTGGGCAAATGCCTGCAAGCCGCCAGGGTCGTCAGGGTGCTGCGGGACGTGGTCAGGCATCACCATGTAGGGATAGTCGACCTCATACAGCGTCCTGGCAACTTCCACCATGTTCATGTCGCCGTTATCGAGATAGACCTCCTGGAAATCATCTCGCCGGCCACGGATATTGCGGAAGTGGATATTGAATATCTTCTTGCGTTCACCGAAATAGCGAATCACGTCGTGAATTTCACGAGCAGGATCCTGCAGCATTTCCGCGGCCGTCCCCAGGCACAAATTAAGCCCGTGATAAGGACTCTCAGCAATCGAAACAAACCGCTTCATCCCGGCAAAGGTACCCAACACTCGGTTGATTCCTTGAAAACCGGATTCGGGCATGCCCGGATCGTGAGGATGACACGCTGCCCGAATCTTGTATTCGTTGCAAACAGGAATGACCCGTTCCAGAAAATACGTGATCCGTTCCCAGGCGATGTCAGCAGTCACGCGACCAGCCTGGGTCAGGGGCGGATCAGCAACCGCCTGGGACAATTTCCAGGTGCTGTAACTGGACCCACCGCGACCGGGTGTCCGCGCCACACGTGGCACTCCTAACAGACTCATGTTGTATTTCCAGGCAGGAATCCCAGCCTGAGCGCAGTGGGCTGTCATTAATTGGATGTGCTCGATATCACGATCGCGTTCGGGACTCTTTCCCAACACGATCGAACCGCGCCGCTCGCGGTCGATGTGAGACGATGTCAAAAACGGAAGGGCCACCATATCGAGCGTAATTCCCTGGCTTTCACAAAGATCACGTGTCTTTTCCAATTCCTCGACGGTCCAATATCCGCGTTGCCCTGGGTTTGGCGGATAGCCACAAATATGATCGACGCCATGGCGTTTGAAATACTGCAACCTTTCGACCGTGGTCGGACCACGCTGCGTACCGACATACATCCGCACCGGTCGTTTGGCTTCCGCAGCGGAAGCGTTGGCCTGAATTCCGATGGACTGGGCACAGCCGGCTAACGCGGTCGTGGCGCCGGTCACGGATAAAAATTGGCGGCGTTTCATGGCAAAGTTCTCCTCTCAACGAATCACATGAAAAGTTTTTCCGCGTAACGCAGACCGGTCCAATCCATGGACGGAGCGCACCGGGCGAGACCGCATTCTAGCATTTCGGCCAGACTGCGACTTCGTTGGGGAACGATTATGGTGATGCGGCGTGCCGGAAAAGAGAGGTGGTCCTGCGCGGCTTTGGGTTACAATGTCGAGCCCTTTCCAGCCCCGTACCGCGCGCCCTGTGCCGTCCGCTGGCACACTCCAACAGCGCATTTACTTGACGCCAACCCAACGGGTCAGCACGATGCCTGCCAACTCGACACTCCCCAACAAGAATCGTGTTTCACTGTGGAACCGCATCCGCGTCGCCACGAGACTACTGTGGGAACTGCGCGGGCCCGATTTCCAGGCGGCTGGCACATTCGTCCGCATGCGGTATGGCCAGTACTCTCTGCCTGTTCGCTGGTTTTACTTTCTTGGCTGGGCACTGCGACAAATGTGGATCGTGATTCCAGACGCGCTTTGCCATCTGCAGGTCCCGTCCCAGGTGTCTTCCACTCCCATGTGGCTGATGACACCGAACCCCCTGGCCAATCACCCCTGGCAAAACGCGCCGCAGCAACAACTGCCCACGGAAGTCGACACCGTTGTCATCGGGGCTGGCTTTACCGGCGCAGCCACCGCCTACCACTGGCGGAAGCACAGCCCACCAGAGCGTTCACTCCTGATCCTGGAAATGGATGATCCCGCCAGTGGCAGCTCGGGACGCAATGAGGGCCTGGTTGTCATGGGCAGGTATTTCAAAATGGTCCAGGAAACCGTCCTGCACAATCTGAACCGTGTACGTCACGACCTCACCGACTCCCAGCGACTGCAGCTGGCCAGACAATTCGCTGATCGCTACTGTCGAGCCGCCTACCGCAATGCGGAATTGATTGAAAAAACGATCATGGCAGAGTCCTTTGAGTGCGATTACGCGCGGGCCGGCTGGGTCCAGGCTAGGACAGCCGCCGAGCAGTCCTCGCTGGCGGAATCAATCGCACTAGCCACCGAGAACGGCTACCACGATTGGACCAGTATCACGCCCCAGGAAGTGTTGAAAAAAACCGGTATGCGGGTCCAGCATAACGCAGGCTTTTCGATCGCTGCCGCCTCCTGGCATCCTGCCAAATGGGTCTGGTGTCTTTTGCAGACTGCGTTACAAGTCCCACAGGTCTCGCTCTACACCCGGACACGCGTCACCGCGCTGACCGACGAAGGCCCTGCATATCGTGTCGAAACCACTCGCGGGACAGTAACAGCCCGGCATGTCGTGCTGGCAACCGAATCCTACACCCCGGCCCTGCAAGCCATGTTCCACGATGCAATTCTACCCATGCAAGAACAAGCCGCCAGCGGTGACGGCGGTCCAGCGGAGATGCAACCGCATGTCGGAATCAGCGGTACCTGGTGGTTCGCCGGTCGTTATGGCAAACGCGTTCTGTTTGGCTCCGGTGGATCGCGTGTCCGCGATCGCGAAGCAGGACGTAATCGACCTTCTCGTTTCCTGACCAAGTTCATTGCCGGCGAAATGAAGCAGAGCTATGGTCCTTTTCAGTTAGAACTCCAGAATGAGTGGAGTGGTACCGTTGGCTACACACCTGACGAATTCCCGATCGTCGGCAACTGCGATGGAAAACACCGTTACATCATTGGTGGGATGTGCGGGTCGGGAAGCGGTGTCTCCTTCAATGCCGCGCGTTGCATCGTCAATCGCATCCTCAACCGCAGCGATGAAATCGATGACTATCCTGCAGCGTATTTTTCACCAACCCGCCTATTGGATCCCAGACGACATCAATGGCCGCAACTGGAAACAACTCCCTTAGACGACGTCACCACCTGACGGCATCGTGTCACGTACCCCGCGAGGCACACCTGGCCAACACATTCGGGAACCGACCATGACAGACCAGGTCAAGCGTACATCAACACCCAGCGAAACGGAGAACCTCGGCACCATCCTGTCAGGGTTACAGGTCGACGAAGCCAGCGACGTGCCGCCACGAATTCAAAGAGCCCTCCTGCTGGCTCGCCATCTTCAGGAGCGAGCGCGCCTCCTGCAAACTCCCCAGGAACGCCGCCAACAGATCGAGCTGGACCGCTTGATCCGTAATCCCGGTGATCGTGCCACACTCGTCAAGTTAACCGACCAGGCTTTTCGGACACGCCTGCCGGAACGGACGGTAGATCAGCTGATCTACATTCTGGATGCCCAGGGCGTCCCGCGTTTCTTCAGTCCGCTGGAAAGAACCCTGCTCAAGGGATTTCAATCTTTCGGCAGTTATCTGCCTGGCGTGGCAGCCCCCTTGATCAAAGAAAAAATGCACCAGGAGACCGCCAACGTTGTATTGCCAGCGGAACACGACATGCTGACCAGTCATCTCGAGCGACGGCGCCAGCAGGCCATTCGCATGAACGTCAATTATCTGGGCGAGTCGTTATTAGGTGAAAAAGAAGCGGAACGTCGGTTAAACCTCTACCTGCAAGCGTTACAGCTCCCTGAGATCGAATGCATTTCGGTAAAAATCTCCACGCTCTATTCGCAAATCTCTACGCTGGCCTGGGAACACACCGTCTCAGAACTGTGCGATCGAATGGAACTACTCTACCGCGCTGCCGCACGCGGCACATTCACACGCGAAGATGGTTCCGTCGTACCAAAATTCGTCTACCTGGATATGGAAGAGTACCGTGACATGTCGCTCACGGCAGAGGTTTTCATGCGCACCCTGGAACGAGGCGACCTGACTTCTTGTGCCGCTGGTATGGTGCTACAAGCCTACCTCCCCGATTCCTTTGCTATGCAACAACGCCTTACCGAATGGGCCAGCCGACGCGTCGCACAAGGAGGACAGCCAGTCACCCTGCGTGTTGTCAAAGGTGCCAATCTGGAGATGGAACGCGTCGAAGCGTCACAGCGCGACTGGCCTCAAGCACCATTCACTCAGAAAATACAAACGGACGCGAATTTCAAGCGGATGATTGAATTTGGACTTGCCGAGAAACACCACCTGGCAGTCCGTCTGGGCATCGCCTCACACAACCTTTTTGATGTCGCCTACGCCCTGGTGCTGGCAGAAGAAAACGAAGCGCTGTCCCACATTCAGTTTGAAATGCTCGAAGGCATGGCCAATCCCCAGCGGCGTGCATTGTTCGAACTCACCAATGATCTCTTGCTCTACGCTCCCGCCTGCAATCAAGCTGACTTCATCAACGCCATCGGCTACCTCGTGCGCCGACTTGACGAGAACACCGGTGTTGAGAACTTTCTGCGTTACGCCTTCTCGGTGGTTCCCGGGAGTCCCGATTGGGAAACACTGGCGACTGCATTCGTCACTGCTTTCCAGCAGATACCGCACCTGACCGTCACTCCACGGCGAACCCAAAATCGAACACAACCACCGCGACAGCCGGCTGCCACCGAGGTGCCGACCAGACCAACCAGCACCTTCAGTGAAGTGCTGAACCGTTTCACCAATGAACCCGACACAGATTTCTCACTGCCTGCCAACGTCCGCTGGGCTAGCGAAATTGTCGACACCTGGCAAAGCAAGCAATCCTCCTGGTCCCCTCTCGTAGTCGACGGAGAAACCATTCTTGCGGAACGCGAGCTTCAGGCACGTTGTGATCCTTCACGTCCCGGCACGGTGATCAATAATTGTGCGCAAGCTACACGAGACGACCTCGACCGTGCGATTTCCTGCGCGGTAGCAGATGAGGACAGCTGGCGAGCCCGAACTTACTCCGAGAGACGCCAGATTTTGCGGTTAGTCGCGCAGGCTATCCGTGGCGCACGCGCTGAGTTAATCGGCGCCTCGCTCGCCGAAGCTGGGAAAACTATCGCAGAATCGGATCCCGAAGTAAGCGAAGCAATCGACTTCGTCGAGTTCTATCCACTCACCGCGGAGTGTTTTGCCAACCTGCCTGGCGTCCAGGCCCGCGGCCAAGGTGTCGTGGTCGTAATTCCACCCTGGAATTTTCCGATCGCCATCCCCTGTGGCGGTATTGCTGCTGCCCTGGCAGCCGGCAATACGGTGATCCTTAAACCCGCGCCAGAAACCGCACTGACAGCCTACCTATTGTGTGATTGCTTCTGGCAATCAGGTGTGTCACGAAAAGCACTCCAATTTGTCCCTTGCGCCAATCCCGATGCGCAATATCTGGCGACGCATTCCCAGATAGACTCGGTGATTTTCACGGGCAGTACGGCTACCGCGCGTCAGTTACTGACCGCCGCTCCAAAGATCGCATTGTCCGCAGAAACCGGTGGGAAAAACGCCACCATCGTCACCGCATTGGCAGATCGTGATCAGGCAATCAAACACGTCGTGCAGTCAGCCTTCGGTCACGCAGGTCAGAAATGTTCGGCGACGTCGCTGCTACTATTGGAGGAAGAGGTCTTTGATGACCCCGCGTTTCGCAAAGCACTTTGTGACGCAACAGCCAGCCTGCGAGTCGGGTCCGCCTGGCAACGGGACAGCCGTATTGGTCCCTTAGTGCGTTTACCGGGTGAAACCCTGCAGCGCGGCCTGAAGGAACTGGAACCAGACGAATCCTGGGCTTTGCTACCCCGTCACGATCAGGCCAATCCGCAGTTGATTTCACCCGGCATCAAATGGAATGTCCGCCCAGGAAGTATTACCCATACCACCGAGTTCTTCGGTCCCGTGTTGGGAGTCATGAAATTCAAGAAACTCGAAGAAGCCATCGCACTAGTGAATGCAACAGGTTACGGACTGACCGCAGGGCTGGAGACACTGGACCGTCGCGAAATCGACCACTGGAGCGAGCACATTCGGGCTGGCAATCTCTACGTCAACCGCAGCACCACCGGAGCCATTGTGTTGCGTCAACCGTTCGGCGGCATGGGAAAAAGTGCTATTGGCCCAGGCATCAAAGCGGGCGGCCCGAATTACACGGCACAATTCATGACATTCCAGGAAGACACACCTCAACCCGGCGCCACTCCAGTGCAAAACCCTGCATTACAGCAGCTACTCGTTGACCTTCTCGCCCCGAAAAAGGGGCCTGATTGGATCGACCCAAGCCAGGTCACACGCCTGGCCGCCGCGATTCAAAGTTATGACGAGGCTGCCTCTACTGAGTTCCTGCACTCACACGACCATACGCAACGTCTTGGTGAAGACAACGTCCGTCGTTACTTGCCCATCCGCGAGCTGCGCATCCGAGTCACAAAGAGCGATACGTTTTTCGATCTCGTCGCCCGGGTCGCGGCAGCCACCGCGATCGGCAGTCGCATCACCGTTAGCCTGCCCGTCGATACGGCGCGGGATGACGTCCGCTGGCTTGACGAGCGAACCGATTCCTGGGGAGGCGCCATCGAATTCGTGGAAGAATCGGACGAAACGCTGGCTACTCTGATCCGACAACAGCAAACCGAACGGGTGCGTTATGCAGGACCGGACCGAGTCCCAAGCACGATGCGACAGGCAGCTGCGGTAAGCGGCTTCTATCTCGCCAGCGCACCGGTGTACCACACCGGCAGAATCGAACTACTGAACTATCTACAGGAGCAGACTCTCTGCCATCAGTACCACCGCTACGGAAACCTCGGGAGCCGCGTTTCGGAAACGCGTCACCAGCCGCTGTGACACACGATTGCGATAACCTCTGCGCCGTGCACAATCACACACACTCACCCCGATTCAGGTGACGCCGTCTGCCAAAGGAACCCATAATGATTTGTCGAATGCCCACTGTCTGTCTGTTGACCCTGCCATTCCTGCTCGCCGGTTGCGCCGATTCAGGAAGCCCACCGGCAAACCCACCATCCGCTCATACATCCGCCACAACCCAACCCGAAACTGCAGACACTGCAGCGTCAGACACGCCGACTCCCGAAACCACGCCCGCAGCAGAGTCGCCTGCGGATAAGCCGTCATCCCCCGACCACTTCAGTACTCCTGCAAAAGCGGTACAGACGATGGTCGCCGCCGCGCAAGCTGGCGATGCGGACTTGCTCGGCAGCTGTTTCGCCAAGGACGCGCCCGGTGAATTCCAGGCATTCCGAGCTGGCACGGCAACCGCAAAACAGATCGATGAGTTCAAAGAATTTGCGCAGGAAGCAAAGGTCGGAGAAGAAAAGCTGGACGCCTCTGGGGAAAAGGCGGTCGTGCAAGTCCAATTCAAACGTCGAGCAGAGGAACTCAACGTGGTCAAAACCAAAGAAGGCTGGAAAGTCCTTGACTTCTAGTACGTTTTAGCGTCTGTTTTGCGCACCGGCCGAATTCCACGATCTAGCGCAACTATCACTGAGGAGCCATGTTGTGGAAGTCCCTTTGACGCCGCTGGAATTCATACGGCGTTCCCGGCGTCTCTACCCGGACCGCGAGGCAGTCGTCGACGGCGACCTGCGTTTGACTTACTCGGAGTTTCTGGAACGCTGCGATCGCTGGTCGACGGCATTGCAACGCTGGGGCATTCAACCGGGCGATCGCGTGGCGTACATCGCACCCAACACACATGCCCAGTTGGAATCTTTTTACGCGATTCCGCAAATCGGGGCAGTGATCGTTCCCATCAACTACCGGCTCACCGCGGATGATTTCTCCTACATCATCAATCACAGTGGCGCGCGAGTGCTGTGCGTACACGAAGATTATCTCAACGCAATCGACCAAGTCCGCGGCGAGTTAAACGGAGTGGAATATTTCGTTGCACTGGAAGGATCTGCCGAGGGATGGGTCGACTATGAGCAGACATTGAATGCCACGCCGCCGGACTTCCAGCAACCCGAACTCAAGGAAGGCGACCTGCTGGCAATTAACTACACCAGTGGAACCACGGCACGTCCCAAAGGAGTGATGATTACCCACCGCAACGCCACCATGAACGTACTGGGAACGTTGATCCACCATCCGCTGAGTTGCTCAGACCGCTATCTCTGGACGCTCCCCATGTTCCACGCCAATGGCTGGACCTTTGTCTGGATCGTCACCGCCGTCGGTGCCACTCACGTCTGCCTGCGTAAAGTTGATCCAGATGCCACTTTTGGAATGATTGCCCGCGAGTCGATTACGATGCTCTGCGCGGCACCCACCGTGCTTGTTTCACTGGCAAATGCCTCACCCGCAATACGACAGACAGCTCGACAAGGCGTACGTCTCTTTACCGCTGGCGCCCCTCCGGCTGCCGCCACAATCCAGCGTGTGGAAGAAGAGTTCGGTTGGGAACTTACCCAAGTTTATGGCCTGACTGAGACCGCCCCTTTCATCACAATCTGCGAACCGCGCCCCGAACATACGGCACTCACCGCTGCAGATCGGGCAGTCATCAAAGCGCGGCAAGGAGTCGAATTGATCACCAGTGGCGAACTCCAAGTCGTCGATGAAGCACATCGCGAAGTACCCCACGATGGCCAGACACTTGGCGAAATCGTAGTGCGGGGGAACGTGGTCATGGAAGGGTACTACCGTGATCCGGAAGCCACCGCAGAAGCGTTGCGCGGAGGCTGGTTCCACAGTGGCGATGCCGCGGTCGTGCATCCAGACGGATACGTGGAGATCCGTGATCGTTTCAAAGACGTGATCATCAGCGGCGGCGAAAATATTTCCTCGGTGGAGGTCGAAGGCGTGCTGATGCGGCATCCTGCGGTCCAAGAAGTAGCCGTGGTTGGCGTCCCGGACCCTCATTGGGGTGAAACACCGCATGCATTTATCGTCTTGCGGCGGGATAGCGCTGCGAGCGCAGACGAACTCATTGAGTTTGTCCGCGGTGAACTTGCTCACTTCAAGGCGCCTCGATCCGTCTCGTTGATCGACAGCCTGCCTAAAACCGCCACAGGCAAAGTGCAGAAATTCCAGTTGCGGGACGGTCGTTCCAGGATCTCGCCAGGTTAGTTCTGCCACCCCTGCGACCATGCCGGTCAAGTCATGCTCCCAGGTCACACCCCATGGCAGGTAACGTTTCTTGGTGTTTAGCGCAATTTCCTCTAAGCTGTGAGACCAGCTGACTTCCCTCCGACAGGCAAAAACCTCGGCCGCTTGCCCCACGCCCTATTCAGCTTTCGATCCGACCCTGCGTTTCATGAAAGCGATTTGAACAAGGATATCTGTCATGGCTCTTCTGCTGCAATCGTCAGCCGTCACTGGCACACTGGTCATCCTGGTAATTGTCGCCATCGTGGCCGCGATCGGCGGTGTCTTCTACATGAAATACCGCAAGGGAAGTATTGAGCTACGCCTGTCACGCCACAACTATTCGCCCGGGGACATGCTGGATGGCACACTCGTGGTCACTCCGCGGCAGGACCTGTTCGTCGACGAGGTCTACGTAGAGCTCATCTGCACCGCGCACTGGGATGAATACTACTACGACGACAACGATCAACGACAGCGCCGTAGTCGCAGTGCTGAGGAGTATCGTCACACACATGAGATCGCGCGCGGTGTCTCCCTGACATCTGGCAACGAACAAACATTCCCGTTTGATTTTGAGGTGCCCTACGAGGCCCGCGGGCTGACAGGCGGTTCGTCGCATTCCGGCGGTTTTCTAAGTAGCGTAATGGACAGCGGGCGCGATCGCTACCGCTACGAATGGAGTCTGGCAGCACGTCTCGACATGAAAGGCCTTGATCTGACCACCAGCGAAAATGTCGGGATCCGCTAAGCGCCCATCACATCGCGACGACGACTTACATTCTGCTTGCAAAAAAATCGCCGCCGGGGATACGATGAACATCTAGATCATCGATCAGCGCGATCCCACAAGGCTCCCGGAATGCAATCCAAATCGCGAAAACACGCCAGCTGGCGGTTGCTTCACTCTTTATCCAAACGTCGCGCCCAGGACACCCGAACGCGCCGCCTGCTCTCACTGGAAACGCTGGAAGAACGCCGCTTACTGATCGGAGAGTTTGGCGACGCGCCCGCGCCGTATCCGACACTCCAAGAGGAAGACGGTGCCCAACACCTCGCCAATGGACCACGCCTGGGAGAGTTACGTGACACCGAAGAGGACGGCCAGCCCAGTGCTGCCGCTGACGGAGACGATACCGCCAACGAAAATGACGAGGATGGCGTCACTCTGTCGGTCGTAACCAGCGGTCAAACCAACGCATCGCTTTCGGTGAATGTCCAGGAAGCACCCACCGGCGCACAACTCGATGCCTGGATCGATTTCGACGCCGACGGTAGCTGGGGTGGCCCAGGCGAACAAATCGCCAATGCGTTGGCCGTTGCCAACGGTGACAACACCCTTCGGTTTGCCGTCCCCAGCTGGGCAACCGCTGGAAATCATATGGCCCGATTTCGACTGGCCGAGTCGGGAGACCTCGGCTTCTTCGGACTCGCGGGGAGTGGAGAAGTCGAAGACCACCTGGTTGATATCACTACGGCAGTTCCCGCGGTCGAGGTGTTTGGAGCACTACAGGCAATCAATAGCGAGGCCGACGGCGCCAGCGATGTCACAGCGGCGGATCTTGACGGGGACGGTGACGTCGATGTCATATCTGCCTCACAAGCAGACGGCACCATCGCCTGGTACGAGAATGACGGCAGCCAGGGATTTACAACACACGTCATCAGTAGCACCGAGACCGGAGCGAGTAGCATCGCAACGGGTGATGTCGATGGAGATGGCGATCTCGACATCGTCACTGCCGCAGCGACGACGAATACGGTCAGCTGGTATGAAAATCAAGACAATGAACAATTCATCGCACGCGTCATCACCAGCGAGGCGCTCGGCGCCAACCACGTGTTGATCGTGGATCTCGACGGGGACGGTGACCGCGACATCTTGTCCACTTCCGCGTCAGACGACAGTATCCGCTGGCATGAAAACGACAGCAACCAGCAGTTTACGACCCACTCCGTCAACAATGAGGCAGCAGGCGCACGTGGATTAGCGGCAGCCGATCTCAACGGCGACGGTTACCTCGATCTTTTGACTGCATCCAGCGCAGACAACTCAATTAACTGGTACGCCAACGACGGCAGTCAGACGTTCACGGCCTACACAATCAGTGAAACGGCCCTCGGTGCCAGTAGCGTCTTCACCACAGACCTGGATCGCGATGGTGACACCGATGTCGTTGCTACGTCCGCTGACGACAACACTGTCTGGTGGTTTGAGTACGACGCAACTGCAGAAGATGAAGAAACGGCCTTTGTATCGCACTCGATCACAACTGAAGCCCTGGGGGCCAGCGAAGTCATTACCGCCGATCTCGACGGGGATGGTCACACCGACCTGATCTCGGCGTCCGCCAACGATCACACCATCGCCTGGTATCAGAACGATGGCGCACAGGCTTTTGCACGCCACGTCATTACCGAGAATGCGAGTGGCGCCGGCGCGGTGTCCGTCTCCGACGTCGATGGGGATGGCGATCTCGATGTCCTCTCCGCCTCGCATGACGACGACACCATCGCCTGGTACGCCCACAATGCCATTCCCACACTCGATGAAATCAATGACGTCACCATCGATGAAGACGCCGCGGATCCCACCGTCGACTTGAATGGAATCACTGCCGGCGGCCAAGAAGATGATCCGCTCCAGATCACCGTACAGAGTGACAATACCGATCTGATCCATGACCCTCAAGTTGATTACGACTCCCCTGACACCACAGGCACACTCCATTTCCCGCCAGTGGCCAATGCCTTCGGCACTGCCACAATTACGGTCACTTTGACCGATGGCGGACCAGACCATGATCTGACAACCACAGCAGACAACGAAACCATCAGCCGTTCCTTCGTCGTCACCGTCAATCCGATCAATGACGCGCCAACACTCGATGCCCTCCAAGATCGCTCCATCCAGGAAAATGCCGCGACCCAGGTCGTTGACCTGACTGGAATCAACGCCGGCGGCGGTGAAATCCAGCCGCTGCGGATCGACGCCAGCAGTGACAATACCGCACTGATCGACGAACCCACCGTTTCTTATACCTCGGACGAAGAAACCGGCACGCTGAGCTTTGCCCCTCTATCCGATCAAAGCGGAACTGCGCAAATCACTGTCACGGTGACCGATGGCGGACTGGACGAAAATATCGACACCAGCAGCGACAATGGGAGCTTCAGCCAAACGTTCACGATCACAGTCAATGCCACACCAACCATCGCACCACTCGATCCGCTAACCCTCGATGAAGACGCGGGCTTGCAAACGGTCGATCTGCTAGGGATCACCGCGGGGGCGGAAGAAAACCAGCCGCTGCGGATCAACGCCAGCAGCGACAATACCGCACTGATCGAAGCACCCACCGTGACCTATGCCTCAGCCGAAGAAACCGGCACGCTGAGCTTTGCCTCTCTATCCGATCAAAGCGGAACTGCGCAAATCACTGTCACGGTGACCGACGGCGGTCCAGACGAAGATCTCGACACCAGCGAGGACAATGGGAGCGTCAGCGAAACATTTGCCGTCACCGTCAACGCGGTCAACGACCCGCCAGCATTCAACCAACTGGACGACCTGGCAATCGACGAAGACGCTGACGAACAAACCATCGACCTGTCAGGCATTGTTGCCGGCGGTGGCGAAAACCAACCATTGCGTGTCACTGCCAGCAGTGATAATACCGATCTGATCGAAAACCCCACCGTGACCTATACCTCAGCCGAAGAAACCGGCAGCCTGACCTTTATCCCACTGGCAAATGAAAGCGGCACCGCACAAATCACCGTCACACTGACCGATGGTGGTCTGGACGGAGATCTCGACACCGCCGCCGATAATGCCAGCGTCAGTCAGGCATTGGAAATCACCGTCAACGCTATCAACGACCCGCCCACACTGGATGAAATCGACGATGCATTGATTGAAGAAAACGCGGGCCTGCAAACGGTAAACCTGAATGGAATCGCGGCTGGGGGTAATGAAAGCCAACCGCTGCGGATAACCGCCAGCAGTGACAATACCAACCTGATTGATCATCCGGAAATCACCTACACCTCCGCTGAATCAACCGGCAGTCTGGCGTTTGCTCCCCTGACAGACCAGACAGGGACCGCACACATTACCGTCACCGTAAACGATGGTGGACTGGACGAAGACCTCGATACCACCAGTGATAACGCCAGCTTCAGTCAAACATTCACCATCACCGTCGAATCCACTAACCGCGTGCCCGTCGCTAGCGATGACACCTACACCGGCCAGGAAAATGTAACCCTGGCCGTCGACGCGCCGGGAGTGCTGCAAAACGACAGCGACGAAGATGATGACGAACTCTCGGCGGTGCTGGTCGAAGCACCACTGCACGGAACGTTGACACTTTTCGCGGACGGGGCGTTCCACTTCGAACCAGACGACGGTTTTAATCGCACAGACCAATTTACGTACCGCGCTGCGGACGCGGAATCTGAAAGTGAGACCGTGACGGTCGCCATCACATTGGAAACAGAGTTCCCCTGGCACAACGGCCGTTTGCCGATGGACGTCAATGACGACGGCAGTATCGCGCCCAACGACGCCATCACGGGAGTCTCCAGCCTCAACCGTGACGGGGCACGCACCCTCTCCACGCCACGCGAGGAAGGCGTGGTAGCTCCTTTCTACGACGTCAACCGTGATGGGTCACTCGCACCCAACGACGTAATCACCATTGTCAACAACCTGAATTCTGCAAACGCGGAGGGAGAAAGCCGAGCCACGCAAACATCGCAGAACTGGGCCCTGTGGCTGCCCCATCAACGGGCAACTGAAGCGGTACTGGCATTGGGGGGACAGCGATACCAGACGAAGGATCACCAGCCGCGACAGGATGCCGACACCACTAGCAGTTCACCACCTGCTGGTACTTCAGGTATGCCGATTCAGCAGGAGACGCCGATCCGCCTGCAACTTGCGCGGTACTCGCGACCGCAGCCCCTGCACCTCCGTGATGCCTGGTTCGCCGTACTGGCCGATAGCGACTGGATCACCGAGGATCCTGGCATCGACTGGTACCTGCAATAACGTGAGACGCCTGAGACTAGCGGTTCATTCCGCTCCCCAAGCTTTCCGCAAGAACGAGATCCAGTTCTTGTGCAAGATGCTGGCAACCGCCTCCTGGTCGTAACCTCGATCGGCCAGGAGATGCTGAAAACGCTGCAGCTCCTCAATGGTGTCGAGATCCTCCGGGAATTCATCAGTTCCCACACCGCCATCCAAGTCACTACCGATCGCCACATGCCGGCAATCGCCGGCCAACTGACAAATATGGTCGATGTGGTCAACAACTCTCTCCAGAGTCACGGAGTATTTTTCGTTTTTTGCTCCCACAATCCAACCGAAACTGACTTGCCAGTTACCCAACGTGACCCCGATCACAGCGTCGCGGGCGAGTATCGCCCGCAGTTGGTCGTCATCAAACTCACGTTGATGCGGTACCAGCGTGCGGCAATTGGTATGACTGGCCAACACCGGCCCCTGGTAAATCTGCAAACACTCCCAGAAAGAAACATCAGACAAATGCGTGAGGTCAAGCGGTATCCCCAACCGCTCCATCTCGCACAGCAATCCTGGTCCGAGTGAAGTCAGGCTTCCATCACATCCCGTTCCTCCGGCATAACGCCCCTGCCCAAAATGCGCCGGTCCAATCAGCCGCAACCCGGCATCCCACCAGGACTGCAATTGTTCGGGGAACAATACCGGATCCGCGCTCTCCATACTGACCACAACTCCCAGTGGTGGAGCTTCTTCGTCAGGCGATGCCAGCGTGTCAAACTTCGTCCACAGCTCGAGATGCGCATCGAGCTGTGCCAGGTCCGTGATCACCGACACGTGGCCCTGCGCCTCCAGTCCCCGGTAATACGCCAGTTGGCCATGAGCCACACCGTACGCCTGGGCCGGAGAGTTGTAGTCAATGTGGGGCGTTGGCCGGCCGGTCGAACGCGCGCAAAGAGTGGTAAAGCAGAGCGCCACTCGACCGCGACGCATTTGCGGAAACGCAACCGTACCCTTGGCCTTCCCTTTTCCCGGCGTACCTGACTCCAAGGCCCGTGTGGTGTAAGCATCCAATAACAAGTCGCGATTGTTCTGTAGTGCATTGAGCGCCAGATCAAGGTGCCCGTCAACGATCAACATGGCCTGTTTCTCCTGAACAATGGTGACTTCCCACACGTGGATCAGCTCACGTTCCCGCACATGTTTCTGCTGCCCAACTGGCCGGACAGCATAGCCTGCCGATCGATAAAAACCAACCGCGCAGTGTTGCTCAACTGGTGCACCACAATCGGGCTTTGCAAACCCAGGAACCCAGGCGGCGAATTTCCCCTCCCCAACGCCAGAGGTTACGATGGCTTCTGGTACGTGCGAACACCACCGTCTGCTGTCTGCGTCGATGCCGCCTCAAGAATGGAGCAAGCAGGATGCCACTGTTACTTGGTCGGGGTTTGTTGCTTTGTTCATTACTGACAGCGGCAACAACCACCGCAACAGATCCAGTACACGAGGTCACGGGGGAAATTCAAACGGCAATACGACGAGCCATTCCACCTCTAGAAGCAGGTGCCGCTGGATCCGCGAAGAAACGGCAGTGCTTTACCTGTCACAACCAGGCCTTGCCTGTATTGGCGCTGGCAATGGCACAACGCAAAGGATTTACGACGAACCGGTCTGTCCTCGCCGCACAAGTACAGCATACGGTTGCACATCTGCGACGCGGCCAGGAGCGGTATCTTGAAGGTCGTGGGCAAGGTGGACAGGTAATCACCGCAGGATATGCATTGTGGACGCTGCAAGCGGGTGGCTATGCTCCCGACATGCTGACTACCGCAGTTACCGGATACCTGCTGCAGTATCAAAAAGAAGCATCGCACTGGAGCCATCCCGGTAAGCGCCCGCCCTCTACGGGAAGCGATTTCACAACAACCTATGTGGCACTGAGGGGCCTGTCTGACTTTGGTACCGACGCACAACAACGGTCGATCACCGCTCGACGAAAAGTCATTGCGCAATGGCTCACGACGGCACCATCAAAGGACACGGAAGACCTCGTTTTCACGCTGCGCATACTGAACCTGTTGGACACGGATCCGAACAACATCAAACGCCAGATCACTCGAATCCTAGAAAAACAGCGACCAGACGGCGGCTGGTCACAGACGGACCAACTCGAGAGCGACACCTACGCAACCGGGAGCGTCCTGGCGGCGATGCTAGAAGCCGGCAACCTGAAACCAGACCACCAGGCGGTGCAGCGCGGCACCTCGTATCTGATCGCACAGCAACACGCGGATGGTTCCTGGCACACCACGAGTCGAGCCGAACCTTTTCAAACTTATTACGAAAGCGGCTTTCCCCATGGCAAAGACCAGTTCATTTCAATCGCAGCCAGTAGTTGGGCCACACTCGCACTGCTGTTGACATTGCCCGACAGGTCCCAGAACCTGGAACCGCCCTCCACATCGCGGACACCTGATTGAACATGTTACAACCTGCTGGGATGCAACTAACATAGAGAATCGCAGCCAGCATGCCCTGGTACGCGACTGGCCTTTCAGAATGACTTGCCACCGGATTATGGACATGCGGAAGCCGCTTTTTCTGGCCCTCTGGCTGGGAGTCTTCACTCTCTCCAGTAGCGGTCTGGCACAAGTACCTGCCCCGTCTCCTCGAAACACCCCACTGGTGGCATTGATCCGCAGCTGCCTGCCCGCGGTGGTATCGATTCGAACCTTGACGCCGCTCGACAAGGCCGACACGTACCAGGTACGAATGGGAAGCGGTTCGATCATCCATGAAACAGGCTACATTCTGACCAACGAACATGTGATCGCCAACGCGGTTCAGGGTGCTGTCACCCTGAACGACGGTCGCACACTACCCTACCGCGTCATTGCCAGCTTCACACACGAAGACCTCGCCCTGTTAAAGGTAAACGCCGGCAATCGACTGTCTTCATTGCGGCTCGGTCGCAGCCACGATCTGATGCTGGGCGAACCGACACTGGTCGTCGGCAATCCAGGGGGGCTCACACAATCGGTCTCCGCTGGAATCGTGAGTGGACTGAACCGAGCGGCCAGCACAGAGAGTGCATTCCTCCCCTCCTTGATCCAAACCAGCGCCGCAGTGAGTGGTGGCAGTTCGGGCGGTCCTTTGATCAATGCACTGGGCGAGCAGATTGGCGTCATCACCTCAAAGAACACAAGCCTCGAAAATGTCAACTTCGCGATCTCAATCGACCGTGTACGGGCGATCCTCCGCCCGCTGCTGGCGATCGAAGAACGCTATGGGATTCAAATCGACCTTGATATCGACCCCTTCGCTCCCATTGCCCAGGTGCTCTCGGTTCAGGAACATTCGCCGGCAGCCAGGTCCGACATCCGTAAAGACGATGTGCTGACTCAAATCGGCAACTTTCAAATTCACCAGGGATTCGATTATTATCTGGCCCTTATTGACCGCCAGCCTGGCCAACCGCTGGACCTCGTATTGCAACGTGGCCAGCAGGAACTCCGCCTGCGTTTGACCCCAGCAGCAGCCTCCCGCCTGAAACCCATCGCGCCACCGATCCTGGTCCCCGGGCTCCACTATTCCGTGGCAAACGGTCAATGGGACCGATTGCCTGATTGGCGACAACTACAACCGGTCGCATGCGGCCTTACCGAACGAGTCGGCCTGCCACCTACCCTCGGGCTGGAGGACCATTTCGCGCTCCAGCTACACGGATTTATCCAAATTCCCCGGGAGGGAATCTACACTTTCTCGACCATTTCCGACGATGGCAGTCGTCTGTACATTGGCAACCGCCTGATTGTCGAAAACGACGGTTTGCATGCACCCCAACAATCCGCCGGCCACGTTTACCTTAAAGCTGGCTTGTTCCCCGTTCGCATCGAGTTTTTTGAAAACAGCGGCGGGCAGTCTTTACAGGCATTCTGGTCCGGCCCCGGGGTCCAGTACCAGGAAATTGCTGGCCAGCACCTGTTCCACGCAACGCTCCAGGAACGTCCCCCTGAGCCAGCAGCCAGTTCGCCCCTGCCGGCAATATCAGCTGGCAACCGCGGCCCCTGAGAGCCATGCTGAGTTGCTCTGCTGAGGGCATCTCGGCAAACAGATCGGCGATCAGTACACCATAACCCCGTGATTGATCATCACCGCGACGAAACTCTGCGTGCACTGAAACCACGTCCACGGCTGCAGACACCTGAAATGCCAACATCGTTCCATAAAAGCCGAGGAAACTCAGCGGGAGCGTGTGCTGCTCAGACCATGCCGTCATGCTCGAATCCGGCGTCTGCTGGAAGAAACAAACAAAGCGTATAATGCTGAATTCCTGCAGACAAACCCGGGACGCGCTCGCCGCGAATGCGCATGACACTTGAACGAACTTCACAGCGCATCTCTGGACTCCAACCGACGGCAGTCAACGCCATCATGGAGGAAGTCCGTGCGCTTGGTAAGTCATCTGAAAAGCCGATTTCGCTAATGCGTGGTGAACCTGACCTGCCCACGCCTGACCACATCGTTAACGCTGCCCACGACGCGCTCCGCAACGGCCGCACTGCGTATCCCAATAATCAAGGCGAGCCCAACTTGCGCCAGGCAGTGGCTCGCAGTATGGAACGCGATCACGGACTTCATTATCGCTGGGAAGATGAAATCCTGATCACCAGTGGCGCCACCTTCGGAATCTACTCGGCGTTGTCCGCCACGATCGATCCTGGCGATGAAGTGCTCATACCCGAACCAAGCTATGACGCGTATCGTGGCGTCGTCGAACTGCTCGGGGGAACCGTCGCTCCACTCCGCTCAAAGTGCACAGCTGGACGCTACAGCTTTGACCAACAAGCGTTTGCTTCATCAGTAAGCCCACGCACTCGCGCAATCTTGATCAACACGCCCTGGAATCCAACGGGGACCGTATTCCAGCTCACCGAGCTCGAGTCGCTAGCCAGATTCGCTGCCCAGGCTGGCCTGATCGTGATCAGTGATGAAATTTACGAGAAACTTCTCTACGACGATCACCAACATCACAATGCCGCGGGCGTCTCAGCGGATGCGCGGCAGCGGACCATCCTGATCAACAGCCTCTCCAAGTCGTACGCCATGACAGGTTGGCGGATTGGTTATTGCGCCGGGCCAGTTGATCTGCTGCGTGGCATGGCTCTGGTCCTGCAGCAGTCGAGCCGTGGGCCCGCCACGTTCGTGCAAGACGCCGCGGCAGTCGCACTCGACGGTCCTCAAGATTGTCTCGTACAAATGCGCAGTGAATATGCGCGCCGCCGACGCGAAGTCGAACAGGCACTCGATGTCCCTGGAATTCAGGTCTACTCCCCGGAAGCGGGCTTCTTCAGCATGGTAGATGTCCATGCAATTAGCAATGATTCAAATCAGATCCGCCGGGTACTACTGCAAGAGCACGGAGTCGTGGTAATGCACGGCGCCGCATATGGACCGGCTGCAGAAGGTATGCTGCGAATCTCGTTTGCCAGCGGAGGCAGCAATCTCACTGAAGGCCTGCGACGTTTACGAGCAGGACTCCAGTCCCAGATCTCGTAAGGACCACCGATGGCTGCCACTGCCACAACTCCTTCCTCAGCCCAGGTCAAGAAACTGGCGGACACACTGCGTTCCCGCGTCAGTGGCGAAGTGCGTTTTGACCAGATATCGCGTGCCTTCTATTCGACCGATGCAAGCGTTTACCAAATCTTGCCACAGGGTGTGGTCATCCCCAAATCCACTGAAGACGTGATTCAAGTCGTACGTAGCTGTGCGGAACACGGGATCTCTATCACTGCTCGTGGAGGTGGTACTTCGCAAGCCGGCCAGGCCGTCGGTGGTGGTGTGCAGCTCGATTTCTCCAAGTATCTGAATCGCGTCCTTGAGCTTGACCCGGACAAGCAGACGGTCAAGGTGCAAGCGGGAATCGTACTGGATGAACTCAATGAATTCCTGAAACCTTATAACCTGCAGCTCCCGCTCGACTTATCGACTTCCAATCGCGCCACGATTGGAGGCATGGTTGGCAACAACTCTGCTGGCACGCGATCTGTTGTCTACGGCAAGACCATTGACTACGTGCATTCGCTCACCGCAGTGTTATCCGATGGGAGTGTCGTCGAGTTACAAGCCCTTACTCCAGAACAACTCGCTGAAGCTTCTGCAGGCAGCGACCGTGAAGGAAACTGTTATCGAGTCGTCAAGCAGCTGGCTGGCGAACACGCTACCGAAATCCGCCGCCGCTACCCCAACATTTTGCGCCGTGTCGGGGGGTACAACCTGGATGCATTTGTCGACGTTTCCAGCGCGCCCGGGACACCGCTACCAGACTCGCAAACATCAGCCTTGAAAAACCGTTCAGAACTGGCTCCCGATCGCGACGCTGGCTTTAACCTTGCCCACCTGCTCGTGGGAGCCGAGGGAACGTTAGCCCTGGTAGTAGAGGTTTGCCTGCACCTGGTACCACGTCCCAAGACACGGACACTTTGCACCATCCAATTCCATACTCTGCTGGAGGCACTCGGTGCCACTCCAGCAATCCTCGAACACCGCCCTGCCGCGATCGAACTGGTCGACCGGTTTATCCTCGACACGACACGTGGAAAACCGCAATTTGAACCATTTCGTGAATTCATAGAAGGCGACCCGGCCGCAGTATTGATTGTCGAGTTTCTCAGCGACGAGGAAACTGACCTCACACCGAAAGTCGATCACCTGGAACAAATGCTCGGCGACCTCGGACTGGGCTGTCACTTTCACCGGGCGCACACTGCCAATGAACAGGGGCGCATCTGGGGCCTGCGCCGTGCCGCACTCGGCTTGTCGATGTCACAACGAGGTGACGCCAAAGCCATTTCGTTTGTCGAGGACACTGCCGTCGCGCCCGAACGGCTGCGAGATTACATTGAACGCTTCATTGCTATTCTCGAGGCACATCAACTGACAGCCGGATTTTATGCGCACGCTTCTGTAGGCCTCCTGCATATCCGCCCCGTCGTCAATATGAAGACGGCCGAGGGGATCGATCATTTCGAACAGGTCGCTACTGAAGTCGCCGACCTGGTTCTCGAATTTGGCGGTGCCGTTTCCGGTGAACACGGCGACGGACTGGCGCGCAGTCCCTTTCAAGAAAAAATGTTCGGACCAACCTTGTATCAGGCATTTCGCCAGATCAAGCGCACGTTTGACCCTGACAACCTTTTCAATCCTGGCAAGATCGTAGACGCTCCAGGAATTCGTGAGAATCTGCGTTTTGGCAGCGACTACGAAACGCGGCCAGTGAAGACGTTATTTGATTTTTCTGATTTTGGTGGACTCGCCCGCGCAGCAGAACAATGCGGAGGCGTCGGCGCCTGTCGCAAAACACTCAGCGGCACAATGTGCCCTTCGTTCATGGCAACCCGCGAGGAAGCTGACTCCACACGTGGCCGCGCGAACGCCTTACGATTGGCAATTTCTGGCCAGCTCTCCAACGTAGGCATGGGGGATGAACAACTTGAGCCGGTTCTGGACCTCTGCCTGGAATGCAAAGCCTGCAAGACCGAATGTCCCACGGGAGTCGACGTCGCCCGCATGAAAAGCGAATACCTGTATCAGCTTTACCAGCGTAACGGCGTACCCAGACGCGTGCGTCTATTCGCCCAGACTGCAAGCCTGGCCCGCTGGGGCAGTCGCCTGGCCCCTGTCTCCAACTGGCTATTGCGATCCTACCCGGTCCGCTTGTTCAATGACTATGGATTCGGCCTCGATCGGCGCCGCCCCCCTCCGGCCTTTGTACGCCGGACATTTCTGGACTGGTGGAGTCGGAACCAGAACCCAGGCATTTCCTTGCCAGAACAGCAACGCACAACCGTGGCGTTGTTTGCAGATACGTTCTCCAACTATTTCGAGCCTGCACAAGCGATCGCCACCGCGCGTCTCGCCAACCGCATGGGAGCTCAGGTCGTGGTCCCTGAACAGGTCTGCTGTGGCCGGCCGTTGATCTCCAAAGGCATGCTGGACGCAGCGCAACAACAAGCTGCGCGGACGACCGCCACCCTGTTCCCTTTGGCAGCGCAGGACATCCCCATTCTGTTTTGCGAACCCGGCTGCTACTCGGCAGTGGTCGACGACCACCCGCATCTGCTGCGTGGAGCGGAACAGGAACGCGCCATCCAGGTCGCCAATCACTGTCAGACCTTCGAACAGTGGGCCGCCAAAACCTACCTGACACTACAGCCCGAACTCCAGTTTTCCACTGGTCCAGAACAGATCCTGGTCCATGGCCACTGCCATCAGAAAGCCCTCACGGGTACCAGGTCCATGGTCGAGTTATTGAACGCCATTCCCGGGTCTACCGTGACGGAATTGGATACTGGTTGCTGTGGCATGGCCGGGTCCTTTGGCTACGAACGCGAACATTTTGATGTCTCCCGCAAAATTGGCAGACAAAAATTATTTCCAGCCATCGAAGCCAGTCTGGCAAAGCAACCAGATGCGCCTGCAAGCTGTGTCGTGGCACCCGGTTTTTCCTGTCGCCAACAGATCGCCCATTTCACCGCAGCCACTCCCGTCTCGCCAGCACATCTGCTGGCGTCACTGCTGCCAGACGAAAACCAGCAGGGCTTGCCGCACTGAAGTAGCGGGGCCAGGGAGCTCCCCGCCCTGTCGATTTACCGTCCCACACTATCTCCCGATACGTGCATCCAGCAACCGCTTGCGGAAGTCCTGCAGACTGATGTTGTCCGCGATCAAATAACAAGCTTCTTCATCCGTCTGCACCGCTTTACGCCAGTCAAAATCACGACGAATGCCATTAAAAACCGGGACACGAAGGTGGCCTGCGGCTACCTGCAATCCCAGCGTGGAATCGTCGGGCTGTGGCCAGCACTCCTTGTCGTGCACTTCGCGGACGACCAGCGACAGATCATCCAACGCCACACGGGCATAGAGCTGGGGATCTTTGAGACGGCACCAGGCGCGGCAATACATGGCAACCTTGCGGCCGTCGACAGCCTCCCACAGATAGAGTCGCAAATCATGACTCAAACGAATCCGCTGTTTCAATACCGCGTCAACCAGAAAGGGCGCGCCGCTAACCGACAAGTCAAAGTTATTCTCGGCCGGATGCGCAAGTCCCAGGTAAGGCACCAGCATTTGCTTCCAAGTCATAGCGCATTGTTCGAATCCTTCACCAAACGCTTCGCTGCGCACAACCGCCGGGTCGTAGACCAGGTTTCGTTTCGCAAAAGCGTTTTCGATGTCCAGCGCACACATCCGGCTGTAGTAAAGCACTTCGAGCACTGAAACATTCCATCCCTGACGTTCCGCCTTGCTGACCTGACTGAGCTCGGTGACAAGTTCCGATTGGATTTTATCGGGAATCGACGACAGAAATTCCGCCCGGCCTTCCAGAGCCGGATTGGCCAGAAACTCACCAATCGGATCGGCGAGCCTGGCCCAACTGCGTGGCGGGTCCTTACCCGGCCGGCGGACGATGACACAACGGCGTCCCAGGGTCTTGGTAGCGTGCTCTTCCAGTGCCCGCATGGCAGCCCCATTGCCAATTGGAAACAAGACCAACGCAGCATTTTCTGGAAGACGACTGATGAACTGCTTCTGTAATTCGTTGACCCGCAACTCACGGTTATAGCACGCCGCCCAATTGTCCGGGTCCGCACCTGCGGGGGGTTTTTCACCATGCATACGCCAGCAAACCGGGTGAAACATGAAACAGATCCGGTTGATGGTATGCCGAGGCAAATCGGACTGCGGTTCGGCAGCCCGCAGGCCTGCCGAATGGAACACCACCAACGCTCCCGCAAGCAAGCTCCCTGCCAATCCAATTGCGCAACAACGTTGCAGCCGCCAGAGTATGTACCGCATCATAATTCTCCTTACAGGACCGTGGACCGCTGCAGGAGGCACAACCACCCCTGACCCATCCTTTAACCTTCACAGCACCGCGCCGTAGAGAATAGATTCTGCTTGCCAGCCCGTCAAATAACACCCGCGTCGATGGCACGATGCCGATTTCCTCGAGGTATCATCCGTGCGGACTCAAACGTGGTACGATAGGGCCATGGTCCGGAATCGGCAGAATAAAGCGCCGCGTGGGACGGTCTTTCGCACGCTGCAATGTGAACGCCTGGAACCACGCTGTCTGCTGGCAGGGGTGACCCTGTGGACCCATGGGTTTAATGGCAACGTAGACGGCTGGATTCGCGCCCAAGCTGATGCAATTATCGACCGAGAAGATTTGCAACTCAATCAACCCCGCTACCACATCGAGGTGACTGACCCGGGACACGACGGTGGGCCTCTACAGGTTGAAACCGCAACCTCCAGTGGCCCAGCGCCCACCGCCACCACCACCAGTAACCCCGAGTTCGCCCTGCTACTGGACTGGTCGGACGTGGCAGGCACTGCCGTACCCGGTGGTGGTTATTATCGCAGCACGACCGATGTGGCGGCCGCGGTCGCACAACGGCTCGCCGCTGCGGATCTGCTGCCCAACCTGGAACATCCCATCTCCACTCTGCCACTGCATTTGATCGGACACAGTCGAGGTGGTTCACTGGCAGGCGAGCTGGCACACCAGCTAGGAAAACTCGGAATCTGGGTCGATCAGGTCACGACTCTTGATCCTCACCCGGTTGATGGAGTTCGCGAACCGTTGCTGACAAATTATGATTTCGGTGACGCCCCGATGACGAGTTGGGAGAATGTCATCTTCTGGGACAATTACTGGCGTACCGAGGGGTCACTCTCGTACGACTTCACCGGTGAACCTGTCGCCAATGCCGCGGATTTCCAGCTCTCCGAAAGCGTACTCAGCGACGGAGGCTATGCCAGCGAGCATCTCGACGTTCCGCTCTGGTACCACGGAACCATCGACACCTCAACCAACCCGCCTGCCGATGACGGCTGGGTGGAAATTCCCAACAACTGGTACGACGCCCCGCACCCGCCACGTGACGAGAGTGGTTTTGCCTACAGTCGAATCATGGGAAAAACACGCGCGGCCGATGGCCTGCTGGAGTCTTTCGGCGGCGACGCGGTACGCCAGCAAGTCGACTGGAGTGACGCCACTTGGCCCAACCTGCTGGCAGTCACCACCCCGTTGGAGAACACGATTACCTCGCCAGGCAACCCGATCCCGATTCAATTCAACTACCAGGATGCGGATAGCAGTGCAACAGTCCGCTTTCAATTGGATACCGACCAGAACCCGTTCAACACCAATGAATACCTGCTGGGAACGACCGCTGTCGACGCAACCGTCACGGTGCTGAGTCAGCAGGTCACGATGACAGCGCCGGAAATACCTTCGGGTACCTACCGCCTGTTAGCGGAGATCTACGACGAGACGGGCCAGCGTCGATATGATTACGCTCCACAATCAATCCTCATTAATCGCGTCCCCACCCTCGCTACTCTTGCAGACCTGGAAGTCGACGAAGACGCCGGCCTCCAGGAAATTGCGTTGGACGGAATCTCGGCGGGGGGAGAGGAACAACAGCCCCTCCGGATTACTGCCCACAGTGGTACCCCTCAAGTCATTCCAACCCCAACAGTCAACTATCTCTCCCCAGATGCCACAGCGACCCTCTCCTTCATGTCGCTGGCCAACGCAACAGGACCAGTCGAAATCCAAGTTACCGTGGAAGACGGAGGCCCCGATCAGGATCTAGAAACCCAAATCGACAACGCCAGTTTGACCCGCTCGTTCACGGTCCTGGTACACCCGGTCAACGACGTTCCAGTCGCGGTCGCCGACGCTTTCGACGGTACAGAGAATCAGCTCCTGGCGATCACTGCCGACGGAGTGCTCATCAATGATCACGATGTCGAAGCGGATCCACTCCACGCCGTACTCGTAGAGACAACCCGGCATGGACAACTGACACTCGCCGCCAACGGCAGTTTCGAATATCTCCCCAACCCACTGTTCAATCGTGTAGATCACTTCCTCTACGAGGCCCATGATGGCGGCGGCGCCAGCCTGCCCACCACGGTTCACCTCGCGCTCGCCACGGACTTTCCCTGGTACAATGGATTGCTTGCGAACGACGTCAATGACGACGGGTTCACAGCACCCAACGACGCAATCACCGGAATCTCGCGTCTCAATGAAACCGGGGCCACTCTCTTGTCATCCACACGCCAAGAGGGAGTCGTCGCGCCATTTCTGGATGTCAACCGGGACGGGCACCACGCGCCGATCGATATACTCCTGGTCGTCAATGCGCTCAACCGCAGCAGCAACTCGGCAGAAGGGGAAATTCTGCCACCAGATGACGACGTCTTCGGTCTATGGGCCATGGCTCCCGTCACTCTGCCTGTGCCCTCACCTTTGCGCCAGAACGTTTGCCCACCCGCTACCTCGCTGCACACCGGCCTGTTTCACCGCGAGGCACACCCCCTGCGGGGAGCTGGCCTGTCCACCCAAATGAAAGACGTGCCTGCGAGTTGCACCTGGCGTGGCAGACCTCTGGGACAGGCCGTTTCCGAGTATCCGACTCGCGTTGAGAACACCCACAGGCTCTTTGCCGAACCGCTGCTCAACTCCAGACTAGACTGGCTGCAGGACCTGCGTGATCCCCTGACGGACCGTCAAGCGAACACCGCTGATTGACCGGACAAACGTCATTGAACCCATTGCCTGGCCCCTGGCCAATCAACCAGACACAAGCAGCATCTGGCACAAGTGCCAACGCTGGACAAGGCAACCTGAGTGATGCATGATGCAGTTCTCCACACGCACAGGCCATCTCGCGTACCGCCAGCCTCATCCCTTGATCCTATGCATACATCGATCGACCGTCGACAATGGCTCCAAAGTCTGGCAGTAAGCCTCCCTTGGGTCGTCCCCAACGGCCGTCTCGATGCGGCCGTCACGGCCCCCTCCCCTCGGCGGTTTCTCTTCAATTGCGATGGTTCGGTCATTCATGGGTGGGGCAAAACACTTTTTCCAGAATCTCCCGGCCCGTTGACCCGTGAACAATTTGTATCGCTGGTTTTCGGACCGCTCGAAAATACCGCCGTCGACACCCTGCTATTCAGCTTTGGCAGCGGGAATGTTGCCGAATACGACAGTCAGGTACTGGAATGGCCAGGCCAGGCTGACGCCTTTCAGTTTCCACCGCGTCGGGCATGGCACGGCGACATCGAATTCGATCCCCAAGACCAATACCGCAATCCACATCACCTCGCCGGTCAAGGGCACAATCCTCCGGATGTCATCGTCTCGGAATGTCGGCGGCGGGGACTGGCCGCGTTTGCCTCGCTACGGATGAACGACACGCACGACGCACAACCCCCGCGTGGGCAGCTTCCGAATCCGGAACTGCCAACCTTCAAACGGCAGAACTTGCACTGGCTCGTTGAAAATCTCGATCGCTGGACTGCACTGGATTATCGCAATCGACAGGTCCGCGCCTTGAAGCTGCGAGTCATCGAAGAATTATTTGATCGCTGGGACTTTGACGGGATCGAACTCGATTGGCTGCGTCACACGTTGAATTTTCCCAGGGGCGAGGAACGCAAACACGCCGGCTACCTGACTGAGTTCATGCGGGAAGTCCGTGCGTCGCTGCAACAGCGGGCCCAAAGGCGCGGCCGCCGCATCGAGATTGCGGTCCGCGTTCCTGAGCGGCTCTCATGGTGCCTGCTGGGCGGTTACGATGTCCCCACCTGGATTCGTGAAGACTTGTTCGACGCATTGATCCTGGGACAAGGCCTGACCGAATTACCCACCCTGGCCGAATTTCGCCAGTTCATGCAACGTCGAAAAATTCCGATTTACCCCAGCCTGTATTCCTATGGAAATGGCTATCAGGTCAGTCCTGACGCCGTCATTCGAGGCAGTGCTGCCAATCTCTGGCGAGATGGCGCTGACGGACTCTACACGTTCAACTGGTTCCACTACGGCGCGTGGCGTCAACAACTGATCAATGAGATCGCCAACCCCGCGACGCTCGCCCAAAAAAAACAGCATTACACGCTGGTGCATAAGTTCGATGTAGGCCGAAGTATCGGCACCGATTACCTGCGGTTTAACACCACCTATCGCGCTCCCCATGTCCCCCTCGAACTCACCGTCGAATCGGGTACGAAAACGGTCCAGGTTCCCGTATCAGGAAAGCCACAATCCGCCGAACTGTGGGTTGGTCTGCACTTCTGTCAGCCCGGCGATCAGCTCACGGCGTCACTCAACGGCAAGCTGCTCCCGCCCGGTGTCGTTGATGCGCACCCGGCTCAGCAACCGCTGGGCGCCATTCTCGACATCCCAGCCGAGCAGGGCCTGATCGGCATGCCTCCAACCCGTCAACTCGACCAGCGTTTCGACGGTTTGCGTTGGCAACTTCCCGTGGCGGATTTGCAGCCTGGCCACAATGCAATCTCGCTCACGTTGCAAAAACGCGGCGGAGGTTCTGACAAATCGCTGCAGGTCGCACGCATTGAAATCGTCGCGATGCCATCACCAGACCGCTGATCATAAAAGCGTTACAGCCCAACCGACCCGCACGTCCAAAGCTGGTTTTCTCAAGCGACCAATTCCTGAATGACTTCGCCGCCCAGGTCGGTCAATCGCTTGAATCGACCACCGTGATAATAGGTCAGATCCATATCGTTCAAACCCAGCATATGCAGGATCGTGGCGTGCATATCGTGGAGGTGACAGCTGTTTTCCGCAGCTCTGAGACCAAATTCATCCGTCGAACCAACCGTCGTCCCTGGGCGAATACCGCCGCCCGCAAACCAAGCGATCATGCCTTCCTTGTTGTGATCACGACCGGGATAGGTGGCAAAAAAACCCTTGTGGTTGTCGGGCGTCCGGCCAAATTCGCCGCACCATACGATAAGCGTATCATCCAACAGGCCGCGTTGCTTCAAATCCTTGATTAACCCGGCAATCGGACGATCCGTTTCCTGTGCTCGACGTCGATGATGCTGTTCGATCCGGTCGTGGGAATCCCACCCGTGGCTATAGACCTGGACAAACCGGACTCCTCGCTCCACCAGACGGCGCGCCATGAGGCAGCGTTCACCCATCGGTTGTGTGACTTTATGATCCAAACCGTACAAGTCGCGGACGGCTGACGTTTCACGTCCCAGGTCCATCGCCTCGGGCACGGCGGACTGCATACGAAACGCAAGTTCGTAGTTGCGCATACGGGCCACCAGGTCGGTATTCTGTGGATCCGAAGAGAGATACGGGCGATTCAAGTCGTTCAACAAGTCGATACTCGCCTGCTGGCTCCTGCGTGTGACACCTTCTGGTGGCTGCAAATCGGCAATCCCACCTCCGCTGGGGTTGAGCAGAGTACCCTGGGTCTGCGCCGGCAGGAAGCCGTTCGAATAGTTAACCGCACCACTCCATAAACCTCGGTCCGCCAACACGACAAAACCGGGCAAATCCCGATTCTCAGTACCCAAGCCATAGAGCACCCAGGACCCCATCGAAGGCGAACCCGGCAACAACGTACCCAGGTTCATCTGAAAAGACGCCATCGGGTGGATTGCGGAATCGACGTGCATCGACCGCAGAAACGCCATGTCGTCAACACATGTGGCCAGATTGGGAAACAGCTCTGACACCGGTTGCCCACATTGCCCATGCTGCTTGAACCGGAATGGAGTGCCCACATAGAGGCGTTCTTCACGGTTGTCCCCATTACCACCGCCGCCGTAGATCCGCGTGACCGGTTTCCCATGATAACGCTGCAACACAGGCTTGGGATCAAACGTGTCCATCTGGCTTGGACCGCCATACATGAACAAGAAAATGACTGATTTGGCGCGAGGCGTTCGATGAGGCGTTTTGACTTGCAGCGGATCTGCCGGCCCGGCTGCCGACAGGTACTGGTCCTGCAGCAACATGGAACTGAGTGCAACACTACCGACCCCCTGCCCCAGACCGTACAAGAATTCTCGCCGCCCCAGCGTGGGACGACCAGATGCGGAATGGTTTGCAGCGCGGTCGTTCAATGACATGGTTTGCCTCCGTTTCAATGAGCGGCGTCAACGGGCGCTCACAGGGCTCACTCCAAATAGGAAAACTCGTTCAGATTCAACAACACCAGGCAGAATTCCGCTAACGACTGACGCTGCAGAAACGTCCGGCTGCGTGAAACTTCAAAGTCTGTCGGCTGACGTTGCAATACAAGCTGATAACCACGTTCAATCTGCGCTCTGGGTTCATCGCCGGCTTCGCGCACCAACCGGCTGGCTAACGCGGTACTCTTGTCGTGCATGAAACGGCTATTAAACAATGCAAACACCTGGGGGGTCACCGTCGTCACACCACGCACCGAACAGCTCTCATTAAGATTGGCCCCATCAAACGCTTTGAGCATGGGATGCACCATGGCTCGTTTCTGCATCATGTAGACACTTCGTCGATTACGCTGGTGCGGTGACGAAGGTTGCCACCAGGTCGAAGCGCGTTTCATCAGACCATCATCAATTTCCGGAAAAAAGCCAGGCCCCCCGGCCTCTTCATTCAACTCGCCGCTGATCGCCAACACGCTATCGCGAATGGTCTCTGCTTCAAGTCGAATCGGCTTCCGCCGCCATAAAAAGAGAACTTCCGGATCTCGTGCTTCAAAGGCCTTCGCCTGAGGGTGGTGTAAAGACTGGCGATACGTGTTGGAACCCACTATCAATCGGTGAATCGCCTGGATGCTCCAGTCATTCGCCATAAACTGCCAGGCCAGCCAATCGATCAACTCGTGCTGGACGGTACCACCACCATTCTTGCCAAAGTCACTCGGTGTTGTCAGCAACCCCGTGCCGAAATGGTAATACCAGATCCGATTCACCATCACACGCGCGGTGAGTGGATTCTCTTTGCTGGCGATCCATTCCGCGAGGATCTTACGGCGGCTGTACTGCACACCTTCCAGGTCGACATCCCGTTCCACACCCGTTACCGCTGTCAGGTACCCGGGTTTCACGTGCGCACCTTGCTGTTTCGGGTCGCCACTCTCCAGCACAAACGTCGCTGGCGCAATTGGATAATTCGGATCGGGCGTATTGCTCGCTCCGATCAAATCGGCGGCCGAATAGGCGCGTGCCTGAAAACGGCCTGGGAGATTGTCGGCCCCTGTCGCTTCCCGTTGCATCTCGGCAAAGCGTTCCTGCTCTTCCTGCGTAAACAGAATGCCACGCCGCATTTCGCGTGAAACGTCACCGTCACTGACCGGAGCGGCAATATCTTTCAAATCCTGCGGCGCCGTCAATCGACCAGCATAGAGCTCCGTCAAACGGGCACGGAACGTCTGCTTCAGGGCGGCATGCCTTGCCTTACGATCTGCGAGTTGTTTCTCCCAGGCCTTTGCTTTCTTTTCAAGTTCTTCCGGATGCTCGTACTGCGTAAAAGCCACGTCCTCCGGACGCACCGTAACTGCGGAAAAAAATGCTTCCAGGCGGTAATAATCACGGGTCGGAATCGGATCAAACTTATGGTCATGGCAGCGGGCGCATTCCATCGACAAACCGAGGAACACCGAGCCAGTAGTGCCGACGATGTCATTCAGTAAATCCCGGCGCATCTCTGCCCGAGTACCTTCCACAAAGACACCCAGGCGGAGAAATCCCGCCCCGATCTTCCCTTCCGAGCCAAACTGCCCGTAAACATCGCCGGCGATTTGTTCGCGGATAAATCGGTCATACGGCCGGTGCTGATTGAACGCTCGAATCACGTAATCACGGTACCGCCACATGTGCGGTAACGGAAAATCGAGTCCCCCGCCACCGGTATCCGCGTAACGTACTACGTCCAGCCAATGACGGCCCCAGCGTTCCCCATAACGAGGATCGCGCAGCAGTCGTTCGACCACCTGCTCAAAGGCCTGGGGGGACGAGTCGCTCAGAAAGGCCTCCATCTCGTCTGGCTCGGGCGGCAAACCAACCAGGTCAAAATAAAGCCGCCGCAGCAAGACACGAGGGGCCACGATGGGAGCTGGTGACAACCCATGCAGTTCTTGTTTCGCAAGGACAAAAGCATCAATGGGATTGGCAACCCATTCGCCCCGCTGAACTGGGGGCACGTCCGGCTTCTCAAGCGTCGTGTACGGCCAGACCGATGAGACTTGCTCTTCCCCTGCGGCCGGAACAACGCATCCGACAAGCACGAACATCAACCACCGGATCAGCCATTCTGGACAAACTATTTTGTGCATTATCGGCCTCTCTGAAAGCTGACGTGACGCAACTCCACAAAGCCTCAGATCCTGTCTGAATTCTAGTTGACCAGGAGACCCAGGCAAACCCAAACCAGCACGCGCCGCCTCGATCGTGCCCATTTTCACTGCAGGCACTCGAACTCTGGCCTAGTAAGCACCATCACCGGGAATTAATCCCGGCACCTCAGCGGCTAATGTCCAATCCTCAAATCCTTCGCGCCAAACCAGTGTTTGCGCACTCACTTTTTGGGTACGAACTTCCGCGAGCAGCTGGTCGTAGGAAACCGGGCCCACTGCCTGTCCATCATGACTGTAGTGCCAACGGTGTGTTTGATGTTCACTGACGGAGGCGGGTTCCAGCGTCGCCGCGGGTTCAATCGCGTCCGGACCACCTCCAAAGACCTGATGACTTCTTGACTCCTGGGAAGAGTCCCTGGCGGACGAAGCACCCTTCATGTACGCCTGCGTCAAAGGCGGGTGTGGTAATGGTTTACCCGCCGCGTCGAACAAGCCCGACAGACGTCTCGCAGGAAACCATCGCAGCTTGGACTCCCCTGCTTGCGACAATCCAATCCGAGTTTCCGGTGTGACTTTGCCTTTGAGCGCCAACTCACGGACTTCAATCCCCGACATCGGCCCGTCAACCGCGCCTTCTAACTCAACAAAAAAATCTTGCGGGAGACTCATCAGATCCCTTTACTTCCCCACCTGAATCCAGCCATGGCACACCACAATTGGCAAGCCCAGGGTCGAGTTTATCCCTATTTCCAATCGGACTCAATTGCCAGTTACGGTGGAGATAAACTGTGTCGGCACGACCTGTCCAATCCGTTCACTGACCCGCTGTCACAATCGGCTTAATCGGCAGATTCAAGCGGAATCAAAGGCAGCACGATGTGGGAAGCACGTAACCGGTCATGAAAGACGGTGTTGTCGGCGGCGACCTGGCGACGATTGCGGCCGATCGGTTCACCGGTATTTGGATTCACGTCAAAACGCGGAAAATTGCTACTGGAAATATCAAGGCGAATCCGGTGCCCGCGGGCAAACAAATTCGACGTCGGGTAAAGCTCGATCGTGATCTCGTCGAGTTCTCCTGGCGGTAGTGGTTCCGCCAGCGAACGGCCGTTGCGATAACGCAGCCGCGTGATCGAATCTGTCAGATTGAGTGCGTAACCATGTGGGTACCAGCTATTCGGTGGATATACGTCAATCAACTTTGCAGTGAAGTCGGTATCCAAGGCCGAAGAACAAACCCACAGTTTGACTTCGATCGGCCCAGTGACTTCCAGATCGGTCGCCAGCGGCGGAGTCTGAAAGACCAGGACATCCGCACGGGAGCCAAGCGGCAAACAGGGTTCCTGACAACCCAGGAAACGTTCCGCCTCAACCTGGTCGTAGCCACCCGAGGAAAGGATGTCATGCATACGGCTATCACGCGGGGCAAATTCGGCCTCCGTCACACCACGTGGCAAGGGACCGACGTCGCTGAGCGACGAAACATTGCCGCCAATCGACGGCACCGGACGTGCAGGGTCAAAACGGTACGTGGTCGCGTCCTCTTCCGCAGTCGGTGCGGCCACCTGTAAACTTCCATCCCCGTGCAGGTAATAAGGTGTAAAACGAGTTCGAGCCAGAGGCCATTCTGACTCATCGCGCCAGCATCCCCCATGCAGCAGACGGCCCGCCGGCGTACGTTGCCCGGAACCACCTCCCATCACGAACAGCCGTACAGGAGCCAGTTCGAGCCCGGTGCGATTCTGCCGCACATGGCAGTCAAACCAATCCAGGTGTAGCTCGCGGAAACTGTCGAGCGCCGCCACGGCACCGAACTCCACATCACCAGCGTAACTTAGCTCAGGTTTAATGGCACCGTGTGTCCAGGGCCCCATCAACAACCGAACATGCCTGCCTTGCTCCGACAACCCTGTGAAGTTTTCGAAGGTGGCGCGGGTGTACGAATCGTACCAGCCGCCCACCAGCAGCGTGGCCGCATCAGAGAAGCGATCCCAATACTCGCGAGGACAGACACTGGGATGTTTCCAATAGGCGTCGCGGTCGGCATGCGTAAAAATCTCGAATGCCCAGGATTCATACGGCGGCACCAACGACAGCTGTGTCTGCCCTGGCCGGATAGGCATCCGCCGCAGCCAATCACGAAACGGGGTCGCTCCCTGATTTAACGCACCGTCGACCCAGGGCTCTGTTTTTAAAGTACTCTGGGTGTTGGTCGCCGAGTGCCAGAATGCCCAGGCCAGGAAGCGAAGCTCCATCGCCCCGCCGTGCCGCACACTTGACTGATGCGCGTCGGAACCGCTCATATTGGGAACCATCGCCACCAGGTTTTTTGGGCCCAGCGCCGCCATCGCAGTCTGGGTCCAACCCATCCAGGAAGTACCCCACGAACCGACCCGGCCATTCGACCACGCTTGCTGGTCGATCCACGCCAGCGTGTCAAAACCGTCTTCCGCTTCGGGAAACAAAAAATTGACGTCGCCACCCGATTGATAGCACCCGCGACAATCCTGAATCACACAGAGATAACCACGCTCCGCAAACCAGTGATTGGCACCCAGGGTGGCTTCCACTTCGTCCTTGTTATAGGGCGTGCGTAGCAGTAAGACGGGCAGCGGACCGTCGAGCGCCTGGCCGCCGCGGGCGGGAAAATAGAGGTCCGTCGCCAGTTCCACACCATCCCGCATGGCAACCATCACATTGCGTTGGACCACCACCTCATACTGGCCGTTCGACATCGCAGTTTGCTCCTGAGATTCAAAGTCCGCAGCGTCTTCCGCCCCCTCAGCCTACAGCCCACCTCTGCACCAACAGACCGGGGCGACATCATACCAGCTGTTACCCCCGGGAAGTTTCCAGCGTACTTGAATTTTCAACCCGCCACAGCGACGGCCGCCCCCTCTTCTTCGTTTCAGTTTTGCGCCAGACTCCCTTTGCACTACGCCGATGGTTGGTTCCGTGCGAGCGGTGCGTCAGCAAGTAGCAACTCCCTATCTCCGACCAAGAACCAAAACCAACATGGCCACGCTTGAAATTGACTACCAGCCCGATCTGAATAGCGACCATTGTATTGCTTACATCACCCTGGAACCCAAGTCCATTGACAAGGACGCCACTCTGCAGGTAATCGGCGCAATCAATGTCAAGGATCCCCGCCCGTTGAATAACTCGCGGCTGCTGTTCAAGAAGTCGTTTCGGACGACCTCTGCCCAGATGGAAGTTGAGTTGCCAGCGAGTTTTGATCGCGTCTACAGCTACACGGGCAAAAAGATCGACGTCATCATCAAGGTCCGGCTGATCGTCGACGACGCCTTGATTTTTGATTCCAAGGCGGAAGACGTCATGCCTGAACAAGCCTTACAAAAACCGACCATCCCCCGTACCTCCAAAGAACTCGCCGGATGACCACCCCACAGCGTATGACGTCTCTTCCCACCCAGCGCAGCTTTGGATCAGGTTCCGTTTGAGGTATCCTGACGCAAAGTCCGATGCCCCGTGCGACTGTCGTGTCTGCAGAGTCCGACCGCTCACCCCAGACCGGGATCAATCACCATGGCCACACTTGAGATTGACTACCAGCCGAAACAAGCCAGCGACCACTGTACCGCCCACATCACCCTGGAACCGAAGTCTATCGACAAGGACGCCACCTTGTCGGTGGTCTGCGAAGTCGAGGTCAAGGATTCTCGCGCGGTGAATGACTCCCGGGTGCTGTTCACGAAATCCTTTCGGACCACCTCCGCCACCATGGAGGTTGAGATGCCGGCACGGTTTGATCACGCCTACAGTTACGCGGGCCAACAGATCAATGTCGTCATCAAGGTCAAGCTGGTCGTCAATGACGCCTTGATTTTTGATTCCAAGGCGGAAGACGTCATGCCTGAACAAGCCTTACAAAAACCGACCATCACCCGTACCGCCAAAGAACTCGCCGACCCCAAGGACGCCGTCAGCCTGCCGCAAAGTTTCCTAGCGATCTCTCCGACTGACCAGACCAAGGCGGCCGCCCTGCTGATAGCCGGCCTGGTGGTGATCGGCGTCTTAATGACCGCCGGGTGGAACCGATTAGCGGAGCAGGGCTGTATTTGGCGCGTTCCTGGGCGCCGTTGCCAGTAGCCTGGCGACTGGCGCAGGCCTCTGGTATCTGCTTCGCAAGCTGCTCGCCAGGTATGTGACCTTCGCACTGCATCCGACTTTGCGCATCGAGAAAGATCGCTTCTATACCGTGGGGGAGCTGGTCCGTGGACAAGCGCGCATCCCTCTGAGCAACGCGAGATTACGGATCGTCGGCTACAACTTGGAAAAAGGCCAATACCAACGTGATTGGGGAAATAACGTCCGCACCGTCAGCTTCGGCAACCCCGCCAACGGCGTGTTGCTGTACGACGAAACTGTCGACCACATCCCAGCGCATACCCAGATCGCGGACTCTTTTCCAGGCCATCTCACGTTCGCTGACATGTGTCTCCCACTTTATCCCCCGCTGCTGTACGGCAAGAACCACGGCCTGGCAGTCCAGTGGGAGGTCCAGTTGATCCTCGAGAACCTGTTGGATCAGGAAGTGATCGGCGATAGCGGGTCGTTGCGCTACAAGGATTTTCTCGACGGATGACTAACCCCACAGCGTATGACGTCTCTTCCCACGCAGTGCGGCTTTGGACCTGGATCTGTTTGCGGTATTCTTGTGGACAGTCCCATTCGACAGAAACGTCTGCCGAGCCCAACTCCTCAACTCCGGCGGAGTTCCCAAACCACCATGACCACGGTTGAGATTGACTATCAACCCGAGCGTGACAGCGACCACTGCACGGCGCGTATCACGCTGGAACCGAAGTCCATCGACAAGGACGCCACCTTGTCAGTGGTCTGCGAAGTCAACGTCCGCGATTCCCGCCCGGTGAATAACTCGCGGGTGCTGTTCAAGAAGTCGTTTCGGACGACCTCGGCCCACATGGAGGTTGAAATACCAGCGCGGTTTGACCGCGCGTACAGCTACTCGGGCCAACAGATCGATGTCGTCATCAAGGTCTGGCTGGTCGTCAATGACGCCTTGATTTTTGATTCCAAGGCCGACGACGTGATGCCCAAACAAGCTTTGCAAAAGCCGACCATCACCCGTACCGCTAAAGCATTAGCCGACCCCAAGGATGCCTTCAGTCTGGCGCGAAGTTTCGCAGCGATCTCGCCGCTGGCCAAGATCAAGGCAGCCGTCCTGCTGGTGCTGGGCCTGGCGCTGATCGGCGCCATGATGTCCGCCGGATTTTATTTTGAGTGGAACAGTTCCGGTGACGACGAAGGCGGGGCACTCGGAAGTGCCTTCGCGGCCAGCGCGGCGACTGGCGCAGGCGTATGGTATCTACTGCGACGACAATTCCGCAGCTATATGACCTTCGAACAGCATCCGAATTTGCGCATCGATAAAGATCGCTTCTATACCGTGGGGGACCTGGTCCGTGGACAGTCGCGCGTCCCCCTGAGCAACGCGCGGTTGCGAGTCGTGGGTTACAATCTGGAAAAGGGGCGATATAAGCGTGGTTCGGGCAGCAAGACGCGCACCATCAGCTTCAGCAATCCGGTCAACGGCGTGATGCTGTACGACGAAACCGTCGACCACATTCCGGCCCGCACTCGGATCGCTGACTCCTTTCCTGGCCACCTCGAGTTCGCTGACATGTTTCGCCAGCTCTCCCCGCCGCAGCTGGTCGGAACCAAGCATGGCCTGGCAACCCATTGGGAAGTC
>PBOG01000105.1 GCA_002724245.1 Planctomycetaceae bacterium
CCGGATTCAGCCTCAAGATAACTCAGCGACGGGCGGTACTAACACCGTTGGTGACGGGCAACTGCGCAGGGTGAGGCACTGCATGACTTGCATGCCGGCTCAGTCCTTCTCGCGAAGAAGTCGAAATAGAATCCGCCAGCGCAGCGGATTCTCGCTAGACGAGTTCCCGCAGAGGGGCGACCCCTTCCTCGATCGGCGTTTGCGGTCGGCCTCGCAGGTCAAAGAGCCGGTCGCGCGCGGAAGCGTTGAGGAGCCCAATGTTGTGGAAGAGCGTCGCGAAGACCTCGTGAAACTTCACCGGACGATCATCAGGTTCGGCCGCCTGGCGATCGGTCGAGCCGATCACCTGACCGTTGTTCATTCCGCCACCAGCGAGCATCGCAAAGTTCGCTTTGGGCCAATGATCGCGCCCCGCGTTGCCATTGATCTTCGGTGTGCGTCCGAACTCTCCCCAGACGACCACGGAAACATCCTTGTCAAGTCCGCGCTCGTGGAGGTCGCTCACGAGAGCTGTCAATGCTTGATCCAACAGCGGCACGTCCTGGCGGGCACGCCCGAAGTTATTGCCGTGCCAGTCCCAACGGCTGAAGTTGAGTGTCACGTAGCGGGCGCCGGCCTCGACGAGGCGACGAGCCACCAGGAAGTTGGTCGTAACACGAGGGGCACCGTCCGAGACGAAGTCGCTGCTGGCAGGCCCGTAACGCTCGACGATCTTCGGGTCCTCGTGCGAGACGTCAAGCGCATCGACAAGCTTCGACGAAGCGAGAATCCCCAGCGCCTGTTCGGTGAACTCATCGATAGCGCCGATCTTGCCGCCAGCATCGGCGTCGCGTCGAAAGCGGTCGAGCGAAGCACGCAGCCGGTCGCGATCTTGAAGCTGATCGAGCGAGATGCCCTTAAGCACCATATCTTGAGCCGATTCGGCCAGTCCTTTTCCGTCCCGCCCTTTCTTGCCGTCAACGACCCGAAACGGACCATGCGCGAGTCCCAGAAAACCACCTGTGCCAGGATCCCCCCAACGTCTTTCGATCGTGGGGTACATCAGTGACATGTGAGGTGGCACCTCTGGCGTCACAGGACCGGCCCAGCGCGAAATCCAAGCGCCGATCGAAGGTCGACCACCGGCCGGCGGGCTGTTCTCTCGGCGTGCATACCCAGTTACGCACTGGTAGAGATCGTGGCTCGGCTGCGAGTCAGCCATGGAGCGAATGATCGTGAACTTGTCCATCATCTTTGCCAAACGTGGCATGAGCTCACTAATCTGGACACCTTCTACGTTGGTGTCGATTGGCTGAAATTCGCCACGGATTTCCTTAGGCGCGTCGGGCTTCAAATCTACCATGTCCTGGTGCGGCGCTCCGCCTGGCAGGAGGACATTGATAATCGACTTATGCGAGGATCCGGTACGGGAACGCGCTTCGGCGCGAAGCGACGCAGGAAGCGACAGGCCGGCAGCGGCGGACCCAAACGTACCGATTCGAATAAAGTCACGGCGCGAGACGCCGTCACAAAATTTTCCCGAAGTCGCGGGGCCGAGGATGGTTAACATAAGTGGCGTGCCTCTTCTACTGGATCTAATACGGACCGTCTTTCGCAGTCACGTCGCAACAGCTTTCCCAAATCGTTCCCCGGAATCCGCCGCCAGTCACCCGCCGGCGGGTGAACTGATACTGACTCTTGTAGTTTCGAACCGGATCACGCTGTAAGTTTACCAATATCCCCCATCCTAATGCAAGATTCTACCACGTTGCCGGCCTATTTCCCCCACCGACTGGGCCGAGCGGACAGTTCGGCTTGCCCGGGAAAACTCCGGACGCGTAGCAGGAGGGGCTAGTTTTCGCCCAGGCACTCAGACAACGTCTGCTGCAATTCGGCGACGCCAGACGATCGGCCCCTGGTTCGATTCACAGCGTGCCCCCGCGTAGGGATTCGCTATGATGGTGGCCTCGCGCGCGACCTACCCAACCCCGGCGACAACGACGCGCGCTGGCTGCTTGTTGAACCGCCTTCCTCCCCTGTGCATGCCATATTCCGGTGCAGGATCCGCATAGAGCATAGAGTTATGTCTCCGCTTCTGGTTACCGAATCCTCATACCAGTTCGTTCCTCCGCATCGTGGCAATCTGTGGCCGCGACTGTTGAATTATCTGGTGCCGGCTTACTTGCGACGAGTAAGCGGGGTCACCGAAGTCGAGATCCGCGGTGCGGAACGTGTTGCGGAGCTGTTGCGCGGCCGGCACGGAGTGTTGCTGGCCCCGAATCACTGCCGCATGTCGGACGCGATCGTGTTGCAGTGTCTGGCGCGGCGATTGCGACAACCGTTCTTTGTGATGGCCAGCTCGCACTTGTTTCGGGGGAGTCGATGGGAGGCCTTCGTCCTGCGCCGACTGGGTGCGTTTAGTGTTTATCGCGAGGGCGTCGATCGCCAGGCAGTGCAGACAGCGATCGACATCGTGGCCGAGGCGCGTCGTCCCCTCGTGCTGTTTCCCGAAGGGGCCCTCAGTCAGGCGAACGAACGGCTCAACGCATTAATGGAAGGGGTATCGTTGATCGCACGCAGCGCTGCCAAGAAGATGGGCCGTCAGGAGTCGGAGCAGAAGGCAGCCAAGGGACGCAGTGTGTTTGTGGTACCGGTTGCGATTCGCTACCTGTTCAAAGGAGACATTGAACAGACGGCCGGACCGTTGCTGACCCGCATCGAACGCCGCCTGTCGTGGAGAACGCGTGAGGATCTTCCCCTCGTACAACGGATCCTGCGCGTGGGGCCGGCGCTGCTGGCGCTCAAAGAAATGGAATACCTGGGAGAGACTCAGACCGGGGAGCTCGAGCAACGGTTGGAACGAATGATCGATCATCTGCTAGAACCGCTGGAACGGGAGTGGCTCAAAGAAGCGACTACCGATTCGGTGATCAGCCGGGTCAAAGAGTTGCGCAAGGCGGTATTACCTGAAATGATCGACAGTGGGCTCTCCGCAGGCGAGTTGGCGCGTCGCTGGCGCCAACTGGAGGATATGGAGCTTGCCCAGCAACTGAGCCTGTATCCCGCCAAATACGTCGCCTCGCGCCCCAGTGTCGACCGGATTCTCGAGACCGTCGAGCGGTTTATGGAGCATCTTGCAGGAGAGGAAGATCCGCATTCACCGATGAAGGCCGTTGTCGAGGTCGGCGAGCCGTTAGCCGTAGCTGCCAAACGAGATCGAAGTGTCAGTGAGGACCCTGTTTTATCGCACCTGGAACGGTGCTTGAGCGAGATGCTCGAGAGTTTGTCGACGGAGTCGGTCCTCTACAACCCGTCCAGCGGCGCAGATTCGCGCTGAAACCCGCTGAGGAGAATGTCGTGACCGAACCGCCAAGTGGATCTGTACATGGTGGGACCCCGGGAGGCTGGGCGACGATCGCCAGCATGTACGTCGGTTACGCGACATTTATGGTCCTGAGGATGATCCCCACGGTAACCGGCGCGTCGATGCGAGAAGATCCCACCCTCGACATCGACCTGGCCGAGTTGGGCCTGATCTTCGCCTGGGGGACGTGGGGAGCGGTGGTCGGCAAATTTATCGGGGGCCTAGCAGCGGACTGGTTTGGCGGCAAATGGACATTTACGGTGGGATTGTTGCTGACGTCCGTGTTCATCGGTTTGTTCGGGCTGTCTAACGGGTTAGGAATGTTCCAGGCGATGTTCTTCCTGGCGCTGCTGGCCAAGTCGTTTGGCTGGCCCGCGATGGCCAAGATCATCACCAACTGGTTTTCCCCGCAACAGTACGGGGGTGTCTGGGGAGTGCTGGCGACGAGTTCCCGTGTGGGGACGCTGGTGGCGACCATGGCCCTGGGCGCGTTGCTGGCGCTGATGCCCTGGCGTTCTTTACTAGCGGTCGCGGCCGGCGCCGGCATATTGGCCGTCGTGTTTTTCGCGGTTACTCTTCGCGAACACCCGTTGCCTGGCTCGCTCACCCGCCAGCACGGCGACCGCGACTCACCACATGCGCCCCATCCCCTGGACGGTCTGTCCCTCCCCACAGCGCTCGGAGTATTTTTCACGAGCCGCCAATTCTGGCTGATCACCGGCAGCCTGATGGGGATGACCATCCTCTGGGATTTCCTATTGTTCGTACCTCTGTACCTCAAAGATACGCTTTCCCTGACCGTGGCACAGGCATCGATGGCAGCATCGGCCTTTCCTCTGGGAAGCCTGGTCTCGGTGCTGGCCGGTGGTTACGTGTTTGATCGACTCACCCGTACACAGGCGGCCCGAGTGTTTGGCCTGCTGTTGACCGTGGCGACGGGCTGCATCGGCACCTTCCTAGCAATGCCCTACTTCGGGCTCACGTCAGCAAGTCTGACAGGGCTTTCGGTCTTCTTGCTATTTCTCTTTGGCGTCTGTGTCGCGCCCTGCTACTACATCCCGATGAGTGTGTTTGCGATTGAGTTTGGAGGCCCGCATTCGGGGTTCCTGATCGCTCTATTGGACGCGATCGCGTTTGGGGGGAACGCCTTGTTCCAACTGTTTGCCGGCAGGATCGCAGAAAACAGCTGGCAGTTATTTCTGGCGGTCCTGATGGCGGTTTCAGTCGCGTCGCTGGCAATGATGTTCTGGTTTCTCTGGGGCGAGGCGGGGCGCCGGCAAGAAAGCGTCCGCAGCCAGCCATAGCCTGCGGAAACGACGCCCACATCGGGTCAGTTTTCCTCTCGTGGCCCCGGGTAGTAGCTGCCTTAGTTCGGGGAGGCGCGCGCCAGACGATTACGGAACAGGGCGCAGCAAGCTTATTTCACCAACCTTGACATTGTGACCACCCAGTTTGAAATAAACCGGTCCAGCGGAAGCGATGTTCTTCATATGGTGTTCATACTTTCCGACCAGTGCGGATTCCCGTTCATCATACCCATCAAACCCCGCATACACTGCAACTTGCTGGGTGTCGAAATAGAACGTGTACCAGATATCCCTGCTGCCGTTTTCTGACAGCGGAATATCGTACCACCCGGCTGGTAGCTGTTTACTATCCTGATGCCAGTAGGTCCGCAGGAGATCGGTTTTCTCGGTCCTAGCCGAAAAGACATGCGTAAACCAGAACCCCGAATCGCGAATGCTGATGGGAACTAAACCTGTTCTGATACCACAGTCAAAGGACGCTTTCCGACCTGCAGCAAGTACGGCGATGTGTGCCCGCAGTCGGTAACGCCGGTCACCTGAACCGCTGAGGAGGTCATCGAACCGACTCCTTGAAACAAGCGTGGCATTAGGTCTCTGAGCAAGAATCAGCCAGCCGTCACTGACCTTCGGGAGCATGCCACTGCTGCCGGCGGTCGCCTCAGACCACTTACTGTTATCGATATGCTCGCCGGCAAACTCATCTGTGAGCACACCCTGCTTTACTTCCGGCTCATTCAGAATCTTCTCCAGGGCAATGTCATCCCAGAATACGGGGGTCCCTGTGCCGGCGGTCGGCCAGTTGAGAGTGGTCCTGATGGAAACAATCGCCGTATCAGCCCCGGGTGGCGCTGTGAAGGTCGTTTCCAACGAAGTCCAGCCGCCTTCGGGGTACGTGCTTTTCAGACGCCGGTAGTTGGGTTCCGGCCAGAGGGCTTTACCGGCACTCTGGAAACGAACATCGGTGCTGAAAAGGCGTGTTCCAGTTTCAGGGGAAGCCGCATATCTGCCGCGCACACTCAGCCTGTATCTTGCCCCTGGCTGCACTCGGATTTGTTGAGAGAGTGTTCCCGTACCCTGCGCGGCATAACTGCCGTTGCGAGGGCTCTCTCGGGTAACTTTGAGTTCTCCGGTCGTTTTCCATGCTGAGAGGTCCCCCGTTTCAAAGCTGCCGTTGGTCAGCAGGTTGGCCCGTACAGGATGGTTCAACGAAAAAATCTGCGACCGTGCGGACTGGTGAAGAGGGGTCCCACGCGCGAACTTCCGCCAGAAGGCAAGCGCATCTGTCCCGCTCCCTTGACCGAGCAGATGCTTTGTTATCTGGTCACACAATCCGTCAAGCATCGTGCGCATATCGCTAAATTCCGTGACATGCGCGAAATACGACATGTAGTTAGGGCCCGTGACTACCTGGTTGACCTGGGGATATGAGCGCAACTGCCTCAGGAATGACTCTTTCATGGCCTGCAGTTGCGCCAGTTCTTCAGCCAATTCCGTTGCGCGTGCAAGTGATTCCGCGGCCTCGCTAAAGATCTTTTCCTGCCGGAGTGTGTATTTGAACCTGCCCAGCAGGAATGTCCGGTAATACTTCCATGCGTCTGCCACACGGGCCAGTCTGAATGCATCTGCCTCCGTGTCAGCCGCCTGTTCCGCCGCAGCAATCTGTTTATCCAGAAACCTGACGTCATCGATGGAATAGTGATCAAATTCATCATGGCCTTCAAGCCAGCCCACCCACTGGTAGCCCAAAAATCTGCGTCTGGTGCCCCTGCGCTCATAGACTTCCTCAAGCCGGTCCCAGAATGCCTTCATAGGTTGAGCGGCGGCCCCAAACCAATCACGGCAGTAAGCCCACATGATCTCGTCGGGGTCGGCATTCACGTTCCACATCAGCTCCTGCATGTAGTGGTATTTGGGACCGTCAAACGACCAGTTGCCGCCGACTTCTGACACATGGGCGATGGCTCCAAGTTCGTCGTGTCCCCATTGCAGAAAATCGCGTATCGCGCGCGGGTAGTGACGGAAACCGACGAATGAGTTGCCGTAGGCGTAAGAATACAAACTGACCGAGTCCGTTTTCTTCTGCCATTTCCTGGCCAGGCTCAGGTGCCCTTCGAGATAGACCGTGACCATGACGGAAATATTCTTCTCCAGGCTAAAACGGGGCGGCGCCGCAGGCGCACCGTAGGCGAGGGTCGCAATCTTCTTTCCCGGATGGGTTCGAGCCAACTCCTTCGCAACCTGGTTGACCCAATGCCAGTATCTTTCCGACACGGTGTAGGGCGGGTCCATCGTAGCGGCGAATCTCCTGCACAAGTCGCATTCGCACCAGCCGGATGTATCGTTATGCCCCATGGATACCGTAGGGACATCGGGGTGGCTGGCAAAGTACTCACGCGCATATGCGACAGCGTGTTGAACGGTCTCCGGGTTCGACATGCAGATTTGCCAGCCGTTGCCGTAGTCCCAGTGCCATCGCCCTTGTCGTTGGCCCCGCTGCAGGGCTTGCCGCAACCTGGCGTGCTCTGGGTGGGTGCCTCTCATCAAGCTCTGTGCACGGCTCTCAGAAACCGTGAAATAGGCAAACCACTCCGGGTGCTGCTGGTAATCCTTTCTACTGAAGATCGTCTGGAATTCGTGACTCCCGAAAGACCCTCCACCCTCAGGCCTGCGCCTGAGATACCTGCGGTTCTTGTCAAAGTAATACATGCCCAGGTTGCCGCGACTGAGGTAATGCGGTTCGTGTTTCTGGTTGAGCTCATCGTCAACCCTGACCGTCGGCACGGAAGGCACAATCTCGCCGTACACTGCGTCAGGGAAAAGCCATCGCACTCCGGCAAATTGCATCAGGAATTCTTCAACCGCCCACCGCGAGGATTTCAATCGGATACCCGATAGAACAAGGTGATGCTTTCCATCCACTGCCAGGTGTTTGAGTAGAAACCCGTCAGCATACAAGTCCTTGACCTCGGGTACGTGCTTCAAAACAAACGCATCAGGACCTACATGAATGGTTACCGAACCATCCGCCGCCGCACGGCCAGGCGTGATTTCCCTGCCGCTCACCCGGGAAAGATAATCACATAGATCAGCAGCCGCATCTGAATGAACCTGTCCCGCGGCGCTTGATACGCTGGGAAGAGGGCTGCTCGGAGAAATGACTGTAACCGACGCTCCATTAACAACTACCGGAAAAAGAAAGCTACCAAAGCCAACTACTATTGGCAGCCACTGCCATCTGACACCACCGTCTGCTGGTCGATCCATTTCAACTTGCTCTCTCGGTTGCCATGTGATTGTGATGATTTGTGCCCGGCAACTGTCGGCACCACCGAGTCTCCCGCTCCAGCGAGGGCGTCCCACAATATCTTTCGCCGCAATTTGTCGATGGTAACTATTTCACGTTCCCTCGAATTGGCCACGCGAATGTATGCTAGTCTACAGCACCAACTCCTATAAACAGATGCAAGAACAACATCGATGCATCGCGGCCCTGCCGATTACCGGCGATATACAACTCATTGGATTCGGTCGAATACCGCTGTGTAGCCTGTTTGTCATATCTGGCCCGCGGTAGAACGTGCATCGATGCATTTTCAATTCACGGACCCGCAGAAAGAGAATCGCGATCTATCCATTCCAGGCCGGCCACCTGTCAACACGGCGTTCCTTCATGCCATAACTGACATTCGGCAAGCCATCCCAGCCGCTCGCCGTTGCGGGTTACCTCAACACAGAGAATGGCAGGGCCCGCTCGGTCAAGTTGCGAAACTCGAACCTCGTGCCTGGATCGATGGAGCGCGCCAGGAGCGACCAGACAGTCGGCAGCAGGTGGCTCGACGATCACACCTGGTACCATGATCAACCGTAACGCAACCTGGATCGGCTCGCGCCCTGCGTTCTCCACGATCACATCAATCGTCGCCCGCTGTCCGGCGGCTAGCCGCACACGGTACGGCTCGATACGAACCCAATCCGCCCGACACCTTTCTTCTACTGCGTCTTCGACCAGGCCCGACAAAACCTTTTCCAGACGCCGTGCACTCTCCCGAAAGTCAAGCAGATCCTGCCGCGTCACCGGTGTATCCGCGCGTCCCTGTGGCGTGTTACCGTCCGCGGCTGGCAGTTCCCGACGGTGGTGACCGTGAAGCAGGACATCTGGCTCGATTTCGAGCATGCGTTCCGCGACCTTGAGGTGGTTCGCAGCCGCAACCCGATTCGCAAAGATGATGTGACCGTGCGAGAGGCGGCCAGCGCGAAGATGAGCCGAATCACCCATCGCCAAATATCCGACTCCGTTCATTTGAAAACTGATGCCGGAGTGGAGGTCTGTCTGCCCGGGAAGATCGTGCATTTGCATCTCAATTCCTCGCCACGCAAACCGCTCCCGGTCGCGGAACGTGCGCTCGACAGTGATGCATTTGGGAAGCAGGCACGGCATATTGTAACGTTGGGGATCGCGCAAGATCGGCGCTATTCGGTCAAGACACCAGACGGGGACCTGCCAGCGGCGTTGCAGGTATGGCACCCCAATGACATGATCGTCGTGATAGTGAGTGATGACCACCGCGTCGATCACGTCGACCCCATAATCTCTTTTCAGAGTATCAATATGGGTCGGCAGAAATCGCGTGCGATAGCCCAGCGTGCACGGCCTGGCATGCGCGGCACTGGCGTAACCGAGATCAATTAGCAGAGCGTGCCCGTCATTAGATCGCAATACATACCAGCTGCAACTCTGCCGCGCGCTCTGCAAGAGTCGTGGTGCTAGCTCGTAAAACTCCTCGGCTGGAGCTGGCTCGATGGGGTGATCCAGCTCTCTACAAAAAGCAGACAGTCGCTCGCCAAGTGACGACAGAGTCTCGCTTGGAGAATCAATCGGCATGCCATGACCCGGACAAAGGACATCCGGCAAGGAATCCCGCAGTAAAGCAATGGACGAGATGGACAGCTCGGCCCCCAGCGCATCTCCGTATCCAAACTGCAGATTGTGGATTTGCGGCACGTTACCGCTACCGTCAACGAGGTCGCCCGTGAACGCAATCCGACGGCCGGAAAATTCGCCTGCAAGCATAACGGATCCAGGTGTGTGACCCGGTGCAGGGAGCACCTCCAGTTCCACATCGCGCCAACGAAAGAAAGCAAAATCTTCCAGCGATTCGTCAACCGGAACACTACGAGGCAACGAAAAAAAATCCGCCACTTGATTGTAGTTATGGTAAACCTGCCGTCGCCGCCAGAAAGCTTCCACGTCCTCGACCAGATGTCGTTCCAGCTCGGGAACAGCAATCTTCGTCCGCGTCCTATCCAGCCGGTAAAGGCCAGAGCATTGGTCACGATGCGCATGCGTGAGCAGAACCCAATCAAGCCTTTTGACACCGATCTGCGCCAGCTCGTCCCACCAGTCACCATCGCCAGGGTCAATCACCAGTGCCGCGTCGCCATCGACGATGACGTAGGAACTACAGGTTCCTCGAATCTGAAAAACATTATCGACAACGCGGTAGATTCGATCGGGCATGACTCTTCCTCGCAGGATCCCAGAAATCGCCAACGACTTGCCCCTGCAGCAGCCTACACATGAATCCTCTTGCAGAAAAACGAATCGCCTCTGCGCATGCAAAACGCCCCAGCGTGAATGCTATAATCTGCCCTGCCGAGTCATCAAAGTCACGGCTCTTGCCACCGGCACGATCATTTCAAAGAGCATTTGCCCCCAGGTGCCCAATGGGTCTTCAACGTCAACGTATCCATGATCGATTTATGACTGAATGGAAGATTGCAGCCGTGCTGCTGACCGCATTCACGCCGATGCCAGCGCTGGCACAGGACCAGATCACGGCACAAGGTGTTGTATTTCACGACCAGAATCGTAATGGCAAACGGGAAAAAGATGAACCGGCGCTGGCAAACGTCCCGGTGTCGAATGGCTATGACGTGGTGTTAACTGACGACCAAGGCCACTATGCCCTGACAATCAACAATCAAGACGCCATCGTGTTTGTCATCAAGCCTCGCGGCTATCGACCGCCTTCGAACCACGACAATCTTCCCCAATTTCATTATGTCCACAAACCGACAGGGTCACCTCCCGGCTTGAAGTATCCAGGAATAACGCCGACAGGGCGTTTGCCATCTTCCGTGGACTTTCCACTGTACAAGCAAAGCGAACCGAATGAATTCAAGGTGGTGATTTTCGGAGATCCGCAACCCAATAATCTCGGCGACATAAACCACATGGCCAATGATGTGATTAGCGAGCAGATTGGAACGGACGCCGCCTTCGGCCTTACCTTAGGCGACTTGATGGCAGATCGACTCGACCTATACACGCCGTACAATCGCGTCATGTCACAACTTGGCATCCCGCTCTGGAACGTGCCGGGGAACCACGACCTGAACATGGACGTGCCCAACGACGCAATGTCAACCGAAACCTGGAAACGCATTTTCGGTCCGACCACCTATAGCTTTGACTATGGTTCGGTCCACTTCATTGTGCTGGACAACATTCTCTGGCGGGGCAACTCCTACAGCGTGGGCTTTGACAAACAAACACTCGCGTTTGTCGAGAACGATTTAGAGCACGTGCCCAGAGAGAAACTGGTTGTGATTGCGATGCATGCTCCACTGTTCACGGTGAACAGCAAGGACTTGCTTGTCTTGCTGAAAAACCGACCGCATACGCTTTCGTTTTCGGGGCATCACCACGACATCGAGCAACGGTTCATGGGGCAAGAAGACGGGTGGCCCAACGCAGGTGCACATCACCACATCAACGCCGGGGCCATCTGCGGAATCCACTGGCTGGGCCAGCCGGACGAATTCGGAATCCCGCATGCAATGACTCATTGTGGATCGCCCAACGGCTACCCAGTGGTGACTTTCAAGGACAATCAATACTCGATCCGTTTCCACGCCCCTAGACGCTCGCCGAACGACCAGATGCATGTATTCGTCCCCAACGAGATCTTGCTGGGAGCGTCGCATGACACGACCGTGCTGGCGAACATCTACTGGGGAACGGAAAAGTCCAATGTGACATTCCGCATTAACAATGGCGACTGGCGTCCCATGGAACGCAGCCCACAGCAGGATCCCTACCTGCAAAAAGTCATTACACCCGGACACCCGCTTTCGATTGTGACGCACATGTGGTCAGCACAACTACCCGCAGACCTGCCTGAGGGTGGATATACCATTGAGGTACGAACGGTGGACATGTATGGCCAGACGTTCTTTGGCCGCAGAATCGTCCGAGTTGTTACGTCAGAGCAGCTTGCCGCCCGTGAGCGCACAAAACGGAACGCAGCACAAGAAAGTGGCGTGAGTCTCTGGCAAGGGAAAAGTGGCCGTTGGACTGCCAGCCAGAACTGGTCAGCGGCTCCGGCAGGTCGATCGGTTTTCCTGCATGGCACGGCGGTTGTCACGTTAAGCCAGGAAACCACGGTCAATCGATTTCAACTGGCTGATGGCGCGACACTAGTGATCGGGAAAAATGGCTCATTAATTTCCACCGGCCAGACAAATTATGTCGGGTCGGGCTATTTGGGAGACGCAAACGGCGGCGGCCATCTCACAATCAATGAGACTGGCCGCCTGAGCACTCACTTCTCAATCTCGTTGGGCGACCGTGATGCAGCACCTGGCAAGCTGACACTGCTCGACAGCAGCAAGGCCAGTATCGGCGGCGGTCTTTATGTGGGAGTAAGGAGCGACGCGCGGATCACGATAGACAATAAGGCCAGGTGTGTGGTTGACGGTCCTGTGCAATTGGGATGGGGTGCCGAGCTGGGTTTCCGCCCGTCCTCGATTGTTGAGATGCGTGGTGGCATTCTGGAAGCCCGATCGATTACCGCGACAAGACACTGTCAACCTGTGTTTCTGTTTTCCGGAGGTAATATCGTGTTGCATGGAGATCAACGCGATCTCGCGAATCAGAAATGGTTCTGGACCTCCCGCCGCAAGCAAATCGATATTCAGTTTGATGCAAAATCCAACCGCACGACTTTCGCCTATGTTGCCCCTAAGAACTAAGCACAGACATTCCGCACGAGCGTCCAAGCCCTGTGATTTTGCCGTACCGACGGTCGCACTATCGGCAGCGTTTGGCCGCGAAGAGAAACGTCGCCCAGCAGGGAGGCCCTGCGCAACAGCATGCCTTCAGGTAGACGCTGCCAGTCTCCCGGGTACAATCGCCGGCATGCACCGTTTACTTTTCATAGTGGCATTTACCGCATGTCTATGGGCGTCTGCTTTCCGACTGCGGGCACATACACTTTCTGACGCTGGTCAGCCCCGGGCAACTGTCGTGGTCGCGGCAGATGCGCCTGCCCCAGTCCGACACGCGGCTGACGAATTGCGGTACTTTCTCTCGCGCGTCACTGGCACAGATTTTTTGATTCGTCACAACAGATCTCCCGAGGGTACCAATCTGCTGGTTGGTCCTAAAGCAGCCCGCCTCAGAGAAACAGGTTTTACGACCGACGACCTGGGCGAAGATGGCATCGTACTCCGTTCGGTTGGTGACGATTTGATCCTGGCCGGCGGCGCTCCGCGTGGAACACTGTATGCCGTGTTCACGTTTCTCGAAGACCATGCTGGCTGCCACTGGTGGACCCCCGCTGCCAGCCACATCCCACGTCGGCCAAATCTAAAGGTGCCCAAACTGAACTTTCGTTATGTTCCGCGACTGGAATATCGCGACATGAGTTTTCTGCACACGGCCGAAGCCGACTTTTCGGTACGAAACAAGCTCAACGGCCACCATCACCGGCTGTTCTACGACAACAGCTTCAACAACATAGGTCAGGACAGTTCTCGCGGTGGAAGAAAATATGCCTACATCCGCAGTGACAAATGGGGATCTCACGGCTGGTGGACTCTGATTGAACCAGAGGTCTATTTCAAATCCCATCCAGAGTGGTTTGCTTTGATCAACGGAAAACGCACACATATTTCGCCGAAGTATCCCATTTCAAATCTGTGCCTGACCAATGAATCGATGCGGGCGGAATTGACCAAGAACGCCAGGCTGGCACTGCGCTGGAACCCGCACGCCACAGTCATTTCGATTGCCCAACCCGACGATGCGGGCCCGCCAAACCGATGTGAATGCGCAGCCTGCGCAGCGGTCGAACAGGAAGGAAACCCGTCAGAACTGGTAATCCGTTTCGTCAACGCGGTCGCGGCCGACCTGCAAGAGCAGTTTCCTGACGTCGCGGTAAGCACGCTCGCGTATCATTACTCCCAAAAACCGCCCAAACAGACTCGCCCACGTCCTAACGTGCTGGTGCGGCTGAGCAGCATCAAGTGTTCATTCAGCCGTCCCATGACAGACGAACGCAACTCCCCGTTTCGGGCGGACCTGGAAGGCTGGTCCAAAATGTGTGACCGGCTCTACCTCTGGGACTACCCCATCAATTTTGCTTATCCGCTGCCACACCCGAATCTCCGCGTTTATGGACCCAACCTGAGGTACTACACGGAGCACAATGTCAAAGGAATGTTTTGCGAAGGCGGCGCGTTTGCCGAACTCGTCGAACTGCGGGCCTGGCTACTTGCCAAGCTGATGTGGAACCCGAACGCCGACAGCAACCAGCTGATCGATACCTTTGTTCGCGGCTACTACGGCCAGGCAGGATCACACATCCTGGACTACATCCAGCTCACGCATAATGCGGTTGAGGCAACCGATGATTTTCTTGGCCTGGGCTCCAGGCCGGATGCAACATTTCTCTCTCTGGAAACGCTGCTCCGTGCCTGGGAGCACGTGCAGGCAGCCGCCGCAGCGGTTGCCAACGATCCAATCTTGGCGCAGCGAGTACAGGTGACTCGGCTACCAATTATGTTTGTTTTTTTACATCGCTGGAATGAATTACATGCGGCAGCAAAAGACGCGGGCCTCCGCTGGCCCATGGGTTCATCGCAGCAAGAACTGCACGCTGATATCGTCGCGCTCGCTAGCGCCCACGGCATTAACCTGAAAGGCATCTCCAGCCCGATACCTTTTTGAGGCTGGCAAATCGACAGCCGGCAGAGCGCGGCTATTCCTGCAGCAAACTTCGGGGCATGCCACACCCAACAATCATCTGGTGCCAAAAGACTGGCGCGGCGGTACCTCGCCCGGCCTGCACCCCCAACAGGCGGTGCGGCGGCGCTGAAAAGCGTCAGGACGGAGTTGGCTCACCTGGACAGCGCTGGCAACGACTGATTGTCCCATGCGAAGCGTGCGCTTGAGTCCACGGATACCGCAAGCTCCTGTTGGCTGCCTCGTTTGTTGCGCGCTTGAGTGACTATAAACGAGGTGCCGAGAGCGGTTCTCCCGACTGGGAGGGTTGCAGGTCCAGGAGGAACTCCGCAGCGGCAGCAGACCATTCTTGTGGCTTGGGGTACATCCGTGATGCATCACCAAGGCAACTGTCCAGCATGTCTGTTTGGATTACGCCGGGATTCAAGGGGATCGCGGCCATCGAATTTGGCAACTCGGACGCGAGTGCACGAGTCATCCCTTCGATCGCCCATTTAGTCGCACAGTACGGCGCCACTTCTGGTGCTACGCTGCGCCCCCAGGTGGAGCTGAAGTTGACGATAATGCCCTGTTGGCGTTCGATCATGGAGGGTACCAAGGCCCTCACGACATTGAAAACACCCGTGATATTGACCCGCATGACATGCTCGAATTCGTCGGGTGGAACTTCCCAGAGTGGGGCGTTGGCGTTAATGGCGGCTGCGTTATTTAACAGCAGATCCGGGGGACCAACCTGCGATACGATTTGTGTTGCCCAGCGATCGACATGACTGCGATCGGTTACATCAACCGCAGCAAAATGGTGGTCCGGATACTGCTCTTGCAAAGATCGGATCGCATTTTCGTTGCGGGAACAACCGACGATATTCATACCCAAATGAATGAACTGGTCGACCAGTGCTCGGCCCAGGCCTTTACTAACTCCGGTGATTACGATCTGACGTGGTTTCCGCATCTGCGTCTCATTGTGTTTGTGCAAGCTGGCGCATGTTGTCACTTCTGTAACAACATACAGGCAGCTGGAAGTGAACCGGGTGATCAACCGGCGAGAGCTCTGCCTCGGCGGCACTCAGATTAGCGGGGCAGATCAGGCACTGATCCTTGGTGGCCGCGTAGCGATGCGTCATGAAAGCTGCGGCGGACGCTGCAGGATAGGTGCTACAACTTGACCGGGCTGATCATCAAGCAGGCTGCTGGACCCGTTCGCACGTGTGAAGGAAACCTGCTGGGGGTCGAGGCCAAAAAGGTAGAGCAGTGTGGCGTGATAATCATAATGGTTGACTACGTCTTCCACTGCTTTGTGCCCTACCTCGTCAGTTGCGCCATGGACGTAACCTGCCTTCAGGCCACCTCCGGCGAGCCACATGCTGAAACCACGACCGTTGTGGTCACGGCCAATATTTTTCTCGTTCTGAATCACGGGAAGCCGCCCCATCTCGCCACCCCAGTGGACCAGTGTCGTATCGAGCAAACCCCGGCGTTTCAAGTCCATCACCAGAGCTGCCGCCGGTTTGTCTGTTTTGCGGCAAACGTCGGGCAAAGATTTGACGATTCCACTATGGTGGTCCCAATGTTGATTGCCGGAAAAGATCTGCACGAACCGTACGCCCCGTTCGATCAACCGTCTGGCGATCAGGCAGCGTGTCCCGTAGTCCCGCGTGACCGAGTCATCAATGCCATAGAACTTGTGGGTCCAGGCAGTCTCCTGCGAAATATCCAACGCCTCCTTGGCGGCAACTTGCATACGGGCCGCCATGTCGTAGCTCTGCATTCGTGCGGCCAGGTCGTGTTCGCCAGGATGACGTTCCAGGTGGTTGCGGTTGATCCCTTGGAGATAGGACAGGAGCCGTTGTTGAGTCGCGCCGCGGAGGCTGGCCGGCGCTTCGAGGTTGGCGATCCTTGGCTCCTGCGGGCGCACGACCGTGCCCTGAAAGATGGAAGGAAGCCAGGCGTTCTGCCAGTTCTCGACACTCAAGACCGGCGTCCCGGTCGGATCACGCAGCACCATGAATGCTGGCAGGTCTTGGTTTTCGGATCCTAACGCGTAGACCATCCACGAGCCTAATGAAGGTCGTCCCTGCACGAAGCGTCCTGTGTTCATCGCCCTGATGGACGGCTCGTGACCACTGATTCCCGTATGCATCGAACGAATCAGGCAGATGTCGTCCGCGATCTGTCCCAACTGCGGCAGCAGGTCACTGAGCTCCATCCCGCACTCACCGCGTTTGGAAAACTTCCACGGACCCGAAAACAGCTTCGTGCTCGCCTGCCCAACAGCGTCATAGTGGATGTCCCCGATGTAGTCCTGCAAATGTCGCCTACGGAGTTCGGGCTTCGGATCAAACAAATCGACCTGGCTCGGTCCTCCCTGCATAAACATCGAGATCATGGCCGTTGCCTGTGGCTTATGGACAGGCGGCCTCGGCGCCAGATCGAAAGTCCGACGCTCCAATTCTGGCTTCGTGGGATCAGCCAGAAGATTGTCCTGGTTCAGCAGCCAGGCCAGCCCGAGGCTACCCATTCCCAATGCCTGCTGAGAAATAAAATGTCGCCGGGTACCGTGCAACATAAGGATCACCAAACTTGGACCGTGAAGGGCGGGCAACCTGCCGCCGGCAGTGAAGGAAGCGTGAACATCGGACTATGAATTACACGAAAGAAATTACAGGAAAGATACAATGACGATGCATGATATTTCTAGTTTAATCAACGTACAAAAATGCATTAGAACTCAGCAGTGCCTGACACAAATGCGCCAACGCTGCCAGCACTGGATCGGGCGAACCTGTTTTGGACCTGCCAGGCGCAGCTCGCACTGCATTCGCTTGCTCGTTCAGAAACTTGAGTCCATTCCGTACCTCTCGGTCCGACGGTGGGCGTCCAAACGCGCTGCGCCACGCCAATTGAAATTGCGCCACAGGGTCGGCACCTGCGGTACGCTGTACCCGGGCAGCAAAAGCCCTCGTCACCCGAACTACGAACGGGTTGTTCATCATCAACAACGCTTGAGGGGCCACTGTCGAAGAAGGCCGGCGTTCGCAGTTCGGAGTCATGGCCGGCAGGTCGAACAGTTCCAGCATCCCCAACGGCATCGACCGCCGCACTTGGATGTACACGGTACGGCGAACGACCTCTTCACCCAGGTCAGTGGGTCCCCGCACCACCTGGCCAGCCGAATTGAATCTGTTCACGGAAAGAATAATACCTTGTCCAGACACATCGGGACTAACCGGCACTGGATCGCCGTACATCTTGCTCGACAATCGGCCGGCGAGCGCAAGCAGTGAATCGCGGAGCGTCTCCGCTTCGAGGCGACGGACAGGCATCCGACCAAGCAGCAGATTATCCGGATCGATCGCCTCCAGTTCCCCCCGGCGCGTCGACACCTGACGATACGCCGCCGCGGTAACAATGTTTCGGTGGAATCGCTTCAACTCCCATCCACCGCGCATGAAATCAGCGGCGATCCAATCCAGCAATGCGGGATGCGTGGGCCCTTCGCTCCGCATGCCAAAGTCGGCTGGTGTCGCGACCAGGCCGTGGCCGAAATGGTGCATCCAGAACCGATTGACGAGTACACGGGCTACCAACGGGTGTTGCCCACTCGTCAAATGACGGGCATAAGTCAAACGACGCCCAGTCGTCGGCAACTGAGGATCATTTCGTGGAATCGTAAAACCGGTCGGAGCGAGCACCGAGAGCTCACCGGGCCCGATCTCCTGCCGCGGCTGATTGAAGTCACCGCGGGCAAACAGCATCGTCGGCGAGACCTGTCCGGGAACTTCGTTGAGACACATGACGTTGTCATCGGCGGGACGCTTCTTCTTTGCGGCTGCAGTCCGCTCATCCCACTTCTTCGTGATCATCGAAACCTGATCCGGAACAAACTGCTGAATCGTATCACGACTAATTCTCAGAAACGGATATTCTTCCAGCAGTGTTTGTTGCTCATCACTGCGTCTCTCGGCCGGCGTCTCTCGGGCCGCCTTTGCTCGCAACTGAAGCTCGGTCGGCAGTTTGGCAAGCTCCTGCGCCAGCGTTTCTCGGACCAACGCATCCAACTCGTCGCTACGTTGCTGGGAAATATCCTGCAGTTCTTTATCGACTGCCGCGGCACGCTGGCGGACATCCTGCGGCCATTGCGATACCAAGCGGGCGTTTGGCGCGCGCCACTCCTTCCAGTCGTATGCCGGTTCCAGCAACGCACGCATGCGATAGTAATCCGCATGCGTGATGGGATCGTACCGGTGAGGATGACATTGCGCGCAGCCCACACTGAGCCCCAGGAGCGAGGTGGATATGATCTTGATCGTCTCGGCGATCACCTGATTCCGGGCCACGTTCTGGTCACCATTTGCCCCGCCCGTACCATCCGGACCCATCCGCAGAAACCCCGTGGCGATGAGCCGATCAGCCTCTGCAGGTGTTAGATCCTGGTAAGGCGGAGTCAGCAACTCGTCTCCCGCCAATTGCTCAACAAGAAATTCTGTCCAGGGCTTGTCGGAATTGAACGAACGAATGACATAGTCACGATACTTGTAGGCCCACTTACGGACCACATCCGCCCCCGTATAGCCATCGCTGTCGGCATAGCCTGTCACGTCAAGCCAGTGCCGGCCCCAACGCTCGCCATACCGAGGGGAGGCCAACAACGCGTCGACCAGTCGCTCGTGCGCGTCGGGAAAATCGGCAGCGACAAACGTCTCGACCGTCGCCGGAGCCGGCGGCAGACCGGTTAAATTGAAATACAACCGGCGAATCAGTTTCCGTTTGTCAGCTTCGACACCAAAACTCAACCCTTGCGACTCCAGCCGCGACAAGAGAAAGGTGTCGACTGGCGTTCGCACCCGGCCCGGTTGCTCGACGTGGGGGAGCGTTGGACGGTGTATCGGCTGAAAGGACCAATGCCGCCGTTCTTCTTCGGTGAAAGTGTCGCGGGCTGTAAGTGTCTCCGGCTCCGGCCGGACGGTGGCAGCGCCGGAGTCGATCCAGCGGGCCAGGGTACTGGTTTCACGTGCCGAGATCTGCTTGTTTCCAGGCGGCATCTCTCCGGAAACAACTCGCTTGTAGAGTAAACTCTCGGCATGTTTCCCCGGGACGATGGCGGGACCGGATTCGCCACCTTTCAATAGAAACCGGGCCAGCCGTGCATCGAACCCTCCCTTCACGTCCTTCTCTTCGCCATGGCACTGCCAGCAGTGCGCCTTGAGAATCGGCCGCACGTCGGTCTCGAACCGCAACGGTCGCGTTTCCTCCGCGTACGTGCCTGTTGATGCTGCCAGACAAAGCACTCCAACCAAGAACAACCGCGGCAAACTTTGCATGGCGTGATCCAGGCGGTTTTGTGGAGGCGAGGATTCCCGTACGTGCCGTAACATTTGAACGCCATTGGTTCCAAGCAGCACCAATATAGAGCCTGGCGCACCACGCTGGGAGTGAAAAAGGGGAAAAATTCGCACGTGACCAGCGTGGCGCGGACACTTCGCGATCCCTGACCAGCCCCTCTATTTCCCGCATCCAAATACAAGCAGAAGAAATCTCTTATTCCCAAGACAACCGGTGGTGACAACAAAGGCAGGCCAACCACGGCCGTTGTTCGTGATGACGATGCAGATGCCGAAGACAAGCTACCTGAAACCAGGCATCGGCAACACTCAAAGCCTGCAAGCAAACAAGGCGTACAAGCCGCAAGTATCCGAACCTGCACGACTATCGCTGCCGCTTGAGTAACACAATGGCGCGTGCCATGCGGTCTCGCAGGGTCAGGTACCAGGCGTCATTTTGTGACCAGTGTGTATTGCTCGCGAAGAGCCGCTTGATGTCGTTCAATACGGCTTCGCCCTCGGTGACATCCTGTCCCGCCTGCCGGCCAGCGTTCACGAGGTCTTCGAGCATGCGCGCATACTCGTAATCGTCAATCGCCTCGCGGAATGTCTCCAAACGTAACGACGGGGTGATCGTAAAATCTGACACGGAAGGCAAACCGTCTCGCTGCGGTGGGTAGAAGTAAGCCAGCGAACCGTTGGCGTGCCTCGTATAGGGATCCTGCCATGGATTGCGAGAGTCACCGTAAAGATGGTCCCAGCCGGTCGTTTCCCAGATCAACAGACCGCTTCCACCGCGGTTGAAGATGTCCAGGCCGACAATGCGATTGTTGATTCCGGGTGTGTCGATAGCCAATCTCGACGACGCCACGAGGTACGGCCAGAGTTTCTCGCGGCTCCGCGGGAGTTGGTGGTCATCCCAGAAGTAGTCCATCCAGCGATCGTAGTTTTCGTCGATCTCCGGCACATAAGTGTCGAGGAGTCCACGAAAATCCCACTCTTTGCCTCCGAAGTAGGGGGCGTCTCGATGGATCAATCCGAGTCCTTGAATGCAGGCGGCCGTGCGGATTCTCGCGGTCAGCGGATCGGATTTAAGAAGCTTCAGGAAATGCATCAACCTGGCGTTGTTCTCGGTTTCGTCGATCAGAATATGTGTTTTGTCAAGCCAGCCGTGCTGCTCCAGGTTCAGTGCGATCCGCCGGTAGTATTTCAGGACGAGGTCGTCCCACTGCTTCTCCGTAATCTCGATCGAGGTGTCTTGATACGAGTCCTGTTTCGTCTTGTCGTACACAACCCGAGTAACCTTGCGAAATGTCTGCCAGCCCATGGTGTTATGGGGGGCGTACTCGGGCCCCGTCAGCCGCTCGCCGGGCAGTTGCTGAAACAGGCTACAGCTCTTGGGGTCGGTGTGCGTCAGACAAAAGTTATTACACTTTTTCTCGTCGATGAAATGCTGCAGAGTTTCGTTGAACTCGGTGAAGTCCCAGTCGTGCAACTCGAAGAAGTTGCCCGGTGCGTCGACATTGTAGCCCTGGGGCGGAGGCGTCCAGTTCATCTCGATCTCAGAGTACTGAGCAACGGTCTTTGGCGTGAACTTGTTATCGACCATGACGTCGTAGTAGGCGCGGGCAAGCTTCTTCATGGCAGGCTTGTCTCTGGGCCACTCTTTGCCCACTCCGTGGTAATCAAGCATGCTACGAGGATTGCTCCGATTACTCAGGAGCTTGCTGACATACTGCAAGCCGAGGTTTGAGCGGAACGACGAGTACTCGGGGAGTTCGAAGTCGTAGACCTCCAGTGAAAGCGGCACACCAACAGAATCCGCTCCTGCAAGTCGAAACGTAACGTCACCTGCGTAGACTCCCGCTGGAGTTCCCGGGGCCACTGAGATTGTGAACCACAACGCAGTTGTCGAGCTTTGACGTAACGGGAATCGTGAAACTTTCGGAGCAGAACTCTCCCGCCTTCCACCCGTTGCGAAAAGCGGAACGAGCGGATCACCGATCTCACCAAGGAACTTCGCCGGTGTGATGTAGGACGACTTCTTAATCGGTACGAATTCAATGCGTCGCATCGAGATTCCAGCAGCCGGGATCACCTGACCGTTTCCGGTCAAATCAGAAACGTCCACCGCGACAAGCGTGACCCCGGGGCGTTTCCCATTCAACAGCAACTGAAACGACTGCCGCTCATTGGCTGCGGAGCGAATGATCACCTCCTTGCGCCGGGCAGACGGAAGCTCCATTCGCCGGGTCACTTTCACTGTCGTGTCGGCGAATGAAACGCCAAGCGAGCTTGAACCAGGCAATTGGTAGATCGTGTCACTCAAGTTCCGCTCCGCGACCCCTAAATTCTCAACGTCAATCGAAACGTCGGGTACGGCGTGCTTCTCGCGACTCGGCCGCTGCAGATGATGACTGCACATTGGCTGGTAATAGAGCATCCAGCGTTTACGTCCGGGTTTGTCGAGTTTCGCCTGCAACGTGATGTTGACCTCACGCACCGAGACCTGGTGCAGAGTCCCAGCAGCCCACACGCCGCCAACCAGCAGCTCCATGTCGGTCCGGTCAGGTACGAACAGGGTCTTTCGCCGCGTCTTGTCACGTGGCAACAAGGGTGGGAAGAACGAAGTCCGATAATCCGTCGAACGCATCGAGCTGCCCGGGGGAAAGATCGTCTCGTAGCTGTTGGCCGGGTTCTTACCGAATCCAGACGCCACAAAGTCCAGCAGATGCGGCTTGTCCTTCACAACCCGGATCGCGTACTTGTCACCCGTCGCCTGCTGCCAGCCTTCGGCCAGGTCTTTCCCGATCGGGGTCAGATAGAACCCGGCCTCCGGATGAGCGGTAACAGCCTTCCCCGCTTCGTCGACTTCGACCAGAACAACCGTATTAAACGCGAAGTACCGTGCATCGAATTGAAACCGACTGGACTGATTGACCGATTTGGTAATCTGTTCCGTCGAGAGGGGAATCCGCACCCAGCCAGCATGTTTGGAAGTCGTCTCGAACGAAAGGCGATACTGACAGAACGTGTCGAACCAATCATCTGCCACCAGGCTGTTCGCGCCCAGCGCCCACACAAGCATCAACAGTAGGGCAGGAACACCGGTCCCCGAAAAGCAATGGTGACATGCCGTCAGGTGGCGTTGTCGGCGCCGCAATTCGTATTCAACTCCATAAGGCTGTCTGTCTTGCCTGCTGTCTAGCGTTGCCATTTCTGTGTTTTCCCAATACCTCGTTCCGGGGGCTTCAATCGACCGAGCCGTGCTTTCCTGCTCTCTGGCCCGCAGGCGTAACAGACACCTTTGTCTTGGCAACAACGCGTCTTGACGAAAGCGTTGCCATTAGAGCTGCCATTGAACCACGAGTGCGACTAAAACTCAATTTTGAGATCGGGTTCCTCCTCAACGGCCCTCGGTAGCGAATCCGCGAGCGTTGTGTCACACGCGCGGTGTGAAGCTCCTGTGCCCCTCCGTTAATTGTGGCCTGGGAAATCGCAATCGCACCATCAGATCTCGTAAAGTGTGGCCGTTGCTTACTGCACCCAGAAGACCACCACCTCTTGGAACAAGTAGAGAGTCCCTCAGTTCGTTTACAAGCATGCAGCAGAATAACTGCCGTCATGATTCCTCACACCAGTCGCCCTCCAGGCCGTTCCTGAGCGCGGCCGCTGCCCACAGCGTCGTTTCGAGGCGTTGATTGATAATGGAGGATGACGCGGCGATCAAAGCGGAATCCCAATATCCCCACGACAATCGCCATCAGCGATATCACCCCTACGATCATTCACCGGCTGCATATCTTATAGATTGCTCAAACATCCTTGGACTTGAAAACCTGACAATCCGCAAACAGAGTCAGAGTTACGGAGAGACTCTATTAACTGTGTGTGAGAGCTAATGATGGTGATTTCTCAGCTCCGAGAACTACTGCGTTTTGTACAGATCAATCCCGAAGCAAATCTCGAGCAGGCA
>PBOG01000106.1 GCA_002724245.1 Planctomycetaceae bacterium
CATTGGCATGGCAGTGCATCCCCACTAGGGTTCACTTCCCATGATGGAAAACTAGACGCTTCTTTCAAACGGAGACGAGACCCGTGCTCAAGTACTTCACTGTCGTACTCATCGGATTAGCATTGATGTTGGTCGCTACCCCGGCATCCGCCCAAGAAGGTGGTGATGATGCCGCAGCTGCCGCGAGCGGTGGCGTACTGTTTGGCAGTTCTCTTGGAGTGGGATTGGTGATGGTCGGCGCCGGCCTCGGCATCGCCCGGATCGGCGGTTCTGCGGTGGAGAGCATGGCTCGACAGCCCGAAGCTGCCGGCAGCATCCAAACCGCCATGCTGATTTCCGCCGCGCTGATTGAAGGTGCGACGTTCTTCGCATTGATCGTGATTGGCTTCATCTTGCAGGGCGCGTAGCTCGTTTGCAGGTGGTGGACACTCATCATCCTTTCGCAAGGTCGCGGCACTTTCTCGTTCGGAATTACAACCATGTCGAGATTCTCGCTGTCCATTTCGTTTGTGGCGCTAATGCTGGTGATCGGTTTCGGGTCGCCGTGGATGGTTGCTTCCGCAGTTGCTGCGGATGAAGCGGTGAATGCCAACCCACTGGCAATCAATCCTGACCTGGCAATTTGCACCGCCATCGTCTTTGTTGCCTTACTGGCGATCCTCTGGAAATTTGCCTGGGGCCCGATCAGCGCAGGACTGGACAAACGAGAGCAGTCGATCGCTGGCAACATCGAGGAAGCGAAAGCATCGCTCGAAAAAGCCAACGCCACGCTGAAAGAGTACGAAAGCCAACTCGCCAGCGCGGCAGCCGAGACGAAAGAGATGCTGGAGGCGGCTAAACGAGACGCAGCTGCGGTCCGTGAAAAAGCCGTCAACGAGGCTCAGGAAGCCGCTCAACGTGAGCGCGAACGCGCTGTTGCAGACATTAACGTCGCCAAGAATCAGGCGCTGCAGGAGGTCGCTGGAACGGTAACCGACCTGTCCGTCGCTCTGGCAAGCCAGATCGTGCGGCGTGAAGTCAATGCCAGCGATCATGCGAATCTGGTGACTGAAGCGCTGCAACAGTTGCCCAGCAGTAATTAACCCGTACGTTTTCTCCCGTCGTTGATATCGACTACCGGTTTCGAATATGGCTGAAACACAAGCCTCAAAAACGTCCGTCGACACAGGCCAGCAATACCTGGCAGCGGTTTATGCCAAGGCGCTGCTGGGGGCGACTGAGCGAGCGGGAAACACCGAAGCCGTTCTCGAGGAACTGGAAGCGTTGCTTTCAGAGGTCTTTCAGCAACTACCCAAGCTGGAGAGTACACTGACTTCTCCACGCGTGGGACAGGCAGAAAAACTACGGCTGCTCGAGTTGGCTATCGGCTCGCGAGTTTCGCGAGCCCTGTTGGATTTCCTGAAAGTCCTGGCGAGGCGTGGTCGGCTGGATTGCCTCAGGGCAATCAGCAGGGCGGCGCGGCAGCAACTGAACGAAATTCGTGGTCGTGTCGAAGTGACACTGGTCACGGCCGAACCTCTTGGAGAGGACTCGAAGCGGCAGGCCGCAGAACGATTGCAGACCGCGCTTGGTCAGCAAATCGATCTCTCCACCTCGGTCGATCCCGATTTGATTGGCGGAGCGATTGTCCGCGTCGGCGACACCATTTTTGACGGTAGTGTGATCAATCGCTTGGAACAGATGCGACGAACGGCCCATAGCAAATCCGCCCAGAAGATACGGGATGAGCTTGACCGTTTCGCCACATCAAACTGACTCCTAACAACTAGAACATTTGGACAACTTTGGAGGTGCGAAGGCAGCTCACCTGGTGAGCTCACTCGCCGTTTCCAATCAGAATACGAGGACTCGGATGAAATTCAACGCTGACGAAATCGCGTCGGTCATCCAGCAGGAAATCGAACAATACGACAGCCAGCTCGATGTTCGCGAAGTGGGTACCGTGCTGGAAGTTGGCGATGGTATCGCCCGTGTCTATGGCCTCTCCAACGTGATGGCCACTGAAATGGTCGAGTTTCCCAATGGGATTATCGGGCTGGCCTTCAATCTCGAAGAAAACAGTGTCGGAATTATCATTCTGGGAGATTACCTACAAATCAACGAGGGCGACGAAGTCCGCGCTACTGGAAAGCTGCTTTCCGTCCCCGTGGGTGACGCGGTGATGGGGCGTGTCCTCGACGCCTTGGGAAATCCAATCGACGGCAAAGGACCGCTCGACACAAATGAAACGCGCCCCGTCGAGGTACTGGCACCTGGCGTCGCCGAACGCCAGCCCGTTTGCGAACCGTTGCAGACCGGCATCAAGGCCATCGACTCGATGACGCCGGTTGGTCGTGGTCAGCGTGAGTTGATCATTGGCGACCGCAAGACGGGCAAGACCCCGGTAGCGATCGATACGATCCTCAATCAGAAAGACACCGGGGTTAAGTGTTTTTACGTCACCGTGGGTCAAAAAGACTCCTCCGTAGCTGGAACTGTCCAGGTGCTGGAAGAAAATGGCGCGATGGAATACACGACCGTGATTTCAGCCGGAGCCAGCACGCCAGCGCCGCTGCAATATGTCGCAGCCTACGCCGGCACTTCGATGGCTGAGCACTTTATGTGGAAAGGTGAGCATGCCCTCATCGTGTATGACGATCTCTCCAAGCAAGCCAACGCTTACAGGGAACTTTCCCTGCTGATGCGACGACCACCGGGGCGTGAAGCCTACCCGGGTGACGTTTTCTATTGCCACAGCCGTCTATTGGAACGTTCATCCAAACTCTCCGCCGAACTCGGTGGCGGGTCACTCACTTCGCTACCCATCATCGAAACCCTGGAAGGCGAGGTCTCTGCGTACATTCCTACCAATGTGATCTCGATCACCGATGGCCAGATCTACCTGCAGCCAGATCTCTTCTTTGCGGGTATTCGCCCAGCGATGAATGTCGGCATTTCAGTCTCACGCGTCGGTGGTGCCGCTCAAGTCAAGGCGATGAAAAATGTCGCGGGTGGTCTGCGTTTGGACCTGGCCAACTTCCGTGACCTGGAAGCGTTCGCCCAGATGGGAACCGACGTGGACGCCTCGGCGCAACTGCAACTGGACCGCGGCTACCGAATGGTCGAACTGCTCAAACAACCGCAATACAATCCGCTCAATGTCGTCGATCAGTTGATCATGCTGTTTGCCGGCACGCAGGGTCACCTCGACAGCCTCCCGGTCGACCAGGTCGCACGTTGGGAATCCGAATTCCTGGAATTCATCCACAACCAGAAATCTGACGTCTGGAACCTGATCCGGGACAACGCGGACCAGGGGTCCACGTTCAAGTCAGACGACGACCAATGCTCGCAAGCGTTGGTCGCCGCGATTGAGGAATTCACAAAACAATTCAACGCCAGTTAGCTTACCTCTTAGCCAAACTCGCGTCGGCGCCAACACAATCCCAGCGACGTTAATACAACCTGTCTTTCTACCCATTGAACTACTGCTTGCGTAAGTGACATTCCATGGCCAACGCCCGAGCACTAGACAAACGACGCAAGTCAATTCGCAATATCCGCAAAATCACGCGGACCATGGAATTGATTGCCACTGCACGATTCAAGAAAGCCATGGATCGGGCAAGTGCGGCGACAGCATACACCGCCAGGATCTCACAACTGGTCAAAGACCTCAGTCAAAGTGGTCTGGAAGTCAGCCATCCTTTACTTGAACCCCACGAAAACCCACGCCACGCCACGCTGCTCGTGTTGACCGCCAATCGGGGGCTATGCGGCGGTTACAACGGCAACGTCATCCGGGGAGGGCTGTCTCGCCACAGCGAACTCAGCGACTCAATGGAACAATTGACGTTTGAAGTCTCTGGAAAGCGTGGCATTTCTGCGATGAAGTTTCGCAAATTGGCAACCGACGCCGAATTCACGCAATTTGACGACCAACCGGGTTTCGAGGAAGTCGAAGTTCTGGCAAACCGATATTTGGAAGCCTACGCAGCGGGCACCCTCGACCGACTCGATGTCGCGTACACGCGATTCATCACCAGCGCCCGTCAGGAAGCGGTCGTCGAAACGCTGCTTCCGCTGGGGGCACTGGAAACGGATGAAGCAGCCGACACGGACAGCCGCGGTGAATCGATGTACGAGTTTCTGCCTTCCGCCGAGAGCATTCTCGAAGAGGTAGTACCCAGCAGCTTCAAAGTTAAGTTATTCAAATGTTTCCTGGATGCCGCGGTGAGCGAACAAATCGCTCGCATGGTAGCCATGAAAGCGGCGACGGAAAATGCAGACGATATGATCAAGAACCTCTCGATGACCTACAACCGAGCTCGCCAGTCTCAGATCACTGGTGAAATCATGGAGATCATCGGTGGTGTTGAAGCGCTCAAGAATTAACGGACTGGGAACGTATTAGTCTCCCATTCGGATCGCAGGAAAACAAAAAAATGGCAACAGCAACGACGACATCGAACATCGGACAAATCACCCAAGTCATCGGCTCCACGTTTGACGCCGAATTTGCCGAAGACAGGCTCCCGGCGATCTACAACGCCGTAAAAATTGAATCCGATGAAAAGGGAGTCAAAATCAACCTCACCGGAGAAGTGCAACAGCACTTGGGCGGGGGTCGTGTACGTTGCGTTGCTCTGGGAACCACGGACGGCCTGAAACGCGGGCAGGACTGTGTTGACCTGGGCGTGCCCGTTTCAGTACCAGTCGGCGATGCCACCCTGGGAAGAGTCTTCAACCTGCTGGGAAATCCTGTCGATGGGCGTGGCCCAGTGGAAACTGACGAACACTGGCCCATTCACAGAGAAGCCCCACCGCTTGCGGATCTGTCTACAAGCACCGAATTGTTTGAAACCGGCATCAAGGTCGTCGACCTGCTGACACCTTTCGTACGGGGTGGCAAGGCCGGCCTGTTTGGTGGTGCCGGCCTGGGCAAGACAGTCATCCTGACAGAGTTAATCGCGAGAATCGCTAGTTCACACGGTGGTTTCTCGGTGTTCGCCGGCGTGGGTGAACGCACGCGTGAAGGTACCGACCTCTGGCTGGAAATGCAGGAAACAGAAATCGGACAAACCGGTCGCAAAGTCATTGAACAAACCTGCATGGTGTTCGGCCAAATGAATGAACCCCCGGGTGCCCGGCTACGAGTCGCCCTGTCAGCGCTCACCATGGCCGAGTACTTCAGAGATGCAACGGGCAAAGACACTCTGTTGTTTGTCGATAACATTTTCCGTTTTTCGCAAGCGGGAAGTGAAGTGTCCGCACTGTTGGGACGCATGCCCTCCGCGGTTGGCTATCAACCCACCTTAGCAACAGAAATGGGGGCGCTGCAGGAACGCATTGCCTCTACCAGCAAAGGAGCCATCACCTCTGTGCAGGCCGTCTATGTTCCTGCCGACGACCCGACAGATCCGGCACCGGCGACGGCGTTCGGCCAGTTAGACGCGTTCATTTATCTGGAACGATCGATTTCTGAGAAGGGCATCTACCCGGCCATCGACCCACTCGCCTCTTCCAGTCGTATCCTCGACCCCCAGTACGTTGGTGAGCGGCATTACGCAATTGCCCGACGGGTACAAAATACGCTACAGCGTTATCGTGAACTGCAAGACATCATCGCCATCCTTGGTGTTGATGAATTAAGTGAAGAAGACAAACTGGTCGTACATCGGGCGCGCCGCATCGAGCGTTTCCTCTCGCAACCGTTCCTGGTTGCCGAGGTCTTTACTGGAAAGGCAGGGGAAATCACACCGTTGGCTGACACCATTCGCAGTTTTGAAGAAATCTGCGATGGCAAATGGGACCATCTCCCCGAGGGAGCTTTCATGTATGTCGGTTCCGTCGAGCAGGCCGAAGAGGCAGCCAAGAAGATGGCCGCTGCTGAGGTCGGTTCGTAGTCCAACTTACAGCACAGGTTACATTGTGCCTTACCCCAGAGAACTCAAGACGCGCGGTTAATACCATGGCTTCTCTTCGATGCATTGTCGTGACGCCGGAAGAAACCTCACTGGAGGAGACAGTGGATTTCGTCGCACTGCCTTTGTTTGACGGAGAAATTGGCATTAGTGCCAACCATAGCCCACTGATTGGCCGTCTCGGCTATGGAGAGCTGCGACTTCGTTCGGATCAGGGAACCAGAAAGTTCTACCTCGATGGCGGATTTGTACAGGTAGCCGACAACGTCGTCTCCATTCTCACAGGCCGCGCAGTTCCAGCGGAAGACGTTGACGGCGCTGCCGCAGAGGAACAGCTTGCGACTGCTCGCGGACTCCCTTCAAACACGCCAGAATTAATGGCAATTCGGGATCGCCAGGTCGCCCAAGCCCGGGCGCAGATCCGACTCGGTCAGAATGCGTAACTGACACATCGCGTTATTGCTGGGCGATCAGCTCCAAGCAAATCTCGCGGACTTCGCTCGGATTGACATTCGGGTTGAGACGCTTGGCCTGCCCGATCAAGGCTCCCACCGCCTTTTGCTTCCCTTCCTTGACCTCAGCAACGACACGTGGATTCTCAGCCAGCAGACCTTCGCACAAGCTGCGCAGAGAACCCGCATCCACACTGACAATACCTAATGACTGCATAGCTTCCGCAGCCGATTCTCCATGTTCAAACATGCGGCCAAAAACATCGCGTCCGCGAGAGCTATCAAGTTCTCCGCTCGCGATTGCCTTGACAAGGCCGGCCAGGGCGGCGGCAGTGACTGGAAACTGGCGGATGGACATCTGTAGTTCGTTCAGCCGCCGCAAAATTTCCTGTTGGATCCAGTTACTCGTCCGCCTCGCATCCCCGGATGCGTCAGCAACCTCGACGAAATATCCGACAAAATCACGGCCTTGATTTACGATCACATTTGCGTCGTACTCTGACACATCGTATTCCTCTTGCAGTCGTAAACGCAATGCCGCCGGAAGTTCGCCCACCGTGGCGCGCACACGCTCGACTTCGTCAGGAGTCACAACAACCGGTACCAAATCGGGATCGGGGAAATAGCGATAATCCGACGACTCTTCCTTATGCCGCTGTGCTCGAGTCACTTCGAGCTGGTCATCCCAGCCGCGTGTCTGTTTGGGAATGTCACCCTTTTTCACCCCCTTTTCCAGCCAGACTTCATACTGACGCTGACTCTCATACTCGAGTGCTCGTTCTACAGCTCGAAAGCTATTGAGGTTTTTGATTTCTACGATGGGGGTCGCAATCACCCCTCCCGGTTCGTCCAAGTGCAGATTGACGTTCGCGTCGACACGCAGGCTGCCTTCCTGCATATTGCAGTCTGAAACATCCAAATACTGCAGCAGCAGCTTGAGCTCGTCGAGATAAGCACGCGCCTCAGCGGCGGATCGCAAGTCTGGTTGACTGACAATCTCCAACAATGGAGTACCGGTCCGATTCAAGTCAATACGACTGTCTGCCCGACCAGACGTTTCATCGTGCATACTTTTACCCGCATCTTCTTCCAGATGCGCGCGAATGATGCCGACACGTTTAGGATCAAACACACCCTGTGAATCGCAAATCTCCAGCCAACCATCACAAGACATCGGAAGGTCATACTGACTGATTTGATATCCCTTAGGGAGGTCGGGATAATAGTACTGTTTGCGATCCCAGCGAGTGAATTCCGGTATCTGACAGTGAAGCGCCAACGCAGTTTTCATTGACAATTGAAACGCATCGCGATTCATTACTGGCAGAGAACCCGGCTGTCCGGTGCAGACTGGGCATGTTTGTGTATTTGCCGGCTGACCAAACTCGGTCGAGCAGCGGCAAAACAGCTTAGTGCGAGTCCGCAACTGAACATGAACCTCCAGGCCGATCACGATTTCGTAAGGCTGCTCGCGCATAGTCATTTCTGTCACAGGTTCGTCGTTCGCTGTTTCCGGCCAGGTCGGTTATCGCATCGAACGAGTTGCATCGTCGACACCTCGATTGGCCTGACCATCAAGATTCCTCGACAAGGCTGGGCCGTCTCGTGTGCCAATCTGTTTCCCCTTGAAACTGGTGTGCCGCACGCAACAAGCGCGCCTCCTCAAATGGCGGCGCTTGTAACTGCAAGGCAATCGGCAGTCCCGACGCGGTCAAGCCGCACGGCAAAGACAAAGCAGGTATCCCGGCGAGATTCGCACTGACCGTATAAAGATCACCCAAATACATAGACAACGGATCGTCCGTTCGCTCTCCCAATGGAAACGCAGGGGTAGGCGTTACCGGACCGGCAATGACGTCCACCTGCTGAAATGCCGCATCAAAGTCATCGCGAATACGGCGCCGCACTTTTAACGCTTTCAGGTAATATGCGTCGTAGTAACCGGCGCTGAGGGCGTAGGTCCCAAGCATGATGCGACGCTTGACCTCATCACCAAACCCTTCTGCTCGCGTTCTCCGATACATACGCACAAGAGGCCCGTCGAGTTGCTCCGCGCCGTCGGCATCACCAGATTCGACCAGAAGCCGGCGTTCCTCAGCCAGTTCCTCAAGCATGCGTCCTTCGTCGGTTCGGTGCCCGTAATGTGCACCGTCATAACGTGCGAGATTTCCTGACGCTTCACAAGACGCGATGATGTAATAGGTCGCGATCGCATAGCGGCTGTGGGGCAATTCTACGGGATGTACGGTCGCCCCTAGTTGTTCGTAGATCGCTACAGCACGCCGAACCGATTCTTCGATTTCGCCATCGAGCCCCTCGGCAAAATGCGATTCCACAATCCCGATACGCAAACCTTGCAGCGGTTCACTCAGCAGTTCACCATAGGAGGGCACCGGCAAGTCCGCTGAAGTCGAATCCCGTTCGTCATGACCCGCGATCACTTCCAACAACAACGCAACATCCTCTGCCGTCGACGCCAGTGGGCCAACCTGGTCAAGACTACTCGCGAAGGCCACAAGGCCGTATCGACTGACTCGCCCATAGGTCGGCTTGAGACCTACCACACCACAAAAGGCTGCTGGCTGACGAATCGACCCCCCGGTATCACTACCCACTGAAAGTGAGGCCATCGATGCCGCAACTGCGGCTGCAGCGCCGCCGCTTGAACCGCCGGGAGTTCGCTGTCGATCCCACGGGTTTTCCGTAGGTCCATGAAAAGAGGTCTCTGTTGAGCTGCCCATGGCAAACTCATCCATGTTGGTCTTGCCCAACAATACCGCACCCGCCGCGCGCAGCCGCGTGATCACAGTCGCATCGTAAGGTGGAGCGTAACTCGCCAGCATGCGAGAACCACAGGTCGTCAGTTGACCTTTCGTACAGAGGACATCCTTAACTGCGACCGGAACCCCGGCCAATTTTCCGACAGGCTTCCCGCCTGCCCGTAACTCATCCAGTTCCCGGGCTTGGGCTAGTGCTGCCTCTTGTGTCACGCTAGCAAACGCATGCACCGCTGTGTCACACGACTTGATTCTTTCGAGAAACACGCGCGTCAAATCAACGGATGAAACATCTCCTGATTCAAGAAGCCTCACCAAGTCAGTTGCCGACGCCGCCAGGAGATTCATCTAAGCACCTTGTGTAAACCAGATCGTACTACGGCACAGACAGGGGCATGTCGCACCACACATCCGCTGCAGCACACGTTCCCAGCAGCACTGGAAGCACCGGACAAGAAACACAATCTTCGTCACTTGACCACGATTCTTGGAATTCCAGAAACACGACCTGCGCACAGCTTCTCCAGCGAAGGGGCCTCGCGTTACTCACCTAGAACTGCCGGAACTCGATAACACTCATCATCCTGTTTCGGCGCACCAGAGAGAACTTCAGCGCGTGACAACCCAGGACGAGGCTTGTCTTCCGCAAACACGTTGACCAGCTCACCGGCATGTGAGAGGGGGGTGACGCTCTCCGTGTCGAGTTCGGCCAGCTGATTTACATAATCAACGATCTGGCCCAGTTGGTGCGTCATCCGTTCAAGCTCTGTATCCGAAAGCTGCAACCGAGCGAGCATTGCGACCTTCTTGACATCCGCGAGCGACAGACTCACCTGACACCCCTTCATCCACGGAGACGATGAAACACAGAGAATTCAAGCAGACCCAGGAAGCTTGAAGGGGCGCTGATGGATAACTTTGCGTACCGCTCCACTGCGGATGCAGCTGGTACATACTCGCATCGTCTGATTTGATCCGCCCGGAGTTGTCACCTTGATACGTTGTAAATTCGGCTTGAATTTACGCCGCGAGATTCCCGTAATCTTGGTTCCAACGCCCCCCAGATACTTGGCCTTTCCTCGCGTCTCGACGGAGTTTCCCATCTGGGACTTTTTACCGCAGACTTCGCAGACCCGCGCCATTGGAACACCTCTTTCGCTTTTCCCAAAAGACTAAAGCAGCACTGATCGCCAAAACAGCCACCAGCCAGTCAGTATACTGCCTTACTTGCGGTCCGCAACCGCAACTGAATCGAACCGCGGCCTGGAACCGCATCGATCTGATAGCCGAAAAACCGGGTGCTGAAGACCTGGCTGGGAGTGGCACCAGCCATGCCGGTAACGGCACAGCTGCGGAAATCAATCCTCTTCTCCCTTGACCTTGGTCATGGCCACATGATTTCCGGCATCGTTGAATTCGACCGAACTCATAAATGACTTCATGAGCATCAAACCGCGTCCCGACGGAGCCTCCAGGTTCTCATCATCGGTAGGGTCTGGCACGGCCTCTGGATCAAACCCACCCCCTTCATCAGTGACTTCAATCTTGACGGCAGTGGCCGATACGTGCGTTTGCACCATCACCTGCTTTGCCGGGTCCTCTTGGTTGCCGTGCTTGATGGCATTGACCAATGCCTCCTCAACCGCCAGATGCACGCCAAAGACGTCTCTTTCTTCCCAATCCTGGCGTCGCAACTCGTCGAGCAGCTCCTCCAGCAGCACACGGCCTGCTGCCGTGTCGCTCGGGATGCTCTGCTCTTTTGACCAACTCCAACTGTGGTCATCTGACATTGTTCTGGGGGAAGCGACTGCTTCGTGCGTAGAAAAGGCGAAAAGACAACCACAAACGCGTTCTACTCAAACACCGGAACTCTGGCACAACGGGACGACCCCACGGCACTCAGATTTCCAGAGAGCTCACACGCGGAACCATCATAGCAGCGCAGCTCCCGTTCTCCAATCACCGGCATCGGATTCTCGAGAACAAAGTTTGAGACACGCTATTCCCCGCGCATCACAAGTGGTGCTACTGGGGCAAAACATAAAAAGCCCCCCGAATACCACTCAATCATCGGAGTTGAGATCCGCCAAGGCCTCGACTTCATCCTCAAATATTTGGAACAACTCATGCAATCGAGTAATCATGAAAACTTCGTTCAATTCCGGACGCAGATTCGTAAGCCGTAAACTCCCACTGACTTCCTTGACTCGCCTGTCCAGAAAAATCAGCTTGTTCAACGCGCCACTGGAAAGAAATTCAACCCCGTCAAAATTCAATAGTAACTTGTGGCTCCCAGGCTCCTCGAGCAGGGAAAACAACTCTTCGCCTAACTCCCCAATGTACGTGGTATCCAGGATCTTGCGGTCGTTAAAACGTACGACATGCACATCGCCCACGGTGTTCACTGTAATGCGGCGACGCTCAGACATCGAGCTAGGACTCCCTCTAGAGATATTTGGGACGAGATTGAGCCTCCGGCAACCAAACCCAAAATTCGTGGCCAAACTTGCCGGACGTGTGTGTAAGCCTATCCCTTCACGAATTTCTTTGCAACCGAACCGTTTTAGCTCCAACATCAAGCCAGCATTGCCAAGCCCCCCATTCCCCCTCACGTCGCAACCAAATGAACGACCACACCACCATTTCCTAGTACGGAAAAGCAGAAGAAGAATTCGGCGTTTGTGAAGCACCGTAGCTGGGCTACACTGAACACGACTGGCGACCGGCGTCCGCCCTCTGCAGGTATCCACAGGCAACCGCCGCGAAATTGCGGCCCACAAACCACAGGGTCTCCCCATGGCCGCTGTTGAAAAATACCTCAAGCCTGAAATTATTAACCAAATCAAGCGACTGGACCTCCGTGCCCAGTTCGTCGTCAAAGGCTTTCTGCAGGGATTACACGCCAGCCCATTCCAGGGCTTCTCGGTCGAATTCAGTGAACATCGCAAATATTCTTCCGGCGACGACCCGAAAGATATCGACTGGCTGGTCTACGCCAAAACAGACAAGTATTACGTCAAGAAATTTGAGGCGGAAACAAACATTACGGGCTTGCTGGTCATGGACTTGAGCCAATCCATGGCGTACACGTACCGGCAAGATTTAACCAAGTTCGATTACTCCATTTGCCTGGCAGCGGCAATCTGCTATCTCATGATCCATCAGCAGGATCCCGTTGGCCTGATCACCTTCGATGAAGCAATTTGCCACAGTCTTGCTCCAAAATCGAAACGCCAACAGATCGCCACAATACTGTCCCACTTGACCCAACTAAAACCGAGTGGAAAAACCAACATCGCTCGGAGCTTGACGCAAATAGCGGCAATGCTCCGACAACGCAGCCTGGTGATGATTTTCTCCGACCTCCTGGCTGACCCAAAACCAGTACTGCAATCTCTCAGGCGTCTACGGCATGCGGGACATGACGTGATCCTGTTCCACATTCTCGACGAAGCCGAAACCAGCTTTCCGTTTCAGGGAGTAGTAGAGCTGGAAGATCCGGAAACGAATGATCGACTACAGATCGACGCCACCGCATTCCAGCAAGATTACCGTGCCGAAGTGGCCGCATTCTGCGATGAGTACCGACGCGAGTGCTTTCAATCTGGCATCGACTATGTTGGCCTGGACACCAGCATGCAGTTTGACAAGGCGTTGGTAGAGTACCTCTTCAGTCGACGCGCGAGGTTCTAGTCTATGGGACTGGTCAACGCGTCATTGATTGTTGGTGGCCTACTCGCAGCAGTGCCGATCGCGCTGCATTTACTGATGCGGCCCAAGCCGCAATCAATGGTGTTCCCAGCGGTCCGCTTCGTCCTCAACCGCCAAGAGTCAAACGTCCGCAAGTTGCAATTACGGCACTGGCTCCTGCTCGCACTGCGTTGCCTGATTATTGTGCTATTGGCACTTTCACTCGCCAGGCCCTCGGTAGTCGCAGCAGCGTACGGCCGCTGGCTGGTCAGTGGATTCTTGTGCGGGCTGTTACTGCTATCCACGACCTTGAGCATCGCAGCACACTTGCATCAGAAACATCGGGGAATCGTCTTGACCATGGCGGCAACTACCGCGGTCTTGTTCATCTTGCTGGGTAGCTCCGTGGTGTACGCGTTACGAGGTCGCAGCATCTTTTTAACAGGAAATCGTCTGGCGCCTGTGGCAACGGCTCTGATCTTTGACACATCATTGCGAATGGACTATCGGACCCGTAATCAAACACGGCTGGAAGTGGCCTGTGAGATGGGCAATTGGGTTGTTGAACATTTACCGCCGGATAGCCAGGTAGCTGTCCTCGAATCCAGAATGCCGGCTGGACAAAACAAGCAATTCGAGGCACCTGGATTCTGCCTGAACCTTTCCGGGGCAGAGCGAGCCATCGAACGTCTGCAAACAACCGGTCACACTCGTACTCTATGGCGTGTCATTGAAGAGAGCATCAACTTGCTGGCACGTAGCGAGTTATCCCAGCAGGAGATTTTTGTCTTTACCGATTTCACTCGTTCGGCATGGCTACGTGAAGAGGAGGCACGTCGTATTGGAGAACTGCTTCGCGAGCAAGAACACATCGTGCTGCATATCATCGATGTTGGCGTTACCGATCCGAAAAACATACGACTCGGCAATCTTGAACTTTCCACTCAAACCACAGCCCTCCACCAGCCTTTGGATGTCAGCGTTAGCCTTCACGCAATTGGGTTATCAGGCCAACGTACGCTGGAACTCACCGTCGAAGAAGCCAATTCAACCGGTCCGTTGGTGCAAGGTGAAAAGACCATTTTGCCGACCTCCCAAACCAGGGGGCAGCGGCTCGTAGATGTCAACGATGAGCGCAATCCCACCACGACTTTTTCTTTGCCCCAACTGCCTATTGGTATCCACCATGGACGTATCCGCCTGGTCGACCCCGATGGCCTGACTGCTGATAACCAACGGTTCTTCTCCTTCGAGGTCCGCGACCCATGGTCTGTCCTGGTTGTTGCACCCAAAAACGTAAATACCCACCTTTTCACTGAGGCATTGAGCCCGCAACAAGAAGCGTCTCGCGGCAACTCAAGCTACAACTGCGTGGCGGTTCCACAAGCCGCGCTGACCGCGGAACAATTGGCAGATTTTGCCGCAGTTCTCTTTCTGGATCCCAAGCCACTCTCTCCAGAATTGTGGCAAGCCCTGGCAGGTTATGTCCGCGATGGCGGCAACACGGCGTTTTTCCTGGGGCCAAACGCAAATCCAGCAGACCTGTTCAACCACCCAGTCGCCCAGGAGCTTCTGCCGGGAAAACTTGCCAGGCAGACACGCGCCGGCGACCGGCAGCTGTTCCTGCAACCAGAGCAGCTTCAGCATCCAGTATTGGCGACGTTTCGAACCATCCCCCCAGAGAATGTCCCCTGGCAACTCTACCCCGTCTTTCGCCACTGGGATCTGGAACCCGTCCACCCTGCAGCAAGCGTGATCATCCGGTTTGGCAACAAGTTGCCCGCTCTGGTCGAACGACCAGTTGGACAAGGGCGTGTCCTGGCAATGGCAACCCCGATATCGGAACCCCCAAGGCCCAATGGCCGGGATCCGTGGAATGAGCTTGCCGGTGCAAACGATTGGCCGCGTTTCGCCTTGATTAACGACCTGGCGAATTACCTGTCCCAGCACGATACTATCCCGGCATTGAATTATCAGGTCGGCGACCACGTCGTCCTGAACAACGATTCAGCACGACAGCCAGACCGCTACCAGCTCTTCGTCTCGGATGATGAACCCTACGAAACGCTTGCCCAGCGCGACAAGATCTCCATTCGCTATACCCAACAACACGGCACCTATCGTCTCAAGGGCCAGCGCGGGGGACTCGTATTGAGAGGTTTCTCAGTAAACATCCCAGCCCAGGAAACGGATCTGCAGCGACTCGAGGACGACGCACTCGCCGGCTGGCTAGGACCAGACCGTTTTCACCTGGCCCGAAAGAAAGAAGAAATCGAAGTGGGCATTCGCCAGGCCAGGGAGGGCCGAGAGCTTTATCCCTTACTGATCCTGGCGTTGGTACTGGTTCTTGCCATCGAGCACTTTCTGGCGAATCGTTTCTATCGTGACCACACCGACTCTTCCGAAACGTTCGCTCCAACTTCCTGACGGTCCTCCAGAACCCGCCATGAAATCCAGGTAATTCTGGCGGCCCAATGGGTCGCCTTCTCCCGGAACTGGAAACCGCTTCACGCCATAATTTCACGAACCGCATTGCCCGCCACATCCGTCAAACGGAAGTCACGACCGTTCTTGCGATAAGTCAATCGTGTGTGATCCAAACCCATGGCATGCAGGATCGTTGCGTGGATGTCGTGCACGCTAACTCGCTTCTCCACTGCCTTGAGCCCAATCTCATCGGTTGCTCCGTGCCGAGCACCTCCACGAACCCCGCCGCCAGCCATCCAGGTTGTAAATGCGTGTGGGTTGTGGTCTCGTCCGGTCCCTCCCTTCTGGACCAGCGGCAGTCGCCCGAACTCTCCACAACAAACTACGAGCGTCGTCTCCAATAGCCCGCGCTGCTTCAGGTCCGTCAGCAACGCTGCAATCGGCTGATCCGTCTCCCCTGCAAACTGACGGTGATTGGCATCGATGTTATTATGCCCATCCCAACAGTCCTTGTTATCAAACCCGCCACTGTAAATCTGAACAAACCGAACACCTCGTTCCACAAGCCTGCGCGCAATTAATGCCTGACGCGCGAATGCGTTGCAGCGGGGCTCATCTGTACCATACAAGCGATGGGTCGCTACCGTTTCCTGTGCCAGGTCAAGCGTCTCCGGAGCTGCCATCTGCATCCGGTATGCCAACTCAAAACTCTCGATACGTGCTTCCAGCACTTCCTCACCCGGCAGACGTGCGGCCTGTATCTGGTTGCGACGTCTGACAAAGTCAAGTTGGCGGCGTTGTGCGCTCACCGACCGATGGCGTGATGCCAAATGCGCGATCGGTGGGCCGTTGCTACTAATCGCGGTGCCCTGATACACGCCTGGCAAGAATCCAGCTCCCCACGCAGGGGCTCGCGACTTTGGCAAGCCGCGGCCACGTGAATCGTACATCACCATAAACCCTGGCAGATTCTGATTCTCGCTCCCAAGACCATATGTTACCCAGGAACCTACGCAGGGAAATCCCATCCGCGCCATCCCGGTGTTCATCTGAAACTGAGCCGGTGAATGGTTATTTTCGTGGGCGAAACACGAATACATAAACGCCATATCGTCCACATGGGAAGACAAGTGCGGAAAGAGTTCCGAGCCCCAAGTCCCACTCTCACCATGTTGATAAAACTGAAATGGCGACTTGAAAATAGGACCACCCGCTCCGGCAAAAAATCCGGTACTCTGGTCAAATCCAGCCAGCGTCTGACCGTTGCGTCTGGAAAGCTCTGGCTTGTAGTCCCATGTATCAATGTGGCTGGGTGCCCCGTGCATGAACACCCAGATCACCGACCTCGCCTGGCCAGCATAGTGCGAGGGACGAACTGCAAGTGGCTGCGCAGGGTCAATGGCTGACGCCAGGTTTGCCTCTGGAGAAAGCATGGTCGAGAGCGCCGTAGCTCCCAAACCCATGCCCATGCGCCGCAAGAAGTCGCGGCGACCTGACGGAAACATTGTCACTGGGGACAACAAACCGGCAGGGAAGCACGGCCCCACCGGGGACAGTTTCTCATTCGACATAAATAAACTCATTTAAACAAAAGAGCGCCTGGCAAAAATCGGCCATTGCCTTCTCGAGCGGAGCGACATCATCAACGACCAGGTACTTTTGCTGCAAATACTGATGCACCTGATACACTTCTTCTGGAGTCAGCGCTCGCTTGAATACCAACACCTCGGCAATCTGTCCATTCATCGCCCCCGACATGGTCTCATCCATGTCGCCAAGCTTGAAGTCCTGTGAATTATTGACATTGGTCTCAACTGCCTCGCGCATCGTTGCGTCGGCATTGTCCCCCTCACCGAGAAACAGGCTCAACACACCGGCCCGCCGCAACCCCGTTACGCGATGCCAGGCCCCTTTGCGCAGTCTCGATTTCGAGTCCAGATAATTAACCGGCCCCTTGCCGGATTTCAAATCACGGGTAGAAAATCGCAACTGTTCCGCGCGGTGCTGAAAAAAGAATCCCGTGTAAGAATTGCCGCCGGAAAAACTATCTTTGCCCAGGATTTGGTTATCTCCGCCTGCCGCAGGGTCCACACGAAACAGAACACTGATTGTGAAATCACCGGTACCAAACTGCAGCGTCTGCCGGCCGGGCATCCGCATAACCGTCGGCAGCGGCCCGAATCTGACCGCAGGCTGTTTGAGCGTGGTTGCGGCCGACTCCCAATGAGGTGCCTGGCCTTCGATCGCGTGCACTTCTGCAGAACTGTTTCGACCAAGCCACCGCGACAAGGAAGTGCCTCCCACTGCTTCCTGCCCGACTCGCGTCGCATCGAGCCACAACACCGTCGCATCTTGGGCCGGAGGCACCATGATTCTCGGCTTGGCCTGACGGTACTCCGCCTGTTGGCTGGTAACAAAGGCGGCTGCATCGAGCACCTCCGTATCGGTTGGCATCCGCCCCAGCGCTTCGGCGTATGCCAACGCGAGCACCTCCGGCAAACCCTGCCCACGGCGACACAAACGGCGTGCAAAAGATTCTGCCAGATGGCGAACCGTCCCGGAATTCATCATCGCCAATGCCTGGGGCGCCACCGTCGTCGAAACTCGCACCGGCGTTGACTGAAGCGTGTCTGGTGCATCGAATACGCCCAGGAAAGGAATCTGTTGACTACGTTTGACACGGAAATAAATACTACGCCTTGGCTGCTGCTCATCGAGTGTTCCTTCGCCAAACATGCGGCGATCAAACGTATCGCTAACCGCCAACATCTGGTCACGGACAATCTCTGCCTCGAGCCTGCGAACTCGATGGCCACGAAACAATTGATCATCACGTGCTGTGCGCGGTGCTCCAAGTACGTCTTGCTGCCATGTAGCACTGCACAAAATCTGCCGATGCAGCCGCTTCAGATCCCAGTCACCCCGAATCAACTCATGCGCCAACTGATCAAGCAGGTACGGGTGCGTAGGCGGACTTCCCCGCTTGCCAAAATCGTTGGGCGTAGCAACAACGCCTCTACCAAAATGGTATTGCCAGAGCCGATTCGCCATCACCCGCGCCAACAAAATGCCGGCTCCCAGCGACACATCTGTCATCCAATAGGCTAGTCGCGCCCTGCGAAACGTCGAACTACTGTTCTCTGCTGCTGGGCGTGCCCAGTCCTTCAATGACGTTCCTGGCTGTGCGAGAACCGCCGGCACTTCGGGCAAAACAGTGTGGTCCTTAAGGCGAGCGTCCCCTCGTCGGAGAAACCACGTCTGTTCGTAAAAGGCGGGAGGAGGATTGTAAATACGCGCCAAGGGCTTGAGCCCTTCGCCTGCTACCAACACCGTAACGGGCGTTTCGCCAGGCCAGATTGACATCTCGGTCTCGCCACGAATTGTCCTCTCAAAAGTCGCCACGAATCGATAATAGTCCTCCTGCCGGAGAGGATCGAACTTGTGGTCGTGGCATCGTGCGCATCCCAAAGACAGACCGAGCATCGCATTACTGATGGTAGACGCCATATCGTCCAATTCGTCATACCTCTCCTGCTCAACGCGTACTTTGGCAATATCTGCGTTCCTGACGCCGGCCGCGAGAAATCCTGTTGCCATCCTGGCAAGTGGTTCATCGGGCGCTAACTCGTCACCTGCGATCTGCCACTGAATAAACTTGTCAAACGGCAAGCTCTGATTCAATGACCGCACAACGAAATCACGAAAATGAAACGCGTTCGGATTGTCCAAATCGTGTTCAAATCCATAACTCTCGGCAAAACGAACTACATCGAGCCAATGGCGTCCCCATCGTTCCCCGTAATGTGGACTCGCCAACATCTGATCGACAACACGGGGCCAGGCATCCGGTGCATCGCGGCCAGAAAATCCCTCCTGCTCAAGTACCGATGGCGGAAGTCCCAACAAATCCAACATGCCTCGACGAAGCAGTTGCAAGCGACGTCCGCGCGGTGCTGGCAATAACCCTGCCTGCTGTAAACGACTGAGGATAAACAGGTCAACCGGTTGCTGGATCCAGGAACGTCCCACCGGTGAGGCAGTCAATGCCAGAACCGCAGGCGGTTTCAAGTCAAGCGGCCGAAAAGACCAGAAGCGGCGATCCTGCTCGGTGATTTCTCGTGGCTGCTGCGTGCCAGTCTCCGCTGTCAACGGTTCCAGATAAGGAAATCCTGCGTCCAGCCAGCGAGCCACTACCTGCACATCTGCGGCATCAAGCCGTGGCCCACCCTTGGGCATATAGGGCTTCGCTTGATGGGCAATCATTCGATAGAGTCGACTGTCTCTGGAACCTCGCGCATCGACTGCAGCTCCACTGTCCCCACCCTGCATCAGCGCCTCTCGCGTGCTGAGGTCGAGCCCCCCCTCACGCGATTCTGGATTGTGACAGTGGAGACATTGATGAATGAGCAGATAACGAACCTTACTGCGAAACAACTTGCCGCCCAGGACGGTGCGTTGCACCTGCGTGCCTTGCACTGCCGCCGGCTCTTCTGCCAAACCATCTACCAGACACAGCCATCCAGTACAAAGAACAGCAGTCACGCTGGCTATTCGGTTCCGCTTCACGGAATCACCGCATCGCTCAATGGATACTAGCGAGCTCATTCGCTGCCTCATCCCCATCATGCTAGAACAGAACACCAGACTGTATCCGGCTGCCATGCCGCCTGGTCGAGAACACACGGAGATCTTGTTGTGTCGGCACTGACCAACGACAATCCCCACACTAGGTATCTTACTGCCCATCCTTGCTGGTGAGAAACCGTTTCGGCCCCATCCCCCTGAAGGACCCTGGCTCTCACCAGTTAGGGTCGATGGACAGTATCCAGAACTACCCACCGCGGCAAAAACTGACGTTGACGCCTGCACAGCGTGAACGATACAAGGAATTTGAAAGCGTTGAGAAATTGGGCGAATAGACCTTAACCCGGAACGTCGCTATGAGTCTGGCGGTCAGTACAAATTCCGTACAAACCGAGCGTCCAGCCAGGAAGCTGTCCACGACTCCCTGGGGCTGCCTCCCAGCCCGAATGCGAATCCTGTTTGTATCAGGGCGTCAGCGTTCTGGGGAATGGCTGGCCGAGTCCATTGCTACAGACAGCGCATCCGAAGTCCTGCTGGAAAAATCTACCGGCATGGCAGCCGGGCTGGCGCGCCTTCGTAACGAAGTCTTTGATGCGGTTCTCTTGAGCCATGAAGTCGAGGGGTTTGATGCACTCGAACTCCTGGACGCCGTGCGTGCTGGAAGTAGCGACGAACAACCGGTCATCGTACTAGGTCAACAAAGCGAACAGGAAATGACAGCGGTTTGCCTCGAATCGGGCGCGGATGCTTATGTCTGTGCAAGCACCGCCACGGTTCGATCGCTCCTCTGGGTTATCGCGCGGGCCATGGAACGTCACCGCTTATTGCGTGACAACCGCCACCTGCAGAACAGCCAACGACACCACCTGGAAGCGGACGGCAATGAAGCCATCCGCCTGCTTCAACAACAACGCAAAATGCTGCACCAGCTTGACGCAGATCAGCTTGACGAAACGCCAGGGATTGACTTGGCGGGCGGCAACAGCGAAAGCACCCTGGAATCCACACCCTCGCTACCGAGACAACTCGTTGAACATTACCAGGAGTTGCTGCGAGCCTATGTGATTATGGGATCCGGAAATCTCGCTCCAGAAATGAGCCAACTCGCCGAAGTCCTGGCGGCATCGAAAGTCAGTGCTCGACAGGCGATGCTCTTGCACCTGAAGGTGCTTGAAGAAATGGTCGTTAGCCTGGGCAATCGTAGCGCGCGGCACGTTATGAATCGAGCCGACATGCTCGTTCTCGAACTGATGGTCAATCTTGCCGAGCGTTACCGCGGACAGTATCTCCTGCAGATCCACCCGCCACACCAACAGTGGTTGCCCGGCTTTCTCGGAACTGGCTGACCTCCACACGCCGGCCCGCCGCATCGCACTGCGCGTAGCGAACCCCTGCAATCTGCGCAGTCTTCGAGCGGTGACAAGCGACGAGCAGAGTCACATTCCGCACCTACCAAAGGGCGCTGCACAAGATCAGCCGCGGGCCTATTCGGAATCACCAAACGCCTGCGTTAACTCGGCGATCACCTGCTCTTCGACGGAAGAGATCTTGTTGCCGATTCCAAGAATGCCACCCGCCGACTGGGCAACCTCACGCGCCTTGCCAAGCACTTCGGCACGAATCGCAGCACAGCGCTCAGCGCCCAGAGATTCCGCGAGCCCACTAGCGTAAGCCCTCCAGGCAGCCTTGACTTCTTCAGTCAAAGGCTCTGCAAGCCAATTCTGCAAAAGCTGGTACGCCACATCCGACGGTCGAATACCCTTCGACTCGGCAGCCGCCAAAATCGCTTCGCGTTCGGGCTGGGCGATCGTGGCATCCGCCCAAGCGACTTCGACCAACGGCAACAACTTGAAGGCCAGTAACGACTCGACGGTAATGTCAGCCTGGATCAACAGATCAAGTGTGCCTTCATCATCAATCTGCACTGCAGCAGACAAGGCCTGCTTGCGATCCGCCTGCGATATTTCTTCACGTAACGCATCGAGCAGCTGTTTGTTCTTTTTGGAGAAAAAGGACTCCTCCAAAGCTCGCCGCCGATCTTCCAGTGGTGATGCCATCATCGTGGGTTGCCCAATCATCCTCGAATGTGAATTTCTCGGTAGTCGCCGGACATCCCAACCTCAAGTTCGTCATCGAGCCCGAGCTTCGCTGGCGCCAGCAGCCCCATGCTGGCAGTTTATAGCTAGTGTGCGAACTTGTACAAGCCACCAGCGACCAGGGCACAACACAGAACAGCGTCAATCTGGTTATTCTGCTGACCACAGCAAACGCAGACCTCTGCAGCCACGCCTTGCCTGACCGGCCAATTCGAAAGAGTCCGGCCAGTGCACCGCAAACCACGGCCCAGGGTACGGCGAACGGCCAAACGAACGCCATTCTCACCACGCCAACCGCTGTTCGGCATGCTACGCAGACCTCAGCCACTGAAGGGCCTGTGTTTCCAGTACGTTTCACGGATTTTGCTGTTGTGATCACCAGCGAAAAGGTGGAAAATGGGGCATTTGAGTCAGATCCGTCAAGGTGGAAGAAAGTGGGAAATAGTGCAGGTCTACCCATTAAGTAGAATTGCGAATGTTGATTTCAAGCTTGTTTCGGACTTTGTCGCGTCAATCTAGATATCCGAATAAACGGCAAAGGAATCCGTCAGACAAGTCTACTGCTCAAGCAGGAACCCTCATTGCAAATCCTGCTGATGCCCTGCCGTGGTTCAAACAAGGAGTTCAGACGTGTTCGCCAGGAAATCCCAGGCCGTTCTGCTAGTGACCCTGTCCTTATTCGCAAGCACCCAGGCGGCGCCAGCAGCCAACCCTGGACGTCTTGGTGCTCTGTTACGGACACTCCTTCCTGGCCGAGAGCAAACAGACGTAGAGTCGGAAGGCACACCAAAAGATGCTACGTCGCCGCCAGTGGCCGTCGTGCTCAAACGCGATGCACTTGCTGAGCACGCACTCGCGGCAGGCCGCAACTTCCAACCCAAAACCGCAGAAGACGTCGCGGGAGCTATTGAACAGCTGCAAGTCGCAAGGCAATCTCTGGAAAAGTTTCTGGCGAAAGACGCTGCCCCCACAGTGGACTGGAAAATGCATTTAAGGTGGGAAGACACCACAAAACTTTTAGCGCGGGAAAAAGTCCCCGAATTACGAACGTTGCGGGAAATCCTGCAGCGTTATCGCCAAGATATTCCCGGTATCGAACGCAAACCGTTCACGAGAGTACGTGACAAGCTAGAAATACTGACCAACACCATCCTCTACTCGAATTCACAAATCACCAAAGTCTATCAACAACGTGTCAAGCAACTCGCTGACCGATTGACGGCGTACTCGGAAACGTCGACGGCTGATGATGGATTTCTGATTGGGCGGCTGAGCGGGTTCCTGCAACAAGGGGGACAGGCGGACTCTCTGGTCGCTTCGATCCACCACCACTATTCACACCCCAATCTCATGCTGTCCATCTCCCAGGACCTGATCACGCGTCTGCTATCGCAACAAGTCGAAGATACGATGCCGCTGGAAGATCGAATCAACGGGACAACACTACGTGGAACCGTTCACACCGTTGGCGATGTCACAGTAGAACTCGTCGACAATCCCTCCCGCGGAAATCTCAGGGTCCGACTTCAGGGAAGTGCCAAATCCAAGAGCATCGGCACCAACCTGGGTGTCACTGTACATACGACAGGCAATACGACAATCGATGCCAGCAAGCTTATTCATCTCGATGCATTTGGACTGCACCCACAACCAGCATCTGCAACTTGTGAAACCGAGTCTTCAATTGACTCCATCTCTGCCCGTTCACGCTGCATTGAAAAGATCGCCTGGCGACGGGCGTTGGCCAGCCAATCTCAAGGTGAGCAAATGGCATCCCGACGCGCTGAAGAGCAAGTTGCTGAGCGTGTCGATCAACAAACGACAGACATGCTCAAAGACGCCAATCATTTCCTGCAAGAGCAGTTTCGGCAACCGCTGATTCGTCGCAACGCATTTCCCAGGTTATTTGAATTTGCAACCATCGACGGCCACCTGAAATTACGGATGCAGCAGAGCAACGATCGTCAGATGGCGGCTCCGGGACCTGCCCCGAAGCATGATGGCACTCCGGACGTTGGCATCAAAATCCATGAGTCGCTAATCGGCAACTTGTCCGAAGCGATACTCGGAAGTACGGTACTTACCGGAGAAATCCTGCAAGGTCTGCTGGAAGACCTGGGGGCCGAAGTACCTGCAGAGTTGCAAGGCGATGCCGGAGAACCCTGGTCAATTACCTTTTCTTCCAATCGCCCTATTCGGGTCTCATTCCAGGATAACGTCACCTCGATATCGATTCGTGGACGCCGTTTTACACGTGGCGACACGGTCGTTGGCAATGTCATCGATATTACAGCACGTTACGCCGTAAATATGACACCGACAGGGCTCAAGCTCAGCCGCCAAGGGGACGTAGAAGTGGACTACGTCAACCGCCGAACCCTGGGGGTCCCGCAAATCGCGATCAAGACAATGCTGCTGAAGAAATTTAACTCTCTTTATAAACCAGAATTGGAAGTGCAAGATATTGTGCTCCCTGAGCGTTGGCGACAAGCTGGCAATTTGAGACTCAAGAATTCACAGGTCTCGACTGGCTGGCTCGTACTCAACTGGATACGTCAGCCTGGTACAAAAACCGATCCTAAGGTCGCACAAAAACCATGAACCGCTGGGTGCTAATCGACTTCGAGTGTCTGCCTTTGCGCAGCGTAGGGCGTCTCGATATACCGCTTGACGCTTCACCGAAATTCCAAGAGCAGTGCCTACGTGTCAAACAGGCGATCGACAAACACGGCCGCCATAACACGTACTACCTGCATCAAGCCACCTGCACCTACCACCTGACGAACCAGGCAGATCTGGGATCACTTTCCTTCCGTTTCGAGGGCACAATCCTGACTGATGCGTCAGACGTGCGTGCGGAGAGTTGTGACCTGGAAGTCACACTTGCTGCGGAAACATGCAGTTGGCTTACCGAACCGATGGTGGACTGGTTTGCAACAACGGTCACCCACAGCGTCAAATGCGAATTCGACCGCTACATCGAAGCCGGCGACCTGGAGAAAACAAAGCAAAGGATTGAGGAACTCGAGGCGTCGAGTGACGCATCAGGTGGTTACGTCGGCATGTACCTCTAGATTGACATCCTGCCGCGCTCCCTCCCATCTGCAGTAGCAGCCTGCCCCTCGTTTCTCACTTCCATGTCAAGCAACACACTGCGATTCAAGTCACTCGCGGTTATTCCGGGCCATCGACCAGAACCTGAGCCAACTCCTCTAATGGTTCACCATGGCGTTTACGCCGTGCGTCATGGAGCACTTCCAGTAACAGTTCCACAACATCCTCACGGCGACTGGCAACGTCATTGACTTCCCATCGGTCATCTGGTTTGACAAACAACTGATGCTGCCCTTCCTGTGAAGTGGAAAGAAACCACCCGGGAGTGCGAACCGCCTGGTGCCCTGTCGCCACACTGAATCCTCTGTCGCGGAAAGTGGCGATCTCTTCACTCGGCAACAGCATGCTATTTGCCCAATGAGATGGAGGACGCTCCAGCACATCAAACCAATCTGCCAGTGTGTCGTACAAACTCGTTGGTTGAATCAATCCACGCTCCCGGACTGATGCCGATTTTCCTTCCGGAAGTCGGCACAAGAGTGGGACCTGAATCAGCTCTCCAAAGAGCGCGTGGTCACAAGCTCCGACACGATGGTGCTCTCCTAACGGAAATCCGCGGGGGGAAGTCACGATCAACAACGAGTTATCCGCTACTCGAGATGCGTCGATGGCGTCAACCAGGACTTCCAGACATGCGTCCAACAAGACGACCTGCCCCGCGCATGCATGCTGTATCCCTAGCAGCCAATCTGGATCAAATCCGTGGTCCAGGCGACGCTCCGGAACCTCTACAAAGCCAGGAGCCGAAGGGTCGTCATCCTCCGCGAATTGCTCTCGCAGCTCCAGAGGTCCGTCCCAGGGCCCACTTAGCCCGTTCGCATGCACCCACAAGCAAAACGGTTCTTGACTGTCCAGAACCGCATCTGCCGCGGTTGCAAATAATCGCGCGAGTTGGGTGTCCCCCATCGTCTCCGCGTTGGAGTCAACAGCCATGCAGGGAACTTCGGTGAGACGATCAAAATCCGAGACAAATGGAAAGCCTGTAAGCTGCTGGCAATCTGTCAGCAAGTGAGTTTCAACTGCGGTCGATGTCAGCAATGCACTGAGGCTATTCGAGCCATCGCAGGAGTTGGCACGCGCATGCTGTCCAGCCCAAACACTGCGGTAATAAGATGACAGTTCAGCGCTATCACTTAGTGCCGTCTCAAACAGTAATGACTGGCTGGCCAATCGGTTAAACCCCGGAGTCTCGATCCAGGTGTTGCCATACGGGCCTAGCCATCCTGCGCCAAGCCGATCCACAACCACGACCACCGCACTTCTTTGAGTCACCGGCAAACCATTTCTTGCATGAATTCACAATCCTTCAGATGAGAACTCCGACTACCTCGACACCAGCACCACATCATACAGTCGACCGGCTGCAGCACCTCCCTCACGCATGGCCTCTGACGAGCCCTGGCGTCATCCGCACGCCCATCATTGTGACAGTTCTACACGACTACTGCAGCACCTTGAATAGCAAGACAAGGAATACAACAACGACTACTCACGTTCTCTATTGTCCTAACGTTTTCTCCATAACGACTCGTCCGTAATACCAAGTCGCCGCTGGGTCGTCGTGATCTCAGCCTTGAATCGTTTCGCATCCACAGGGTAGCCGGCAGTCGGACGCAAACCCGGAAGCTGGCAAGTCCAAAAGTGATTGAACGCCAGCATTGCAAGTTCACGCAGGTACTTGGCGGTCATCGAGGCCAGAGCCGTCGGCAGAAACTGCTCTCCTCCTGCAACAAAACTGATATCCACACGTTCATTCGCGGGGCCCCAGCGGTACACGCTTTGCGCTCGGCCTTCATGAACCACTTCAATGAGATATTCAGGAAATGTCGCTTGCAGCAGTGGACCGTAGCGGCTCCGACCTCCATGCTTATCACAACGAATTGTCACCAACTCGCCAATCCCCCACTCTCCACACCTTTTGATGAGCTCCAGAGTTACCTCGGAAAGCAGAGTGCCTTTTGAACCCACCGCATCGACGCGCCTATTGAATTCTTCTGGAAAAACTACACGAGCCAGTACGCCAACCAGTTCAACTTCCCGAGCGGGCAACGCTTCACCCAAACGCATCTGCCACCAATCAACGTCCGACGTGGCAATATCACGCGGTAATGCGAGCTCAAACCCCGTGTGCCAGGGCAGGGCAGGGAACACCATGTCGCGATCCGGAGCGACAGCCGGCCATACATTCGTCCAACTGCTTACTGGCTTGCCAGTAAGCGCCAGAGCTGCCAGTACCGCACGCTCCAAATGCCCCCAATCGGATCCCGGCCGATAGAGCTGTTTCGAATCCGCAACAGCAAGTCGTTGATCCTGTCGGGTACCTGACAAAGGTTTTCGACACACGATGTCGTCTAATTGCTCGTAAAGATCCTGACAACCTGCCGCTTCGGAAGTCCGCCAAATCGTCGCGGCGACAACCAGTGGTCCTAAATTGGGGCCGTACCCCGCTTCATCGGTCCCAATCAACAAACCCACGGTCAGCTACTCCCGACTTTGCTCATCAATACCTGGTTTCACAGTAATTGCAGTAAATCGCGTCGCTGCCCTGTCATCATATATCTATTCACGGAAGTGGCAGGTCTTTTAGTTCAAACGGCAACCGCACAGGGATCATTAACGCGGGAGCCTTGTAGACCAGCCGGTAGGAGGACAGCTGGCCTTTGACGGCAAAAAAGTAACCGACCCCCGTCTCACTACGTCCCTGCAAGTACTCCTCTGAAGAGACCAGTTCCGCTTTATTTCCTTGCCGGTCCAGCAACTCGATTTCATTACGATGCACCCAGCCGCGATGACTCTCTAATGCCTGATTGGGCTGCTCGAACCGCAGCCGAACCCGCACTTCAACAACACCGGAATCGTTACTCTTGAGAAGGTCATCAAAGGTAACTCTGATACCGGCGCGAGTTTGGCTCTTTCCCTGAGACACAAGCAAGTCAACAAATTCAAAAGTCGTAAAACTCCCCGGAATCAAAGCCACGATGTTTCCTCGCAGTGACGCAATCTGTCGCGCGGCGCGAGATGGCAATGGCATCGGTAGATCAAGTTCAACGGATGACATGTCCGGAATCGGTCGGGCAAACCGAACTCCTTTCAACGGCAGATTGAATCGCTCCCCCGATTCAGACCGAGCTTCGACCTCACTGAGTGGCAAAGACAGTGAAAGTGGCGTCACCCTCGGTTCCCAGGCTACTTCAAGCACAACTTGCAAATGATCCGAGCCAGGATTTCGCAGTTCTCGAACCGCCTGCAGGCGGGTTGCCTCGAGCCGAAACAGGCCTGCATAGGCCGCCATCCCGAATCGACCTGGTCCATTGGCTGCTCGACGCTGAGTTGTCAACGCAAATCGATTACCGGCGTAGGGGTCTAAGCCAAGCCCCGCTTTGTCGAGTACACGATCCACGACATGCCAATACGGCAACTGCTCACAATCGACTTCTACCTCTATCTCCTGGCCTATGGAATCGCACATGCGATTCCCCGTTTGTTTTTCCAGACTCGCCCACGCTTTTGCGAGCGGCATGCGTCCTTGCAGCGTGACAAGCGATGCAACAGAACTCCTGACAGTAACAAGACGTTCTAGCTCTTTGACAATACGTTTGAGTCGCACTTGTGTTTCAGCAGGCAATCGACGGTCGGCTTCCGGCAAATGACTGAGTATCTCGGGCCCCAGTTCCAGTAGTGCACGCTCCGCACTTTGTCGTTGTGCACGTTGCGCCGCATTCAATTGCCGAACCAATTCGCGAACGCGTTTCCCCGCATCACGTTCAGGTACTGCGGTGACTCCCTGTCCCCAGATTAAACAAGTGATCAACAACAAGTTCTTCACAGAATTGGCTCCTCGCTCCAGGAGACTCATACTGGCAGCAGCCCCCAGGCACGCCGGACTCCCTGCCATCTCAACACAATCATCTTACGAACGGATTCGAGAATGTTCCAGCAAGCGCGACCTCTAGCTGTAACCCCGGGCATTGCTTCGCAACTTGAGATACCGCAAACGCCAGGGAACTCTCAAGAATTCGCAAACCTGACGCCAATCTGCGAGGTAGACTTCGAACGGGACCTGTGCCCCGGACTCTTTCAACCATTCCAACACGAAGCCCGCATGAAATACCTGGCTGGCATAACAACCTGGCATTTCTTTACCGTCTGCCTGCTCTTACAGGCTGGTTCATCTGCCGAACCGTTGATTGAAGTTCATCTCCAGAACGACCGAATCACAGGCACACCGCTCCATTGGTCCACCCAACGTGTCACGATGCTAACCGCAAATGGCGCACGCAGGGACTTCTCACCCAATACGGTCCAACGATTTGGGCAACTCAATGGCGAACTGATTGCCTCCACACAACAACAGGTTTGGCAACAACTACGCACCGAATTCAATTCACGGTTCTTGATCACGGCGACTGAACACTACCTGGTCGTGCATCCCGCAAACAGTGTCAACCGCTGGAGCAAACCACTGGAACGTCTCTACTCCGACTTCCATGGTTTCTTTCAAAATCACGAATACCCACTTTCGAAAACACGTTTCCCCTTGGTGGTGATCGTATTGCCCAACAGAGCAGCTCTGTTACAAGCTGCGGCCCTGAATGGCCATACGGATCCGCGGAAAATTGCCGGCTACTATTGCGATCGGTCAAACCGCATCTGGATTCATGACTCCCCCCGACATGCCCGACAACTTTCTCTCCCTGCTCACGTCACCCTGCGTCACGAAGCAACCCACCAATTGGCATTCAATACCGGGATTCACCAACGCTTCGGAACAACCCCCAGGTGGCTGGCGGAGGGATTGGCCATGCTTTTCGAGATGCCTCAGCAACCTGTGGATTTTCAAACAAGAGACAGTCAATCTGAGTCCTCGCCGCTGAAAACTGTTTTTCTCAACAGAAGCAACAGCCCTGGATTCGGCAAGCTGTCCCTGGAACTCCTCATCAGCAGCGACGCTGTATTTCAGCAGATGCCAGACCTAGCGTACACGCAGTCCGCGACCCTGACTCGATTCCTGATACGAACTTATCCCATGCGTTACCAGGGCTTTCTCAAACGCGTTGCCGCGCGTCCCCGCTTCACTCCCTACGCGGCAGCGACCAGGCGAAGGGATTTCACCTCTTCATTCCCTGGAAATCTTGCTCTGCTGGAATCCCAGTGGCGGGCGTTTCTTAGCACATCGCGTGAGAACTCCTGAAATCCTGTCGTGCGATTGAAACCCTCAACACGTTGCCTGGCGTGCGTCTAATTTTTCATACGGCATCAGGATTTCCTCCGCCTGCAAGCTGGCAATTGATCGAAAGCCACCATCGACAATCGACTCACCTAAGCGGGTCACTTGTCGGTAGTAACGATCCGTGGGACGCTCACCCGTCAATTCGCGCCGCAAGTCCTGACATAGGACATCAGCAGCGGCGCGCACAATCTCGTCCTCCTGATCTGCTCCGTACAGAGCGGTACACAACATCACCACAAGTTTTTGAACGCGGGATGACATTTCCGACATGCGGCACTGCCGGTCCGCTAATTTAAGCTGATGCTTGCGCATCATTCCACTAATTTCCCGTGCTGCACGGGGCAACTGTGTCGTCGCAAACGAAACATGCTCTTGTAACTCAGGGGGCAATGCTGGTGTTGGTGTCGCCGAGCCTGGAATCCAGCGCCCTGCCCACCAAGCCGCATACGCGGTCAACGGGCGCCGCAAATTCCATAAATGGCGTGGATCCCCCAAACGCGGACGCTGCACTCCCATCTCAGCAAGTGCCCGTCCTATCGGCTCAAAAAATGTTGTGCCGTGCTGTTTCACCAACGATTTGAGAAATGCCATCCCCAACATTTCCCCTTCTCCTTCGTAGATACAAGGGGCGAGATATTCGTGGACGTTGTCGCCAAACAGATGGCCGTGCAAGAACGATCGTCCCCCATGTGTTTTCATCAACAACTCAATCGCAGCTTCCTTCTGAGCCTCACTGCCGAAAATCTTCGCGACAATACACTCCATTTCTCCACGATACCCAAGGTCAATCAACGTAGAGCACCAGGCCGACAATGCATCGCAACCGACAATTAATCCTGACAATCTTGCCAAGCGACGGCGAACCAGTTCGCGTTGGGAAATCGGTGCGCCATAGGTTGTGCGAAATCGAGCCCAGGGGAGCATACTGGCCATCATCATCCGCATTGTACCTGCCGCGTTAGCACACAATGCAATGCGTCCCAGATTCAGACCATGGTAGGCAATAGTCAGTCCGTTGCCCCGCGGCGATATCAACAAGTTCTCCGCAGGGACGCGAAAACGATCAAACACAATGCCTTGGTTATAGGACTGTCGCAGCGCCCAAAGACCATACTTCTTCAACTGGAAATGCGGATTTTCAGTATTCGGAAGTTCACAGATCAGAACGGCCGGCTTCTCCTCGACAAGACAAACTAAACCAATTGTGCGTCCCGGCACGACATTGGTAATAAAGAGTTTTTCACCGGTCACCAGAAACTCATCGCCGTCGCGTTCAGCTCGCGTTCTTAATGCCGTCATATCCGAACCAGCATTCGGCTCAGTAAGTGCAAAACCGGACAAACGTTCTCCGCTCGCTAGAGATGGCAGAAAGCGTTCTTTCTGGGCCGGGGTGCCAAAAGTCTGAACAGGATCGACCGCACCAATACATCCGTGTACGGATGCCATGCCGGCGACCGTAGGATCAATCGTCGCCATCCTGGTAATGAACGCTGAGAAGCTACGAAACGGAACTTCCAGCCCACCGTATTGGCGACTCACCAGAAATCCCCAATACCCAACATCCCCCAGTTCTCGCAACACGGATTCAGACGTCTTACCGTATTCATCCAGGAGAGTTTTCGCCTCTAGATGACGTCGCACGACATCTATCGACGCGTCCATCGCTGCAACGATCGACGCATCAGCCTCGACAGATTGTGCCCGGAACAGTTCGACTGGCACGCTGCGTTCCCAAACGGCCCGATGTACAGGGCTGTTTACAGTCTGGTACTGCGGTTGAAATAACTTTTCAACGCTGTCGTCAGCGCGATCGATCGCCCCTGTCCGGCTTGCCTCCTCCACACTCTTGCCGCCAAGCCGCAACGCAGTTTCCGCAAAGGAGCCTTCAGCTGCAGAGTTAGTATCCGGATCGGTACGAACGCTGTCGGGGCACATTGATAGCTCCTGGTGAGACCCACTCGGACCACGGTCTTGTCCGAGTCAGGTTTTATTATAAGGCCAACTTACCTGTTCTCGTACAATCGGCAGCACCAACCTGCATCTCACCAACATCTCTGACGTGCTACATCTTTGGACAACGAAACCGTCGTCCGCGAGACGCCGGACCTCGATTTCGCCAACCCGACCTGACACTACGGATCCGCCTGCAGATGAGTTTACGCACCTACTTTTTGCACCAGACAGCGCAGGCGCAGTACCCAAAAGGGTGCCACAGACTACAATCGCAGTTCTGCAAAGGCGTTTGAAAACACCTTCGCTCGCCGCCTCTTTTCGTCAATACGCCCCTTTTCCTCGAGACACAATGCGCAGGAATTGATCATGCTGCTGGTTCACTCAAGCCTACTAAGCTTTGCATTACTGACCATCGCACCTGCCCCGGACACCGCAACAACGAATCAAGGGTTTACCCGACTGTTCGATGGCAAAACCCTGTCCGGCTGGGAGGGGGACCAAAAACTATTTCGAGTCGTCGATGGTGTGATTGTCGCAGGCAGTCTGAAACAACCGATCCCGCGAAATGAATTCCTCTGTACTCGCAAAACCTATGAGAACTTTGAATTGCGTCTGCAAGCACGCCTCCGAGGAAAAGGAAACAACGCAGGCATTCAATTTCGCAGCCGCAGAATCCCCAACAATCACGAAGTCATCGGCTACCAATGTGACATGGGAAGCACTTCCGAATTCAAGAACATCTGGGGGTGGCTCTACGACGAGTCTCGTAGACGTACATTTCTGGCACGACCGGCTGGCAACAAAGCTGCCCATCTATTCAAGCCCAACGACTGGAATGAGCTGCGAATTCGTTGCCAGGGCCAACGCATTCAAATTTGGCTCAACGGCGTGCAAACCATTGACTACTCCGAGCCGGACAAGCGGATTAACCGACGCGGCGTGATTGGTCTGCAGATTCACGGCGGAGCAGCTTCGGAAGCTTCCTACAAGGACATTCGCATCAAGGAATTGTCTCCCTGATACGGATGTCGCCGACCACTACGTCCCATGCAGGCAAATCCGAATCGACATGTATTCATGTCGTTCGAAATTACGCAACGCGCTGTGTGTCACCAGGTGACTTCAGCCCCCCTGCTGGCAACTGCAGTCCCTGACCAAACAAGGCGAATTCCAGTTCAATCATTTCCGAAACGACTTCCTCGGCACGCGGGCGCCGAAAAGGTTCTTTGGCAAGCATCTTCATAACCAGAGCAACTAAATTGGATGGCAATTCTGGAGCCAGCCGTTCCAGCGGCAGTGGTGGCATACAACGGTGTGCTTTCGATAAACGATGTGAATCTGCAAACACAAATGGAAGTCGACCACTTAGCGCCTCGTAGAGCAGCACACCGAGTCCATAAATGTCACTACTGGCATCAACAGCTCGCCCAGCAACAAACGCTTCAGGAGCCGCATAGTCCAACGTTCCCATGAAGATCTTTTGACCTTGTTGATCGGATACAGGCCTGCGAACGCTCATTCCCAAGTCAATCAATAAGGTGTGCCCTGTTGTTGCCACGTAGACATTGTTTGGCGTTAAATCTCCGTGAATCCAACCCGCTTCGTGCAACGCCAGTAAACCTTCAGCTACTTGCCGAAACACCCAGATACATCGCGACGCCAGACGCCAGGTTGAAACACCAGCCAGTGCACCCCAAGTCTCTCCTGGAAAATAGGGCAACACAAGATAGCTCAAGGTGCTCGTGAAACCTGCTTCCAGCACGGTTTGTACGTGTGGATGAGACAACTCCTGGCTGATTGTCGCTTCCCGGCGTAACATTTCTGACGTCGTCTCGGAAACGCATTTCTCGATCGGTAATTTCACAACGTAATCTGCCGGCCGACCGGCAGAAAAATGTCGAGGTCGCGCACGATATGCAACGAACCAGCGTCCTCGGCCGATCTCAGCAACTCGTTCCCAGTTACCGAGATTGAATTCGGCACCTGGAGTGATTCTTCGTTGGGATTGCTGTTTTACTGACGTTGGCATCGACATTTGAAATCCAGTGCTGCTACGAATCCCCACCTGGTCGAAGTACCTGCCTCTTGCATCGGCTGATACCCGCAAGAACTCCACATGAGATCCGTCAGCACCGGCGTCTCTTGTCACGTTTCGTTGCGATCCGACTCTGCCATCATTTTGTCAGTACTCGTCGGATCCACTTGCCGGCAAGTACGTTCCAGCTCGTCGCGCAGGCTGAATAAATCGGCACGCCATTCTGCTGGCGCAACATCGGGGGGGGTTAATTGGGAGAATTCGCCCAGGAGAAGAAGCAAACGCAATAAATGTCGGAATATCACGCCTTCCTGCTTCTGTAATCTTTTACCGGTAATGTACTTGTTGAAATCACCACCCCACTCCAGCAACTCCCCAGCGACCCATACAGGCACTGTATGGACTCCATGCACACCCGGAAACTCGAAGTCAAACAGCAACCGCAATTTCTCTGCGAGTGTCAACACACGTTCGCCACCTTCATCGAACTCCGTATCCTCTTCATCCTTGGCGTCATGTTCCGCTGACAACTCTGCGGGGTTGACCAGCCCCATCTGCAACAGCTGGACATCCAATCGCATGGTCGCCAGCGGACCAGGTGGAAGTTCGTCGTGACCAGGAACCCATACCTGGGGACCAAGCGAACGTGGCATGGCCAGGACGCTCTCCATCGCCTGAATACGTTCGTAGCGATCAGCAATACCGAGATGTTTAATCAAGAACACACCAAATAACGGATGTGTCCCACGAAAAAGTAACAACTGGGAGAGCTCGGGGCGGGGACGAACTGTGACGGGTTGATAGGGCGTCGGTTTTATCTCTCCCACTGAACCACTCACGTTTTCGGTGGCACCTGAGGCAAGCTGGCCGGCACCGGGCCCCTCATGCAAATCGTCCGTTGCTGGCGGTTCCGGTTCCAGATCCACGTAACCAGCACGCCACAAAGTCATCAACATCGAATCCAATTCCCGCTGCCCGGCTTCCTGCTGCCTCCCTTCCACAAGGCGTCTTCTAATCAGTCCTCGCAGTCGATCCATGTCGGGAATCGCTTCCAGCAAATAGGCTAATAGCCGCCACGGCAAGGCACCGCGACTCTGGAGCTTTCCAGGCTCCGCATGGATTAAACGCGTGAAATGGGATTCTTCCCAGTACTGTTGCGTCGCGCGACGCTTCGGCATCTTCTTCTTGAGTGCCTTTTTTGCCTTGCGCAAACCGGGGTCTTTTGTGTCCGCTGGAATCTGGTCGAATTTCTCGCGCCAGCGTCCAATCTTGACGTCATCTTCATGAGCCAGTCCGTAAACATGTCCTTCAACATCGAACTGCGGGCGACCTGCCCGGCCAAACATCTGGTGTGCCGCACTCGCATCCAGAAGACGTTTTTTCTTCGGGGGCCCTTTAAGCAAACTCGGAAGAAGGACACTGCGTGCCGGCAAGTTAATCCCAGCAGCCAACGTTTCTGTACAAACCGTAACGGTAAGCAGCTTGCGCTGAAACAAGTCCTCGACGATCCGTTTGTACTTGGGCAGCACACCGGCGTGGTGAACCCCGACGCCACGCATCAAAAGCTGCCTGATCTTGGGCCCCGCACCTAGTGACCAATCGTGCCCATCCAGCGCTTCAACCAGAGCGGCCTGTTGGCCGTCGATCAGCAGTTTTTTTCCTTTAAGCTGCTCGGCCGTACTCCAACAGAGTTCTCGGTTGAAACAAAATACCAATGTCGGCGTGCGGCGTTCTTCATCACCGCCCTGCGCCATTTCCTCCAATTGGTCCGCCAGCAGCTGGTCACCAATCCAGTGAAATGAGAGCGGGATCTTACGATCATTACTCTGCACCAGCTCCAGACGCCGCTGATGCGATGTGGCAAGCCATCGTACAAATTCGTAGGGATTCCCTACGGTGGCAGACAGCAGCAGCATACGTACATTTTTTGGTAAAAGTCCTAGCGTCAATTCCCATACGACACCTCTCTCTGGATCATTGAAGCTGTGAAATTCATCCATCACGACTGCCGCAACACGTTCTCCATCGAACTTCCCGCCATGCAACAGCCGATTGAATAAAATTTCCGCCACCACAACCAGAACAGGTGCGTCCGGATTGACCTGGCGGTTGCCTGTGATCAGCCCCACGTCATTTTCAGAATATCCCCAGCGCTGGACAGAAGCCTGCAATTCACGCAACTTCTGCTCGGTTAATGCAATCAGTGGCGTGGTGTAATAGGCCCGTTGCCCGGTTCGCAGAGCTTCGAAAAGAGCCGCTTCAGCAATCAAGGTTTTGCCAGTCCCCGTCGGCGCACATACCAACACACCTTCCTGCGACGTAAACCATGCCAGTAACGCCTCTTCCTGAACGGGATAAGGCTCCACCTGTAATTGCTCGAAATACTCGTTCGCCAATTGGTCTCGCGACACAGCTTCGGACTTACTCCTGAAACAAGAAGGGTTTTCTGATTGCTCGGGTGAACGATGAGGACACTTCGTGGATGGTGTGCCATTGTCAACGGTCCATCGTTCACATCGCGACCACCTCACACGCAAACAGGAATGCTCGTCTTTCCGGAGACGCGATACTACAACTAGACCAATGTCCCCGATTGCGGATCCACACCTACTCCATCTACCGCGCTAGCCAGAGTTTCGAGTACCAGCAACAGGGACCCTGGGTCCAAAAACTCCTCTTCTTCATCACTGCCAGGGACAAGCTGTTCAAAATGGAAGATGTCAAAGCGCGCAGTGGACCCTGCAAGCATATCAAAGCGTTGCCTTTCCTCTGGTGTCAAATCGTTGACATCCAGCTCCTCCTGCAACTCGTGAATCTGATCCTGAATTTCCTCGCCTGCGACATAACTGATGTCCATTCCAGAAAAATCAGCTGGCGAAACCAGCGTCAGAGATTCAAATTGCCCCCCTTCAGGTCCCGCCCCCGCCAATTCATAACCACCACCCAAGGTACCCAGACTCTCAAGCACAGTTTCGACAGTCGGCCGCTTTTCTTCTTTGAAAAGCACAAAGAAAGTTTCTCGCCAACGGTACTCGTCGTTCTCAAAAAGTGACATGCGTGGGTCTGCTTTCTAGATTGAACATTGCGTTCGTGTTCTGCGTCGATTCCTGTGCGAATCCATTCGTTCAGCCAACAGTCTCGCTGCCAGACAGCGTTCCGCCGAAGCCTTACAGACAGAGCCAACACTGCCGAAAACTCCGGTTGCCAATCGTCTCGTCGTGCTAAGAATCAGAATACCCCACATCCGGCCCTGGCTCCTGCCCGGTCTGCCAGGCTTCCAGCGAACGCAACACATGATCACGTTCTTGCTGTGAATTTACCCATACGGATTCATCCATTTCGAGACGTACTTCATAGTCGCCTTCATGATCGCAATCTTCGTGACCACAAAAGTGGGGAACCTGCGCCACCCACAATATCCGATACAGGGGAATATGTTTGTCATCGACCAAACAAAAGATACCCGGCATTCGCATCCCTAACTTAGTGAGTCTTCATTCATTTCGCCCGAGAGCGATTTGAGTGTGTCACTGCAGCACATTGTACTGGCCCAACAACACGTCACGGTTTCGCCAACATGCGAGAACGATCCGTGGCAGCCTGAACCGCTGCAATGCAGGCTGCGGGGACCGCATGCGACTCCAGCACTTGCAAGCCAGCAATCGTCGTCCCACCTGGACTGGTCACACGATCCCTCAGGACTGCCGGGTGTTCCTTCGTCTCGTCTACCATCTGGGCAGCACCACGGACCGTTTGGACGGCAAATGCCGTAGATAATTCACGTGGCAATCCCATCAGTACTCCACCGTCGCTCAGTGCCTCGATAATGGTGTACACAAACGCCGGCCCAGACCCCGACAACCCGGTGATTGCATCCAACCACTCCTCCTGGACACAAGCACTTGTTCCGACTGCGTCCAATAGACTTCCTACTAATTTCCCGTCTTCAGCGTTCGCCCCATCAGCCAACGCATAGGCTGATGCACCAGCCCCCACCAGGCAAGGTGTATTCGGCATAACACGAATCACGCGTTGGGTGCCGAGTCCGGTACAAAGCCGCTCTAGCGAGACCCCGGCCGCAATTGAAACAGCCAGTTTGTCACCTCCAACGCTACCTTTTAGATCATCGAGGACGGTCTGCATCACTTGCGGCTTGACCGCCAGGATAAAAACCTCAGACTCCGCAACGACCTGGCGGTTCCCTGTCGCGACTTGGGCATCCGGAATACTCTTTTTGAATGCCGCGATTGATGCAGCGGCTGGATCATAGATCACCAATTGGCGCCCCGGGACACAACCCGCCTGGACCCATCCACTGGCCAATGCCTGCGCCATCTGCCCGGCGCCAACTAATCCAATCTTTGTTTCCGGCATTTTTCTTTCCGTAGCAACAACTTATCTGCAAACGGCGTTTCCGCTGTCTGGTTTCCAATGGCCGAGCATTCCGCTGGCCGAGCATTCCGCACCAATGCTAAGAAAATCACTTGTGCAAAACAATGTTGTGCCGCCGGAACAGAGACGGGCCCACGCCCGGAATCGAGATGCAACACAATCCCTAGTGTGAACAACACGGTTCTTTTACCGGCCATTTCGTTCCCTCTTTTTACCAGCCCCCATGTCCGTGTACTGGTTTCAGAGGCCACCAGCCTTCACAAACTGGCGGGTAACACTGCATCTGTACGGCAAAGCACAAAAATATCCCGCAGCCTCCCCCGAGCTGTCAGGCGCTCTTGCTGAAGCGTGAATGGTCACAAAGATCGTGGCGAGACGCTCCACCCTTGACACTTTTCTCTTGGCGAAAGAAAATATTTTGGTTAGTCAAAAAAAGCACTGGCTAGATTGCCCAACTGGTCTCAGCGGAGTTCCACACGCCCAGTCGGCTCCAGCGATGCACAGGTATCTGGCTGAACAGACGTGTAAATCTCGTTACATACGCTGACGCAGCCAATTGAAACGCGAACGGGTCGGCGGTTGCTCCTGCACATCTCGATCCTTTCTGACACAGAATCCTCAGTGACAAAGCATCATGTACTACCTCATACGTACTACGTTTATCGTCTCACTTACCAGCCTGACACTTCTGTCTGGTTGCAATGCGCCGGCAACATCAAATGGAGCGGGCAAGCGTCAACGAGCCGACCTTACCACGCCTTTTGAAATCGTCTCCACATGTGGCATGGTTACCGACATCGTCAAACAAGTTGCCGGATCTGAGGCAACCGTCACTGGCATCATGAACGAAGGAGTTGATCCACATCTCTATCGCCCTACGAGCTCAGATGTCAAACAACTCAGCGACGCAGACATCATCTTCTATTCGGGTTTAATGCTCGAAGGGCGCATGAGCGATACGTTCTCTCAAGTCCAGCGCACCGGCATTCCCGTCTATGCTGTCACCGAAGGTATTGATCCAAAGCTACTGCGTGAGCCACCAGAATTCGCCGGGCACTGGGATCCACACGTCTGGATGGATGTTCAGGCCTGGAGTGCATGCGTCTCGCAAATCGCCGACGCACTAAGCGAATTTGATCCGGCTCATAAAGAAACGTATGAAAAGAATGCGAAGAATTACCAGGACGAACTGACCAAGCTCGATGATTACGTCCGTAAAACAATTGCCTCTATTCCTGAAGATCAACGCGTCCTGATAACAGCCCACGATGCCTTTGGATATTTTTCTCGCGCCTACCAGATCGAAGTCAAATCGGTGCAAGGCCTGAGTACCGAATCCGATGCCGACCTGAAGCACATCAACGAACTTGTGGAGTTTATTTGCACTCGCAAGATAAAAGCCATTTTCGTCGAATCAAGCGTTTCCGATCGTAATATCAAGGCGATACTTGAAGGTTGTGGAGAACGTGGCTGGGAGGTCAAGATTGGAGGCAGTCTGTTTTCAGACGCGATGGGTGCACCTGGCACCTACCGCGGCACCTACATCGGCATGATGGATCACAATGCCTCTGTCATTGCCGGTGCGCTTGGTGGACAGGCTGCTGAAAATGGACTTAACCAGAAACTCTAGGGCCGGCCAACCTGGCACAGATTTAGATCCGCACGATGCAGATCGACGCTTTCTACAGGTCTACGGAATCCGTATGGATACAAGATCCGAGGCCATCTGAATGTGCGTCTTGGCAGTGATCTGACATGGCATCCGAATCCATTCCGCCCGCCGTAACTGTTGTACCACCACTGTCGATCCACGACCTGACCGTGGCTTATCAACGCAAACCCGTAATCTGGGACATCGATTACGTCGCCCCGGCTGGCAAACTCGTGGCAATTGTCGGCCCCAACGGAGCCGGCAAGAGCACTCTGATTAATGCGGCGTTGGAATTGATTCCGCGTGCTTCAGGCCAAGTACGGTTCTTTGGCGAACCTTACCAAAAGCAACGTCATCGGGTTGGCTATGTGCCTCAACGCGAGAGTGTGGACTGGGATTTTCCCGTTAGCGCTCTGGATGTCGTTGTGATGGGGCTCTACCGCAAGGTGGGCTGGTGCCTTCCAGTACTACCGCGACACCGAAAAACCGCACTTGCCGCCCTCGCTCGAGTCGGCATGGCGGATTACGCACATCGACAAATCCGCCGTTTATCCGGCGGACAGCAACAACGGGTGTTTCTGGCGAGAGCTCTTGTACAGGACGCAGACTTGTACCTGATGGACGAACCGTTCACCGGAGTGGATGCCGCTACCGAACGAGCCATTGTTGAAATACTCCGAGAATTGAGAGCTCTGGGTAAGACTGCCCTGGTCGTTCACCACGACCTGCAAACTGTCACTGAATACTTTGATGAAGTGATCCTGTTGAATATGCGTCTGGTAGCAACGGGATCTGTGGAAAGCGTATTCACTACAGACAATCTCCGTAAGACCTACGGTGGCCGATTGATGCTACTGGAAAACACTGACCGCATCGTCGGGAAAGGCACTTCCGGATGAGTTTCCAAAGGCAACTCGACTGGCCTTCAAAAACCGGTAGTTTTGCAGTCCGCAGATCTGCTATGCAAACCGCCATCTGCCTCCTGTTTATCGTCTGGAGCAACCAGGAAATAACGGCCCAGATATCACCGCACAGCGAGGCGTCAGGCCAAGGTCACCAGACAACATCTCAGAAACCTGCCGGCTCGCTGGCCGACAATCGCCTCGCTTGGCCAGCAGCGGCGGACGTCAAACGGGTCCTGCTCATGCAGGACTACAACACCCGCATCGTACTCTGGGGAACAACAACGCTGGGACTCGCCGCCGGCATTACCGGAACTTTCCTGTTGCTGCGGAAAAGATCACTCCTCGGCGATGTCGTTGGGCATGCTTCGCTTCCTGGCGTAGCCATCGCGTTTCTGATCATGGAGCTCCGTGAGCCACAAAGCGGCAAGTGGTTACCGGGATTGCTGATCGGAGCCTCAATTTCAGGAATTGCCGGCATGGTATCGACCGTCATCATTCGCTCATGCACACGTATCAAAGAAGATGCTGCGTTGGCCATCACCCTTGGCGCATTCTATGGCCTGGGAATTGTCCTGTTCACCATCATCCAGAAGCTCCCTACCGGGAGTCAGGCGGGCCTGGGAAATTTCATCTACGGCAATACTGCTACGATAACCCAGAGCGAAGTCGATTTGATTTGGCGGGTCGCGATCGTCGCCATTGTGGCAGCTGGACTTCTATTTAAAGAGTTTGGACTGCTCTGTTTTGATGAACAATTCGCATCCTCTCAAGGCTGGCCGGTCGTACTACTGGACCTTATTTTGATGGGACTAGTGGTCGCGGTGTGTGTTATTGGGCTGCGCAGTGTCGGCCTGTTGCTGGTTGTAGCCCTACTGATCATCCCTGCAGCTTCCGCTCGTTTCTGGACCGAAAAACTCTCTCACATGACGTTTTGCGCAGCCGTGATAGGCGTCGTTTCATGTTACGTGGGGGCTGTATCGAGCGCCTTGTTCTCACGTCTCGCCGCCGGCGCAGTGATCGTACTGACCGGTTCAGTGATGTTTTGTGCAAGCCTCTGTTTCGGTACTCGCCGCGGCGTATTATTACGTTGGTACACGCGACGCCGCCTTAACCAGCGAATCGCCACGCAGCAGCTACTGCTCGCGATTTTTGAAACCGTCGAAACAGCGCTCCTTCCAAATCCTCAGCAAGCCTTGACAGATGTAACAGTGACTCTAGAGGACCTGTTACCGAAGCGGTCTTGGACCGCTAAACAACTACGGCGAAGTCTTCATGAAGCCCAAAAAGCTCAATACCTGGCTTCCCATCCTGGCCGCGGACACCGGTTAACCGCGCAGGGAGGACGTGCGGCACACCGCGCGGCACGCAACCACCGTCTCTGGGAACTCTATCTGTTACAACATGCGGATGTTGCGCCGGGGCACGTCGACCGGGACGCGGATCGAATCGAACAAATCCTTGATCCCGAAATCATCTCGGGTCTGGAATCCGCGCTCTTCAAAAAGTATCCACAAATGGCTGCATCGTGAACCTGCTTTTGCGCCGGCATGCCCCGCCGCACTGCTTCATTTACCGTACCGCACATACCGCAACATGTTCACCGAAATACAACACGGATTGTCTGCCTGGGGTTCGTTCGATACCTGGATCGTAATTACGGCAGCACTCGCCGCAATGGCCTGTGCATTACCTGGTGTATTCCTGGTCCTGCGCCAACAGAGCATGATGGGAGATGCCCTCAGTCACACCGTCCTGCCGGGTATCGTCCTGGCGTTCTTGATGTCTTACGGATTGAGAAATGCAGAGTGGATCAGCCCGTCAACGCAATTAGCGACACTCCCCCTTTTCTTATTTGGTGGAGCAGTCGTGCTGGGCGTAGTCTCTGCCATGTTGACAGAATTTGTCCAGCGGCTGGGCCATGTTGAAAGTAGCGCAGCACTCGGCGTCGTCTTTACCTCCCTGTTCGCCTTTGGCCTGCTGCTGATCCGCTTGAAGGCCGATTCCGTTCACATTGACCCGGACTGTGTACTGTACGGGAATGTCGAAACCGTCAAACTGGGCGTAGCAGGAGTCCCTCGGGCAACAGCCATGGTGGGGAGCTTGCTTGTGGTGAACCTGACCCTCGTCTTGCTGTTCTATAAGGAACTCACCATCAGTGCCTTTGACCCCAGTCTTGCCACAACTCTTGGCATCCGCGCACGGATTATGCATTACGCTCTCATGGCTACTACAGCCGCCACGCTCGTCGCGGCTTTCGAAAGCGTAGGAAGTATCCTGGTCATCACCATGCTGGTCGCGCCAGCCGCCACTGCCAGCTTGCTGACTGACCGTCTACCAATACGACTTGTGGTCACCCTGGCCATCGCATTCATCACGGCTCTGGTTGGGCACGCCATGGCACTAACTCTGCCAGCCCTTGTGTTTTCCCGTTTGGGATTTCCTGAAATCAAAGACGCCAGCACTGCCGGCATGATGGCAGTCGTGGCCGGCATGTTATTTATTCTGGCGATGTTCTTCGCGCCACGGCACGGAATGATCAGCAAGGGGTTAGGACAAACACGTCTTGCATTTCGACTCGCCTGCCACGACCAGTTACGCGCGTTGTATCAGGCAGAACGCAAAACCAGCCTGGGCGCAACCGTTGAAGCTACCGCCTGGACAAAGACACAAGGATTCATCCTGCATTATCTGGCAACCTGGTCGCTCATCCTCTCGCAGCAGATTGCCCGTACCGCAAAGGGTCACAAACTGACAAGCAGAGGAAAACGAGCTATCGAGCAAATCATCACTAACGTGAGCGACGATACCTCGACGTAACCAAAGCAGACTTGAAACCTCACATGCTCCGGAGAGCAGAGCAGGGCAACCGAACCGTTTAACGACCACCGCGGCCTTCGGGGCGTCCGCCACCACGACCACCACGGCCTTCAGGACGTCCACCACCACGACCACCGCGGCCTTCAGGGCGTCCGCCACCACGACCACCGCGGCCTTCAGGGCGTCCGCCACCACGACCACCAC
>PBOG01000107.1 GCA_002724245.1 Planctomycetaceae bacterium
CAGCGGTACCGTAATACTAAACCGCCCTGAGAAGCGCAACCCGCTTTCTCGCAGGGTCTTGGAAGAACTGCAACAGGCGTTTGATGATCTCCATCAGGAACGTGCTGTTCGGGCGGTGATCTTGACCGGGGCCGGGTCTTGTTTTTGCGCGGGCATGGACCTGGATGAAATGCGACTCACCGCAGCAAATCCGACACGGCAAGCGCAATGGTATCAGGATGTGGTCAGTTACAAGCGACTCCTTGAGACCATGTTGTCTTTTCCCAAGCCGATTATCGCTGCAGTGAATGGGCCGGTCGTTGCGGGAGGGGCTGGACTCGTGCTCGCGGCGGATGCCGTAGTTGCTGCAGAGGCGGCAGAGTTTGGCTTACCGGAGCCGCGGCTTGGTTTGGTTGCGGGACTGGTGGCGCCCCTTTTGCGCTTTCGCGTGGGGGGGGGGATTGCCGCGCGTTTACTGCTGACGGGACAGATGATCTCAGCGGATCAAGCATGCAGATGGAATTTGTACCACGAACTGGTCGATGAAGATGTCGTTTGGCCTCGCGCCCAAGAAATTGCGGAAATGTGTGCCGAGTCGGCACCGACATCCTTGCAGCTGACCAAGAAATTGCTCAACGAAACGATCGAGGAAACACTGGAAACAATGCTCTCAGCGGGTGCGGCAGTTAGTGCGACTTCGCGTACTACAGCAGCAGCTTCAGAAGGCCTTGCGGCCTTTCATGAAAAACGTGATCCGCATTGGCCCTGACTGAATATATGGTTTCTTTGCGGCGCGGACCTGGAAAGCACGGGATAAAGAAAGGTGTACCGTGGTGGCACAGCGGCTGTTGCCGATTTGTGGCCAGCGCAGTCGTGTTGCGCAACACGACTACTTGCCGCGCAGCAGTTTCCGGTCCGCTTACCATTCTTTTGCTGCTGTTGGTGAATTCGTGATCCGTTATGGTTGAGCCCGGTTTTTGCTGACCGAACTCCGGCCACCGGTTGCGTCATTCCACCAGTGCGTTTTCCGGGCATTGCGAACAATCGTGGGGCAACATCCTGTGGGTGTCATGATTCTCAGCAACGCAGGTAGTGGGGCTACCATTTCGCGATTGCACCGTTTGGCTTACGATGAACAAATGGTAGCGCAGACAAAAGTCGATGTGGAGTTCTACGGTGTTCCACGACAAAGAGCAGGTGTGGATCGTGTCCAGTTAGCGTTTGCAACTTCTTCTGTTGTAGCGGCGGATGTAATCGAGGCGCTGGTGCGGCGGTTTCCGACACTGAGTAATGGTTGTCTGGAGAATGGTTGGTTGCATGCCTCTTGCGCGGCCAATGTGGACGGGTGCGATTTTATTTCAGATCCAGCAACACCTTTGTCGTGTGGCCAGACATTGCTGGTCATGTCTGCAGATGCAGGTGGATAGAGGGTGCGTGTTGCACTGGGGTGCGTGACGTCGTGGGACAGAGTTGAGTGACAACGGTTTATTTTCTTGTTTAGTACTGTGTCGTGTCGCTGCTGCTGGCGATTGGCTATGTTGTCGAGTATCCGTGTCGAGTACTTCTGATCTGTGCCCAATAACTACCAACCACCGCCCGGATATCATGGGTGCTATTTGCGAATTGACCTCTCAACAGGGGTTGCGCAACGCGTTGAGTTAACGCCGACGGTCTTGCGAAATTACCTTGGCGGGAGCGGTCTGGGAACCTATTTGCTTTTGCGGGAAGGCAGCGCCACAGTGGACCCATTGTCCGCGGCTGCGGCGATTGCTTTTGTGTTTAGCCCATTGGTCGGAAGCCCCTTGACGACATCGGCCAAGTTTGCCGTAGTCAGTAAAAGTCCACTGACCAATCGTATTAACGATTCGCTTGCCAGTAGTGGCTTCGCGATTGCCGGGAAACAAACGGGTTGCGATGCGATCGTACTGGTAGGGTCTGCGGATCGACCTGCTGTGTTAGTTGTCGACGAGGGTGATGTACGGGTTGAACCGGCAAAAGAGTTGTGGGGTAGCGACTGTGCGGCGGCACAGCAAAGCCTTTCCCAGCAGTATGGTCCCGGCTTTCGACACGCTGTAATTGGACCGGCCGGTGAGCGCCGGGTGCGGTATGCGACGATTTCACATGATGGACGGCATGCCGGTCGGGGTGGTAGTGGTGCTGTTCTGGGTGCCAAGAACATTAAGGCAATAGTGGTTCGTGGAACACAACGCTGTCGTTGGGCTGACCCGGCTGGTTTGACGCGTTTGGCGAAAGAGCTTTCATCTCGTTCGCTTGGCCCGGCGACGGCGAAATACCGCGAACTGGGTACGGCGTCGAATTTGCTTTTGTTTAATCGGCTTGGAGCCTTACCGAGTCGAAATTTTCAACAGGGACAATTTGCCGATGTGGCCGCACTCGATCCTGTTGTTCTGGCTGAGAAGGGGGGGCACGCAAGGTCGACCTGTGCTGCCTGCACCATTGGTTGTGAGCATCTGTATTCCCTTGGCTCCAGTTCGGAGGCAGAGCCAGGTGTTCGTGTGGAGTATGAGAACTTGTTTGCCTTGGGTCCGTTGTGTGGAATCAGCGATTCCGAGGTCGTGTTGCAGGCTTCGAGGCGTTGTGATGAGCTGGGTATCGACACGATCAGTACTGGTGGAACGATCAGCTTTGCGATGGAATGTGTCGAACGAGGCCTGCTCGATCTACCGTGGTTGACTTTTGGTGATGGTACAGCGTTGCTCCGCGCGATTGACTTGATAGGCCAACGTGACGGTGTAGGCGATTGGCTGGCAGAAGGCAGCCGGCGGCTTGCGGACAGGCTGGGTGGTGACTCAGCTCGTTTCGCACCGCATGTCAAGGGACTTGAGATTCCAGGTTATGAGCCGCGGGCACTGCAGACCATGGCATTGGGATTTGCCGTGGGAAGTCGGGGTGCAGATCACAATCGCAGTGGTGCTTATGAAGTCGACTTCTCGGAACGTGTGAATCGGTATGCTTTAACTTCACAGTCGGTTCCTTTGGCGATTGAAACGGAAAACGCAGCGACCATCATGGATTCCATGATTCTCTGCAAGTTTTTACGTCGTGTGTTCACGGAGTTTTTCCAGTCGGCGGCTGAGATGCTGGAAGTGACAACGGGGTGGGACGTTTCTGCAGAAGAGCTGGTTGCCACGGCAAACCGTATCGTTTCGGCCAAAAAGTTATTCAATATTCGAGCTGGTTGGACACCGCAGGAAGACAGCTTGCCGGATCGCTTCTTGCAAGAACCCCAGCAGGACAATTCAGAGGCCCGTTTGTCACCAGAGCAGCTGCGGGTTGCGGTTCGGCTTTACAATGAACTGCGCGGCTGGAACGCAGATGGTTCGATCACGTCGGGTCGCGCTGATAACCTGGGACTGCCGGCAAACGGCTGACGGCGCACGTACGCCGCTGTGTGGTACCTGGACTCATCAAGTATTCCATTGACGAATCGCTTCGTAACCAGCAATCGCCACACTGGTTGCCAGGTTGAGGCTGCGGGCCGGTGGTTCCATCGGTATCCTCAACGCCTGTTCCGGGCACGCATCGCGAATCGATCCGGGCAAGCCACTCGTTTCGCTGCCAAATACCAGGGCGTCTCCGGGTTCGAACGTTGCTGTTGTGTAGATGCGTTCCGCGGATTTGGAGAAACACCATTTGCGTGCGGGAAGACGGTTAACGAGAATTTCCCAGCTGTCGACTACTTCCCAATCCAGGTCGGTCCAATAATCCAGGCCGGCCCGCCGTAGTTTTTTTTCGTTCAGCTGGAATCCAAGCGGGCGAACCATCCAAAGCTTCGCGCCCACTGCCAGGCAGGTACGCCCTGCATTTCCCGTGTTTTGTGGAATTTCCGGTTGATGCAGGACAATATGCAAGCGCGGAACACAGGCATCCGAAGTGGATGCAGCGCCGTTCACGCGGGCCTCAGCGATGGACGGTGTTTCTTTACGGCGGATTGTTGTTTCTTGAGCTCTCGAACACGTTTTTCGATGTTCGTAAGCAGTTCCAGATCGCTTGGGTGGGGTGATTCAAAGGCCGGACGTAACGGAATAGGCACATCGTCCATTCGGTAGACCGTGCCTGGCACATTAATACCGTAGGTGGCGACAGTGAAAGCGACGGCCGAGTGTCTTGTTGTGGGAGTTTCTTTCGGATCAAAGGCGATGTAAGGAATCGACTTCAAGTGTTCGCGAGCAGGTTGACTGAAATTGCCCATGGGATCACTTGCAATGATCATGGCGGCGTCGGCTTCACCCCGCGCGAGTACATCAGAGGCAGTGTATTCACCGGGGTTGAAACGTGGATAACCGCGGCTCATGTTGACTCCGAATGGATATCCTGTTCGCCATGCAACGACATTGTCTGCGCCAGTGACGTTTCCGTGGCCTCGATTCGGTTTGCAGACAAAACGTGTGTGGCGATTCATGTCACGAGTTAGGGCCAGGAGAGCTTCGCTATTGGCATGTTTGCCCCGTGTCATGGTCAAACCCATGCCGAAGAAAATGACACCGAAACGAGCGCGTTTCATGCGATCCATCAAGTCTTGCCATTTGTCCAGGGGGTAACCCGTGTCCGCGAGTACCTGATCGGCGTCGAGTTCAATATCTTGCGCGAGTGCTCTCAGGGTCCAGAGGCCTTCGAAGTCACTGCGTGGTTTGATTTGTACGAAGATATCAGCAGCTTTAGCGCTCTTCGTCTTGCGCACGTCTACGATCACCGCAGTACGATCTTTACGGCCGTTGGGCACGAACATTCCTTTGGGCATCAGACTGTATTTTGTGAAATGTCGCGGGTGGCTTTCTGCGGGATTGGAGCCCCAGAACATAACCATGTCGGCTCGGTTGCGTACCTCACCAAGCGAGCAAGTGACTTCCCCGACTCCTTGAAATGCCATTCCTGACGGACCGTGGCAAACGCTGGTTGTCGTATCGACCGTCCCATCAATCCAATCCGCGATACTGACAGCGACGCGCTGTGACTCGCTGGTGGTATCGCTGAGGCCATAAATCAAGGGGTACTTGGATTGGGCCAGAATTTGTGCAGCCCGTTCGACGCCCTGTGCGACTTCGGCCGGATTGCCGTCAATATGGCAAGAGGGCCTGTGTTCAATTTCATGGTTCAGGAACCAGGAGCTCCCCAAGACGCAGGCGCGTTTCGCGTCCACGATCTTGTCTCCTTCGACATGCAGATCAATGTCGTCACATACACAGCCGCAAAACGTACAAGTTGCATCCTGGACGACCTTATGTTCGACCTGGTTGTCCAATTGTTTGGCGTCGAGAGGAGGACTAACTGCCATGCTTCTAAGTTTCCTTTGGTGCCCCGGCTCGTAGGAGCTACGGCTATTTCATTCCGAAGTTGGTTCATTAAGGTGTGAGCGAGACGCTTCCGATTGGCTCTAGAGAATCTCCAATTCTACATCGAGTCCCTTGCTTGTGGGCATTCCCGAGCCATGTGTGTCTCCACCCATCAATCGACTGGATATATCACCATACGCAATAAATAACAGGCCTGCGGGGAGTTCGTCGCGTTTGGCCGCAATGACCGGCACTTCAGCCTGTCCGAAATCACTAGTCAATCTGACCGTGTCACCAGCGGTGAGCCCCAGTTGTTCCATGTCGCTTGGCGCTACTTGCAACAAGTGTGTTTCTTGTTGGTAGGTTTCGTTGAATTTGCCTTCGTTAATGCCACAACCTTGGCGGCTAGTGCGACCAGGTATCAGAATGAATGAAGCGACCATGCAGAAGAGGTCCGAATGCGGCGAGTCTTGGTGTGTCCTTAATCTCCCATTGTGGCTCATCGACGTCTTGTCGACCAGGGTGTTGGGGTTGGACTTGCGCCGCTGGTTGTAGCTTTTCCTGCTCGCACGTGCTAGGTGACTTGTCGTGGCCCACCAGTTGCCGTGATACCCCAAGTGCAGTTTTCCCAGGCCCGCAATAACTCGGCACACGCCCCGGCCTCTTGCGAGTTGCCAGCGGACGAACGAGAATCGTCGCATTGACGTTCATACTGCGCCGCCAACACCGGCAGAAAGGTAGCACCATGTCCCAGAATTCAGGGACCGGGGCCATGTCGAGTATTCAGCACCAACAAGAAGATCGTTCCAATGCGATTCGTGCACGGGCCGATCTGGCGGAACCTAAAGCCTTACGGACTTTCACTCCGTCGCAAGCCGTGTTTGCGCGGAGCGCCGGGGCTTATCATTGGACTGCCGACGATCGCAAACTTGCGGATTTTTCGTCAGGTGTGTTGGTGGCGAACCTGGGGCATAATCCCACGGCGTGGTGGCGACGGGTTCTGGGCTATCTGGAGCTTGCAGATCTCGCGACGGATGCTCCCTATATCAACGCCAGTCCACTGACAGCCTACAACGCAATTACAGATTTGGAGGTTACTGCTGCTGAGAGACTACTGAGCAATCTACGCCAGGAAAGCGGCGGTGAGCGTCTCGAACAAGTGATGTGGGCAGCCAGTGGAAGTGAAGCGATTCAAAAAGCACTCTGGGTTGCTCTGGCTCGCGACCCCCAACGGGACATGATTCTGGCGACACGCCATGGCTTTCATGGCAAGAAAGGACTGGCAGGGGCCGTAACCGGGACAGAACAGGACAAAGAGCGGGATTCGCGAGTCCGGTTCTTGACACTTCCAACCGATGAGTGCAGTGATCTCGAAAGCCGCAAACAGCCGGTTGATTTAGCGCCTTATGAACAGGAATTGGCGCGGATGGCCGACGAGCACGGATCGCGTTTGTGTTGTCTCATCACCGAACCTTATCTAGGCGGTGGCGGGTCATATCACCCTCATCCCGAGTATTTGCAGCTGTTGCAGCGATTTTGTCGCGAGCGAGATCTGGTGTTCATCCTGGACGAAGTTCAATCGAACTTCGGCCGAACGGGTACCATGTACGCCTTCACACACTACGGGGTTGAGCCAGACATTGTGTGCCTTGGGAAGGGATTGGGGAATGGCGTTCCCGTGAGTGCTGCCGTTGGTTCGCAGTTGCTGTTTAGTGGGCTCGATTACGGCGCAGCTTCGGACACCTGGAGCGCCAACCCACTCTCGTCGGCCGCGGTATTGGCGACGTTAGATGAATTTGAAGGCGGTGATGTGTTGGCGAATGCACAGGCCTTATCCACGGTGCTGGAAAAGGGCCTGGTGGAGCTTAAAGAAACAGGTCTGATTACTCATGTTCGCGGCGAGGGGACCGTGTGGGGTATTGAGTGCGGCGAAGTGGGTGAGCATTCCCCCGCAAATGTTGCCATAGCCTGCGTGGAAGCTTGCTATTTAGGGAACAGCGATGGCCAGGCGATTCATTTGCTGGGACCGCTTGCCGGGAAAGTGCTCCGAGTCAGTCCACCGTTGACGATGTGTCCGCAAGAAGCACACGATTACCTCAACGTCATGAAGAGTATTCTTCTAGATTTGCATGCCCAGCTCAGAAGCCATTGATCGAAGTTGCTTCCGCTCGGATGATTGCGAGACAATGGTTCGCATCGCTGTTTGCGACGGAAGTGCGAGAGTTGCAGTTGGTAGTGGGGCCGTTGTGGCGACTTGGGAGCCATGATTGAAACCAGATGCAGGGAGATGCCTGTTGTGATGAAGTCCGGATTCAAAGTGTGTCCTGTGGTGGGATTTTGCCTGGTGATTTGGCCGGTGTTGCTGGTCTGCGCGAGCGAAACACCTCCGGTGTCTCCAGACCACGCACAGCGAATGGAAGCCTCGCGTGCGTTGTTCAAACAGAAGGTTGCGGCGATTCTGCAACATCGTTGTGTTCGCTGTCATGGTCAACAACAGGCTAAGGGCGGGTTGGATTTGTCGACGCGCGCGGCGCTCCTGAAGGGCGGAGATTCAGGCATCGTCGTCAAACCGGGCAGGGCGGAGGAAAGCTTGCTTGTTCGGCTCATTCGTCACGATGCAGAACCTGCTATGCCGGCAGAGGGGAGTCGTCTGAACGGAGCCGCATTGAATGCGGTTGTCGAGTGGATTGATTTGGGTGTGGCCTATTCGCATAACCTTGAACCGGGCGGCGACCGGAATGGTGGTTGGACGAAGCGTCGGATTGACGACCAATCGCGTCAGTTCTGGTCGTTTCGGCCATTGCAGCTGCGGCCACCATTGGCTGCGCAGCAAGCCGACCGCTGGAGTCGCAACTTCATCGACCGCTATGTGCTGTCGACGTTCCAGGAGCACGCGCTGACCATGAATCCCGAGGCCGATCGACGGACCCTGATTCGGCGAGTTTATCTTGATCTGCTGGGGTTGCCACCCTCGCCGGCCCAGGTGGAAGCATTTGTTGCCAATGAACATCCTCACGCCTACGAAGAACTGCTTGAGAATTTGCTGGCAAGTTCTCACTATGGAGAACGTTGGGGAAGGCATTGGCTGGACATCGTGAGGTTCGCTGAGAGTGCAGGGTTTGAACACGATGCAGATCGCCCCCACGCTTTTCATTATCGCGATTTTGTTATTAGAGCACTCAACGCGGATATGCCGTTCGACCAGTTTTCTCAATGGCAAGTGGCTGGAGATGAATTGGCGCCAGACAATCCACTGGCTCTGATGGCGACTGGTTTCCTGGGAGCTGGCGTGTTGCCTACGCAGTTGACTGAGCGCGAATTTGAGAGAGCGCGATACGATGAACTTGACGACATGGTTGCAACTTTGGGCACGTCAATGTTAGGCCTGACGGTTGGCTGTGCACGCTGCCATGACCACAAATTTGATCCTATACCATCGGCTGACTATTACCGGTTGGTAGCAACGTTCACGACTGCGATTCGAAGCAATGTGCAGGTGCGGATGGATGCGGACTTGCCCCCAACCACCGTGATGGTTGTCAGTGAAGGTGTAAAGCCGATCAAACATCATGCTGATGGACGTGGCTTTCCCCACTTTTACCCGCAGGCCTACTTCCTGACGCGGGGGGATCCCCTGCAGAAGCAGGGAGTGGCACCGATGGGGTTTCTCCAGGTGCTGGTTCCAGAATCCCAGAGCCCGGAACACTGGTCTTTGAAACCTCCAGCTGGCGCCAAGAGCTCCTATCGCAGGGCTGGTTTGGCGAAATGGCTTACAGATGTTGATCATGGGGCCGGCCAGCTCGTGGCGCGAGTTATTGTCAATCGCTTGTGGAAGCACCATTTTGGCCGTGGGTTAGTGGCTACCACCAATGACTTTGGGATTCAAGGCGAGCGGCCTAGTCATCCGGAGTTGCTGGACGCTCTGGCACTGGATTTAATTCGCCGGGGCTGGCGACTTAAAGAATTGCACCGTTTGATGATGTCCAGTAGCACCTACCGGCAATCTTCGGTCGACGATTTGGAAGATCGCCAGCGTGATCCACAGAATCAGTGGTTGTGGCGCTTTCAGCCGCGTCGTCTCGAAGCGGAGGCAATTCGGGACTGCATGCTTGCGGTCAGCGGGCAGTTGGATCGAACTTCGTTTGGACCTGGTACGCTTGATCAGGCGTCCCGACGTCGCAGCATCTATTTTACGGTCAAACGGAGTAAGTTGATCCCGATGTTACAGATTTTTGATGCTCCAGAGCCATTGGCCAGTACTGGTGAGCGGCCCGCTACGACGATTGCTCCTCAGGCTCTCTTGTTTATGAATGATCCGCGGATCAGGGACTACGCTCGGCGCTTTGCAGAACGCTTGAGAGACAATGGCGCGGACACGCTGGACCTGGTGGTGGAACGCGCTTATGCGATTGCCCTTGGGCGTCCGGCAACGACTGCGGAAGCTGCTGCGGCCCGAAAATTTCTGACTGCCCAGGCGAAGTCTTATCAGGAGGATTCGCGGGCCGATGCTGGGCTGCTCTCCCGCTCAGACTTTTGTCAAATCTTGATGAGTCTCAACGAGTTCATTTACGTTGATTAACGAGGAGGTTGATTAACGAGCCGGTACCTCAGACTATAAGTTGGAGGGAGGGACCGGGTGCGTGCTGCTACTGCGCTGTTGCTGGACCCGGTATCCAATGCCCAGCACGAGGATTCCCGCAACGGCCCCCACAATCAAGACGCTGGCCTGCTGCGTATCGAACGAATCAGGCAGGTAGGGTTCGAACTGCTTGCGTTTCCATTGCAGTTCCGGAGTCCGGTCTATCTGGAACGGCCAGAGTTTTCTCAACGCGCCGAACATGAAGCCGCACAACGTTGCCATTGTGATAGCGGCGTGGCATTTCAACAACCAGCGCAATAGCTTGCTGAACACCACGAGTCCCAGAGCACATCCGATCCCAAATGAGATCAGCTCGGTCAGGTTGGCGCTAATACGTTCGCCACTCGCTAACGCATTGGGGATTTCGATGAGATGTTCATACGCTCCCAGGAGTACCAGGATCATGGCACCACTGATGCCTGGAAGTAGCATGGCACAAATTGCAAATGCGCCACACAATAGCAACGAGACGGGATTCGGTTGATGGTTGATTTGGGGCAAGCCACTCAAGTAAAAGGCAAACAGCATTCCAGCTGTCCACGGTACGAACATACGCTGAAATCCTGTTTCAATGAGCCGCGAAACAAGGATTGCTGATGCCAGGATCATGCCGAAGAAAATAGAGAGTACGTAGGGACGAGATCCGGCGTCGCTGAGCAAACGGCTGACAGTACTGGCACAACCAACCATGCCGACCAGGATCCCTGTTGCGAGCAACAGCAGGAACCCTAAATCGATGCGTTGTGCAGCAGGCCGCCACTGGCGTCTGAACGCCAGCTGCAGCAGGGGCATGTCGCACCTGCTGAGGGCAGTGAGCAACCGCTCATAGATTCCCAGGATAAGTGCGACAGTGCCGCCAGAGACTCCCGGAACAATGTCGGCCCCGCCCATACAAACGCCCTTCCAGAGGATGCTGATTGCCGAGCTGGGACTGTCGGTTCGCGCTGCAGTCGGTTTCGGATGGGTGCCTGCTTTCGTTTTGGCGGTGTTCTGGATTTGATTCATCGCAGTGATTCCGAGCGAGCAGGATGTTTATTCACGATCTGCTTCTGCCCTTCTGATTGTCTTGAGTCCGCGGGGTAGATCTTCATGATGTGTTCGTTTGCGGATTGGAGCTGTGGTTTGCTCGCTGGACTTGACTTTTACTGGCTGTGCTTCGGGCCTGGCGAATGCTCATGCTCGATAAATACGAATCCGTATTGTTCATCGGCAGTCTGCCGCTGGATTCTTCCAATCGTTCTGGATTGTCTGGCAGACTTGACTAGTTGTGCCCAATGCCCTGCAACATGTATCGGTTTCAAGGGTCAGACGACGCAAATTCTGTTGACCGGCGGAACACGATCTATAAGATTTGGATAGCTCCTGTTGCTTCATCTTGGACGCGGTGAAAGAAGTGTCCTGTTTGCGCTTAAGAGAAATGTGAGAGGCTTGGCCTTTGACTTGTGGAATTCTCACACCCTGATCACTCGCTCGTTGTCAACGTGCCGGCCAAGTTGAATCTCTTCCTGGAGGTACTTGCACGTCGTAATGATGGTTATCACGAGATTGAAAATCTCATGGTTGCTGTATCGATATATGACAGCTTGTTCTTTGCAGTTGATTGTTCGGGAAAATTACAAATTGATTGTGCTTGGGCGTCCGGCCTGGCGACAGAGTTGGGCCGCAGTGAGGCGAGTGCAATGGGCAAACTTCCAGATCCGCAGGACAACCTGGTCTGGCACGCTGTCGAACGATTGAGGCAGCGCGCCGGAGTTGAGCTGGGTGCTGCTATTCGATTAGTGAAAAGAATCCCAGCTGCTGCAGGGCTGGGAGGTGCTTCCGGAGATGCTGCTGCCGGTTTACTGTTGGCCAATCGGGCTTGGGGGCTTAATTGGCCTCGTGAAAAACTCATTGCCGTGGCCGCGGAAATCGGGAGCGATATTCCGTTCTTCTTGAATTGCGAACCGGCGGTTTTTTGCGGCCGTGGCGATCAGCTTCAGCGCGTAGTCGAGTTCTGTCCATTGGCTGTAGTGGTGGTGCGGCCGCCCACTGGTTTGCGGACAGCCGATGTTTACGGCGAGTGTCGCCCCGCCAAAACAGCAGTGCCGCTGCTGCCGCTATTGTCGGCAGGGCAGAATGGGAATCTGCCTCTTGTAGCCAAGTGTATGACGAACCGTTTGCAACCTGCGGCAGCCGGTTTGTCGCCATGGATTCAAAAGATGCAGCAAGTCTTCGAGAAGAGTGACTGTCTAGGCCATCAAATGACTGGTAGCGGTAGCAGCTATTTTGGCGTTTGCCGGAACACTTACCATGCTCGAAGAATCGCGAGTCGGATTCGTTCAATGGGCGTTGGGCAAGTGTTCAACGCGACTACGTTTCCTACGTCACCCCTCGGCACGAACGACCCGAACAGGAGGATTCGTCATGGACATTACCGAGGTTCGCATCAAGTTGGTGGAGAATTCTGACGATCGATTGCAGGCTTTTTGTTCCATTACTTTTGATGACTGCTTTGTTGTTCGCGATCTGAAAATTATCGAAGGATCCGATGGCCCCTTCGTGGCAATGCCCAGCCGAAAATTAACCGCGCATTGCCCTGAATGTGGTTACAAAAATCACTTGCGGGCAAAATACTGTAACCAGTGTAGTGTTCGTTTGCCCAGGAGCCGTGGGCCGGAACCCGCTGGACGGACGAAACTCTACGCAGACATCGCTCACCCGATCCATTCTGATTGTCGCGATGTGATACAGAGAAAAGTCATCGAGGAATTTGAAGCGGAACTGGATCGCGCCGAGAACCCTGACTACAAGTCGAGATATGATGAAGATTATGACGGTCCAGGGGATCGCGATCGTACCGAGTCGGAATTGCCTGGGGACAGCCTGGGAAATTTGCGGATGCAAGAACCAGAACCGGAACTGCGGCCACCACACGGTGCACTTGCCCAGGATGCGACCAAAACGAGAAAAAACGAAGGCGAGCAGTTTGGTGCGGGGATTTTCTGAAATCGTGTCGCCCGTGTGTCGTTCGAGTGCCTTCGCTTGGGAACGTTCAGTGGCGAATCGAAAAAACACAGTGATCTTATCCAGCGGTTGACAAACCGTTCTGTCGCGGCGCGACTTGGGCATGAAAGTTTGCTTGTCGCTAGCAACAAGTGGATTTGGTGTACTGAGAGTATTGGCAACAGGTTGCCTGGCGAGCTGGTGGCTCCGGGAATAGCAGGACAAATGTGTCATCGATCCGGATGTGCACTTTGGCAATGACCGGGTTTCCATCAAGATTTCGCACGGGCACCGTCTGACGTACAGGGCAGGAGGGGTGTCCGGACTGGATTTCCAATCCCTCTTTTGCCGAATCCGTATCTGCGGGGCCGCTCGGCTACCGGCCACACTCATGAGCAAGGGGTTGCCCGCCACTAATATGAGGGGTTTTGTGCATCTGATACTGGAAAGCTGATAAATCTGGTATGCGTGACAATTGCGCGGCCAAAGCCTGTGCTACGTTTGCAAGCAGGCTCCTCTATGGGCAACAGCTCGGCCCGGGAGCCAACCAGGCTGTTTAATCAAATCTCTCGGTACACCTACCGGTCAGTAAGACGAGAAAAACGGGAAAAATTTGTCTTGCTTTTGGTGCGTACCGTTCTGGCAATTAGTGTAGACTCGTAGGCGCTTTAGGTAGATCCGGTTCGCAAACTGCCGGGGATCGTGTGTAACAGCGTTGCACATTACGTCACTTATAAGTCGCTGTGCCCCCTTCTCGGGGGCTGGCGATGGTTGAGCTGTGCGGATGATTACAGGCTAACCGTGCTCAGGAGGTTTGATCCCTTGGCTACTCTCAAACGTGTTGCGAATTTCCGACTCCGTATTTCGCAGTATTTGGCTGTATTATGCGGAATGTTTGTGCTCGTCAGCATGCCGGGTTTGGCTCGTTCTGCGGACCCCACTTTTGTGGGGATTCTGGCGATGGCCATTGATGATGAAGGTGCGGACTTCCTGGGGCTTACTGGCGAGACCAGGGAGAAACTGACCGCTCTAGTGAATAAACGGGAGCAACAGGTCACACAGTTGATCCTGCAAATCAAAGACCTGCCCAACGCTGAAAAACAAGCCAAATTAGCTCCATTTGTGAAGGAGTCGGAGCAACTTGGGATGGCACTGCTTACGTTGACACAACGGGAACGCCTGAATCAGCTACGCGTTCTTCGCATGGGTATGGCTTCGTTGGCGGAACCGGAGGTGGCCAGCATCATTGGTCTCGACGCAGAGCAGCGTGAAAAAGTTCTAGGGTTGATTACGCAGCGCAATGAGCAGATGTCGCGTGGCGGCGAAGTCCAGAGACAGATTACGCGGCGTTCGTTTGAGCGGCAGTTGCGGTCACTTTTGACCGACGAGCAACTCGGAAAATGGGAGAAAATATCGGGCCAGGGAGCCGGTCAGACGGCATCGACGACGGAGAGACGTGAGACGGAGGCCAGCGACGCGTCTGCTGCCTCAGCGGAAGATGCGGAATCCGTTTCAACTGACGCCGACGACCGTGACGCCGACGACCGTGAAGCCGACGAC